>DATNGI010000034.1:0-4597 GCA_035605955.1 Rhizomicrobium sp.
CCGCGCGATCAGCCGCTCGGGATAAGGCAGCCGGTAGGTTTGGTAATAAGGGACCGCGCTCTGGAATCGGCGCGGTTCATAGGGAACGGGTCGGTCCACAGGGAGTTCTCAAAGTTCCATTAGTCTTTGCTTTGCCGGTCAGGGCCTTATACTAAGGCCTGCGGCGACCGTCCGGAATTTTTATGGCCAATATTGCCCTCGTAGACGACGACAAGAACATTCTCGAGTCGGTGACCATGCTGATGGAGCAGGAGGGTTACCATGTCCGCAGCTTCTCCGATCCTGCCGCGGCCCTGACCGCGCTGACCACCACCCCGCCCGACATCGCCATCCTGGATATCAAGATGCCCCGCATGGACGGGCTGGAATTGCTGCGCCGCCTGCGCCAGGGCGCCCCCGACCTCCCCGTGATCTTCCTGACCTCCAAGGACGAAGAAATCGACGAGTTGATGGGACTGAATGCCGGCGCCGACGATTATGTCCGCAAGCCTTTCTCCCAGCGGTTATTGCTGGAGCGGGTGCGCGCCGTCTTGCGCCGCGCCGAAGCCAAGAGCGCACCACCCCAGCCGGGCGAGCAAAAAAAAGAAGCGCTGGTGCGCGGCAAGCTGGCGCTAGATCCGCAGCGGCATGAATGCACCTGGGACGGCAAGCCGGTGCGCCTCACCGTCACCGAGTTCTTGATCCTGCAGGCCCTGGCGCAGCGGCCGGGCTTCGTCAAAAGCCGCGACAGTTTGATGGATGCGGCTTACGACGATCAGGTCTATGTCGACGACCGCACCATCGACAGCCATATCAAGCGGCTGCGCAAGAAATTCAAAGTGGTGGCGGACGATTTCGACGCCATCGAGACGCTTTACGGCGTGGGCTACCGCTACAAGGAGTAGTGGTGCCCCACTTCTCCGCCCTCACCTGGCGCATTCTCGCCCTCAATGCCTTGGCGCTGCTGATCCTGATCGGCGGCGTGATCGGGGTGCAATCTTCCGGCCGCGGCTTGGTCGAAGAGCGGCTCGCCGGCATTCAGCAGCAGGCCGCGATCGTCGCCAGCGTGTTGGGAAAATACGCCGTCGACAATCAGAGCCAGGCGCTGAATGCAGATCTGACCGAATTGCTGTTGCGCGAGTTGATCGCGCCCACGCGCCTGCGCGCCCGCATATATCTGCCCAATGGGCACCAGCTCGCGGACACAAGATTGCTTCTTCCGCGTGGCGTGGTGGAAGTCGAACCGCTGCCGCCGCTCGACCCGTGGAACCGGTTCAAGACCTGGGCGCTGCGCATCTATGACGGCGTGATGGGCGTGCGCCCCTTCAGCCAACTTCCGTCCTATTCCGAAGGCGGCGAAGACGGGCGCATCTACCAGGAGGTCAATGCCGCCATGAATGGCGAGACCTCGAGCGCCGAACGGGTGGATTCCCAGAACAGGCTGGTCCTGTCGGTGGGCGTGCCCATTCGCGGGGTATTGCTTCAGTTTGGCGAACTCCTCGTCACCACCGAGGGTGGCGACATCGACGACATCCTGCGTCAGGAGCGCTTCACGCTGTTCGAAGTTTTCCTGGTCGCTTTCGGCGTGATGCTACTGTCCTCGCTTTATCTCGCCCGCACCATTGCCGAGCCGGTCAGACGGTTGGCGGCCGCCGCCGACCAGGTGCGCTCCGGCTCCGGCGGGCGCGACGTCATTCCGGGCTTTCCCGAGCGCAATGACGAGATCGGCGATCTGGCGGACAGCCTGAAAGAGATGACGGCGGCGCTTTATAACCGGATCGGAGCCATCGAGCGTTTCGCCGCCGATGTCGCGCATGAATTGAAAAACCCCCTCACCTCCCTGGCGTCCGCCATGGAGATGATCGTACGGGCGCCCGACGATGCGGCACGCCAAAAGCTGCTGGTGCTGGCTCGCGCCGACGTGAAACGCATCGACCGGTTGATCACCGATATTTCCGACGCTTCACGGCTGGACGCGGAATTGTCGCGCGAAGCCCGCACCGAGATCGAGCTCTCTCATCTTCTAAAAGTCATTGTCGACATCTACGACGTTACCGATCATGGCCGCGGCGTCGTGGTCGTGCTCAAGGACGAGCTTCCGGCAGGCAGCAAGGTCATGGGTCATGACGAGCGCTTGGGTCAGGTGTTCCGCAACCTGATCGACAATGCGATCTCCTTCAGCCCCGATCGCAGCCAGGTGGTGATCACAGCACAGAAGCATCATGCTTTCGCACGCATCACGGTGGAGGATTCCGGACCGGGTATTCCCGCCGACAATCTGGAATCCATTTTCGAACGCTTTTACACCGAACGCCCCGGCGAGACCTTCGGCAAGAATTCCGGCCTCGGCCTTTCCATCGCGCGGCAGATCACCCAGAACGCCGGAGGCCGCATCTGGGCGGAAAACCGCGTCTCTCGCGAGCCCGGCAAAGCCAGCGGCGGCGCCCGCTTTGTGGTGGAGCTGCCGGTCGTGGCGCAATGACGCCAAAAGCCGTCAACATCCATGCCAGCTGCGTCGCGATCAGCGGCCAGGGCGTGCTGATCCTGGGCGGCAGCGGCGCGGGCAAATCCGATCTGGCGTTGCGCCTGATCGATGATGGCGCAAAGCTGGTGGCGGACGACCGCGCCGAACTCACCGTCGAGCGGGGCAAACTTTGCGCGCGCGCGCCGAAATCCATCGCCGGACTGATCGAGGTGCGCGGCTTGGGCATTGTCGCCCTGCCTTTCGCACCAAAAGCCGTGATCGCATTGGCGGTGAAGCTGGAGACGGCGGTGGAGCGCCTGCCCGCACCAGCCACCTATACGCCACCCAGGCCGCTCAAACCGGTCAAGCCACCGCCATTCATCTTACTGGACGGCCGGCTGCCCTCAGCGCCAGCCAAGATTCGCCTGGCTTTGGCGGCTTTTGCCCAAGGCTTGTTGCGCGAGGATTTTAACCCCACATAAAAAAGCCGGAAATAGACCTTGCCTTGTTGGGCGCCGGGCCTATTTTCCCCTGCTTTGCACGGATAGCCCATGCTCGGATTAGTTCTCGTCACACACGGCCGCCTCGCCCAGGAATTCATTGCCGCGATGGAGCATATGGTGGGACCGCAAACCCATTTGCGCGCCGTTTGCATCGGGCCGGAGGATGACATCGAGCGGCGTCAGCGCGAGATCGCGGCGGCGGCCAAGGCAGTGGACAGCGGCCAGGGCGTGGTGATCGCCACCGACATGTTCGGCGGCACGCCTTGCAATCTGGCGCTCACGCTTTTGGATCGCACCAAGATCGAAGTGCTGGCGGGCATGAATCTGCCCAGCCTGATCAAGCTGATCGACATAAGGGGCAAGTTGCCGCTGGAGCAGGCCGTGAAAGAGGCGATCGAGGCCGGTCGCAAATATATGCGCGCCGGATCCGCCGATCTGGGCGCGCCTGCGTGAGTGAAACGCTTCGCGCGACCGCCAGGATCACCAACAAACGCGGCCTGCACGCCCGCGCCAGCGCCAAGGTAGTCGAAGCGGCCGCCCGCTTCCAATCGGAGATCACTATTCTCAAGGATGGCAATCGGGTGAATGCGCGCTCGATCATGGGATTGATGATGCTGGCGGCAAGCCTGGGCAGCGAGATCGGTGTGGAAGCCGACGGACCGGATGCGGACGACGCCATGAAGGCGATGTTAGCGCTCATAGAGGCCAGATTCGGTGAAGAGTAGCGACGGCCAGTGGCCGCCGCTACTCTGCCCAGCACCGACTAGCGCCAGCGTAGCATCGGTGCGCGGCAGGAAGGATGAATGATGTTTCGACGATTTGTGGCTTCCCTCCTCGCTCTTTTTGCGCTGCTTGCGCCGCTGCGCGCCGAGCCCATCGTTCATGCTCATCCCGCGCTTTGGCACGTCAAAGGCCCCATGGGAGAAGTATATCTCCTGGGCTCTATCCATCTGCTGCCCAAGACCATCGACTGGCGTACGCCGGCGATCAACGCCGCCATCGCGCATTCGGATGTCTTCGTCTTCGAAGTTTCCGCCGACGAGAAAGCGCAGGCCGAAATTCGCGACTTGATCGCCACTCTGGGCGCCTTGCCGCCAGGTCAGTCGCTGCGGGCATCGCTCCCCTCCGCCGTCCAAGCCGATTTCGACGCCGCCATCGCCGATGCGCATTTGCCGCTTCAAATGGTGGATCGCGAAAAGCCCTGGCTGGTGTCGCTGCAACTGTTGGTAGCCGAGGGCACCGCCAAACATTATTCGCCGGATGCCGGCGTGGATCACGCCGTGATGACGATCGCCAACAAAAGGCACAAGCCCATGCGCTATTTTGAGACCGTTGAGCAGCAGCTGCGGCTGCTGGCAAGCGGCGACGAAAAGTTGCAGCTACAAGAATTCGTGTCCGACCTGAAAGACTATCGCAAGAGCGACGATGATCTGGCGTCCTTGATAGACGCCTGGAGCAAGGGCGAGGCCGACAAGCTCGCCAAATTGATGAATGAAGAGCTGGCGGATCAGCCCGAGGCCAAGAAGGCGCTCTTGACCGACCGCAGCGCCCGCTGGGCGCTTCAGATTGAGACCATGCTGCGAGAGAAGCACACCTTCTTCATCACCGTGGGCGCGGGCCACCTGGCCGGTTCCGACGGCGTGCCGGCCCT
>DATNGI010000035.1:0-15116 GCA_035605955.1 Rhizomicrobium sp.
CGGCGGCGAGCCGGAATCGGGCAGGAATTTGCCCATGTCCCGCATGGCGCGCCGGGTGGCGGCGAGATCGGTCTTGAGTTGCGGAAGGCTTGTGCGGTTCAAATCATCCAATAGGGCAGCCGCCTGGGGTGTAATGCCGGCCATGCTCGCCTGGCGTTGCTTGCGGTTGATGTCATTGGCGTCGATGGTGAGATTGGAGCCAAGCGGGATGAGATTTCCCGGCGCATAGAAGCCATAGGCATAGCCCGCATCGAGATAGACCAGTCCGGCGATCCGCTCCGGGTGGCGTGTCCCAATGGAACTCATTTCCTCGCCCGCGATGGAGTGGCCGGCCAGCACGGGCCTGTCGAGCTTGAGTGCCGTGATCACGGTCAGCACGTCGTCTCCTAGCCGGTCGGCGGCATAATTGTCGGTTGCCGGCGCCGGCTTGTCCGAGGCGCCAAAGCCACGCCGCGTAATGCCATAGACATGATGCTTGCCCCTAAATTGCAGCGCGAATTTGTCGAACACATGCGCGGTGCCGCCCAGGCCGGCCAAGAAGATCAAAGGCCGTCCCGTGCCGCCCCAATCCAGCACCTCCAGTTTGATATGGTCGTTGGTCGCGACGAAGTGGACCTTATGCGGCGACGTGTCGGCCTCTTGCGCCGATACGGGCTGCGCCTGAAGGGGGCTCCCAATCAGGACGGCGACCGCTGCAAAGCGCAGCAGAACTTGGCGCACGGTGTTATTCCCTGAAGCCGCCGCGGCCCTCATTGGTTGGCGGTGACGTAGAGCTTCTTCTGCCCATACACCACATAGATGTGGAGCTGGTGCAGCACGTCCATGCCCAGCGTGAGGTCGGGGATGCGGGTGTCGGTCGAGCGCGCCTTGCTGCCCAAGACCACGCCGCTGTCCGCGTCATGCAGCATGCTGTTGGTCTCAATCAAGGCGGGGACATTCACGGCGGTGACGCCGCCGGCGAAGGCAATCTGGGAGAAATTGTGGGCATAGACGGTTTCGCCCCTGCCGTCCTTGAGGTCGCCGGAAGGCATCATGCCCGGCGCGCCCGCCTTGTAACCCAGCGTGAGTTCGGCGATGTCGCGGCGAAGCACGGTGCGCGCCGAGCTTGTGTCGATGACGGCATCCAGGGGATGACCCTCGACCGTCACGGGCACGACGATTTTGGCGTTCAGCACGCTCATGGGGATCACCCCGATCTCATAATGCGACCAGAACACCACCTGGTTGGGATCGGTGCATTTGACGGGGGTGAGAAAGCTGATCTGCTTTCCGGCGAAATCCAGCTCCACGTCATATTGGCGCAAGATATCGGTGGAGAAGAGGCCGTCATAGGGCGCGTCCTTGGCGATCTCTCCGTCACTGGCGACGATGAATTGCAGATTGTTGGCGGTGGCGCCGCCAATGGTGAAGGCGCCGACACGCACCCGCGCGCGCATGGCGTTGGCGACCTGATTGCCTTTCACGTCGTAAACCGGCGCGTCCATGTGCAGCGATTGTTGCGAGCCCATATTGGCCATACTGCCGGTGCCGCCCAACTGAATGGTGCTGGTCATCTTGGCGGCTTCGGGCAGGCTGAGCTCGGTCACCGCCGCTTGGCTGACTTCCATCGGGCCGCTACCGATATCGAGCAGGAATTTTTTCGGCTTGCCGTTGATGGCGACCGGCACGGTCATAAGGTCGCTGCCGGCGACCGGGTTCAGGGCGGCGGTGTCGGCCACCTGGGGCAGGGCACAAGTCTCCGCCGCCAGAACGCCGCCGTCCGACAGCAACAATGCCACGAATGTCGCGAACAAGAGCTTCGACATGATGTCCCCCTCATATCGCCGGCGTGCAGATTAGGGCATGCGCCCCTCCCTGCGAACCCCCACGAAGGCATCGCCTTGCCGGGCCGGTCAAGTTCGGGCCATGTTCGTGGGATCCATATTGGGGTAGCGAAGGCCATGGCGAACATTCCCGACGATGTCTTTACCGAACCGGAGGATGTCGCGCCGGACACGCTGGCCAATCTGGGACCGCTCAGGCGCCTGGCGGGCGTGTGGCAATCCGATCAGGGTGTGGATCTCTCGCCCAAGGCGGAGGGGCCGGAGCGGCGGGTCTTCCGCGAGCATATCCGCATGGACCCTATCGACCCCCAGGCCAACGGGCCGCAGCTGTTTTACGGGCTGCGCTATCACATCCACATCAACACGCCGGAGGAGGCCATCACCTTCCACGATCAAGTGGGGTACTGGCTGTGGGAGCCGGCCACCGGGCTCATCATGCAGAGCATCGCCATTCCGCGCGGCCAGGTGGTCTTGGCGGGCGGCATGGCCAAGCCGGACGACCGCGCGATTTCCGTCGAGGCAAGGCGCGGCGATACGCGGTTCGGCATCTGCTCCACCACATTCCTGGAAGAGGCGTTCCGCACCGACTATTACCGCATCGACATCACTTTCCATGATGACGATAGCTGGAGTTATGTCACCCGCACCGATCTGGCGGTGAAGGGCAAGGCGCCGGCCTTCGACCATCGCGACACCAACACGCTGAGGCGTATCGCGCCGCCTATGGCCAATCCTTTGGCGAAGCTCTTGAAGGAAGGCACGGTTGCCTAGCGGTGCCGCCTAATTGGCCGCCGTCACATAGAGATTCTGCTGTCCGTACAGGACGTACATGTGCAGCTGGCGCAACACATCCATGCCCAGCGTCAGCGCAGGGATGCGGGCGACGGATTTGAATTGCGCGCGGCTGCCCAGGATCGCCTCGCGGTGCAGATTGTGAACCATGCCGTTGGTCTGGATCGCGGCGGGAATGTTCAGCACCGTAACGCCCGCCAGGGAAATCTGCGGAAAAGTATGGGTGTAGATCTGCTGGCCTTCCCCGTCCTTGCGGTCGCCATCGGCCGTCATGTCCCTGCCGGCCTTGAGACCCAGCATGTCCTCGGCCACGTCGCGGCGCATGACGGAATTGGGAGAAGACGTGTCGACCATCGCGTTGATCTGATGGCCATCGATCGTCACTTGAAGCTCGATCTTGCCGTCCGACAAATTGATGGGGATCTGCGCCACCGCCTTGTGCGACCAGAACACGATCTGGTTGGGATCGGGGCAGCTGTTCGGCGTGAGATAGGTGAGCTTCTTTCCGGCGAAATCCATCTCGACATCATATTGCTTGAAGAAATTGCCGCTCATGATCCCGTCATAGGGCGCCGATTTCGGGATCTCGCTGTCGGGGGCGACGACGAAGCGCAGATTGTGGCCCGTGGCGCCGCCAATGGTGAAAGAGGCGACATTGATGCGCGCCCTGGTGTCCTGCGCGACGGCGTTCCTGGCATCGACCATGGTGACCTGCATCGTCGCGCCGGTGTCGAAGTTGCGGAACATGCTGGCGTCGGATTGTGTCGCCGCGGCGGATTGGAAAACCTCCGTCGATTGCGGCCCGGTCAAGCCCAGCGCCCCGACCGCCGCTTCTGAGATTTCGGTGGGATTGGTGCCGACCGCCAGCAGGAATTGCTGGGGCTTGCCGTTGATCTCCACCGGCACCGTCAAGAGATTGCTTCCCGCCACTTCCTTCAAGTCGCTGGATGCGACCACGGACGGCAGGGCGCAGGTGGCCGGCGGCGCAGCCGTTTGCGCTTCGGCCGCGCCGCTAGCCGCCAACAGCGCCGCGAAGGCGCCAAAGATTTCCTTGCGCATGATAATATCCCCCGATTGTGCCGATCAGCCCGTCGCTGCCCTTGCCCGTGCGCGCATGCTAACGCGGAGTTGTGTCGAGGCGAAGGGGCATTCCCGCCTCATTCCGTCATGCTGACAGCGCAAACCGGACAGGCAGCGGTCAGTCTGCGGAAAGCAGGGTGGGCTTGTTCTCGGCCGGCGTCACATAAAGCTTGCTCTGCTCGAACGCGGCATAGAGATGCAGCTGATGCAGCACATCCATGCCCAGCGCGAGGTCGGGAATGCGTTCGCCCGGATCGCGCGCGAAGGTGGCGCGGCTTCCCAGGACCGGACTTCTGTCGAGCTTGTGGACCATGCTGTTGGCCTGGATCAGGGCGGGGACATTGTTGGCGGTGACGCCGCCCGGAAAGGAAATTTGCGGGAAGGTATGGGTGTAGATCTGCATCCCATATCCGTCGGTGAGATCGCCTGCCTGCGGCATGTCCGAACTTTTCAGACCGAGCAGCAATTCGGCGATATCGCGGCGCATGATGGTGCGGGGTGAGGCGGTGTCGATCACCGCGTCGATCACATGCCCCGCTATCGTCACCTGCACTTGCATCTTGCCGTCCGCCAGCGTCAGGGGCACGACTGCGACCGCCTGATGCGGCCAGTAAGCGACCTGGTCGGGATCGGCGCAGCTTGTGGGCGTGAGGAAGCTCAGCTGCCGGCCGCCGAAATCCAGATCGATGTCATATTGGGGGAAGTTGGCCCGCGTCAGGCGGCCGTCATAAGGCGCGGAATTTCCCATGTCGCGATCATTGGCGATGAGGAATTGCATGTCATGCAGCGTGGCGTCGCCCATGGTGAAGGCGGCGATGCCGACGCGGCCACGATAATCGTTGGGCGTGCCTGCGCCTTTGACGTCGAAAAAGGGCGCTTGCGAAGCGATCGGACCGTCCAACACCTGGGACGCCAGCATGCGGTTCACATGCGGCAGATGCAGTTCGGCCACGGCGGGCGCAGAGATTTCGGTGGGATCGGTGTCGAAATCAAGCAGGAATTGCTTCTCCACGCCATTGATCCGAACCGGCACTGTCATCAGCTCGCTTCCGGATATTTTGCGCAAACTCACCTGGTCGGCGACGGCCGGCAGGGCGCATGTCCGGGAAGGCGCGGGCGCATGCGTAGCCAAGGTCGGCAGCGGGGCGCTGTTCGGTCCTGGCAGCGAGGCCGGTTCGGAAGAAAGCGCGGCAAGCGCCTGTTGCAGCGAGGGCGGATCGATCGGCACGGCTGCTTGCGGCGCAGACGTCTCGTCATGCGACGGCGCCACACGCGGCCCTGTCTCCGGCGGCGTTTGCCTTGCGAGCGGCTTTGCGATGGGATTTTTGGCGGACTGGTTTTCGGCGGGCAGGGCAGGCGGAAAAAGTGCCGCTGGCCCGGCCTCTCTTTTTGTGTTCGCGGCGAGGAGAGGCGCCGCCTTTGCGGGTGCCTTAAACGCTGGCGTGGCCATCAATCCCAGCGCGAGCGGCAGCGCAAGCGCCAAGGCGGCAGCTACGCTCAGCACGCATTTGCGCGCGGCGTTCAATTGCAGGACCAGCCGGTTTTCCATGATGGCTTCGATCCGCTGCTTCAAATCGGCGCCCGAAACGCCGGCAACGCATGCAAGCGGCGATTGCAGATAGGCGCGGCACACTTTGAGAATGCCTTCGGCATAGAGCTGAGGATCATTGCCTTGTGCCAGCACGCTTTCATCGCAAGCACATTCGCGCTCTGTATTGAGGCGCACGCCCAGCCACCACACCAGGGGGAAGAACCAGAACAGCGCCTCCACCAGCATGTGGATCGCCGCCAGAAGATTGTCGCGGCGACGCCAATGGCAGAGTTCGTGCGCCAGAACCGCCGCGAGTTCCGCCGGCGAAAGTTGTTGTTCGATGCCCATGGGCAGCAGGATGACCGGGCGCAGGATGCCGACCAGGCCGGGCTCCAGCCGCGACGGCAGGCATTTCACCGGGATGGGCGCATCGATCCGCATCGCCACAGCATCCGCCAGCAGATGGTGCACGCGCGACCACAGGACCAGCCAGCGCAGGACGAAAACCGAAAAGCCGGCCGCCCAAAGCGCCAGCAACCAGGATTGCAGGCTGGGATGCGGGGAAGTCATTGGCGCGGCATGGGGCACTGGGCGGGGCTGCGTCCGTGTGGGACTTAAAGCGGGCAGGGCGATGAATTGCGTTCCGGTCAGAGCCGTTGTGGGCGCGGAAAAAGGCTTTGCCAGCGGTTCGACGAAGGTGAGCGTCGCCGCGGCGGCGGGCACCGGGCGCGCCACTGGCGTCAGCAGATAAGCGCCGAGCGCGGTCAGGGCGGCAAACGGCAGCAAGAATTTGACCGACGCCGCGAACCACAGCCAGTAGCGGATATGGGCGCCATTGCGGCGGAACGCCAGCGCCAGAAGACCGGCTGCGCCGACGCAAAGCGAGGATTGCCACAGATGATCCAGCAGCAGGGCCGTCACGGTTTGCTGCCCCTCTTGGAGATTTTCTGCAGATGCTTTTCGGCTTCGCGCACATCGTCGAGCGTGAGTTTGCCCGCATCCACCAAATTGGCCATGACGGGCCGAATGCTGCCGCCCAAAAGTGCGATGAACTCGTCTATCAGATGGCGATGGGCGGACTGGCGGGTGATGGTGGCTTCGAACAGATGCGCGTTGCCGATCTTGGCCGTGCGTTTCAACGCCTTTTTGGCTTCCAGCCGGTACATCAATGTTTGGACGGTGGTGTAGGCGGGACGCCGATGAGTGGGCAGCCGCGCCTGTACGTCGCGCACCGCCAGCGGGCCGCTCGCCCACACAATCTCCATGATCCGCAGTTCGAGCTTTGTGAGTTTGGGCTGCATCCCCGCTATCCCAACGTCCGCCAGGATAGACGCTACTACTACAAGTGTAGGTGTCAAGCAGCCTGGACTTGCCTGACAGGTGGGCTTTGCCCATGCTGAGAAGCCGATGCGAGGTTGCGAGGACGATGAGCACGCTTGCGGGACGGCCTGGCCGGGCGCTTTTGGTGGTGGACGTGCAGACCGGCGTGGTGGCGGCCGCTTTTGCGCGCGACGCGATTGTCGCCAACATCAAGCGCGCGGTGGAAAAAGCGCGTGCGGCGGCCCAGCCTGTGATCTGGATACTCCACGCCGGCGCGAATCTGGAACCGGGCAGCGGCGCCTGGCAGATCGTTCCCGAGCTTTCACCCGCGGTGGGCGAAACCATCGTAGAGAAACGCTATCCCGACGCTTTCGAGGACACTGTGCTGGAAGAGATCCTTGCGCGGCAAAAGATCGGGCGGCTGATCGTGACCGGCGCCCAGAGCGACGGATGCATCTGCTCCACGCTTCATGGCGCCATCGCAAGGGGCTATGACGCAATCCTGGTGAGCGATGCCCACACCACGGAAGACCTGACTGGGTGGGGCGCGCCGCCTCCTGACAAGGTGATCGCCCACACCAACCTTCATTGGGCGTACCATCGCGCGCCCGGCCGCCGGGCCGGGGTGGTGAAGACGGCGGAGTTGGATTTCAGTGCGGATTGACGGAATCGGCCGGGCCCGCAATCGGGTGCTAACTCGGCTGGGGAACGGTGACGGCCGAGTTGAAATTGATGGTGAAGGTCGAAATCATCGGCACCATATAAGTCTGGGTGTAGCTGGCCGAGATGTTGGCCGTGCGCACGCCATTGACGCCCACGCTGGAGGAATAACTCACCGTGGCGGTGGGAAGGCTCATTTGCGCCAGATAGGCGTTGACGGCGGTGGACACATCGCTCTGGGTGGCAGCGTTGTTGATCTCGGCGATGCGCGACGCCTTGGTCACGGCCCATTGCAGGCTGAGATCGTTGAAAAGCATCATCCCCAGCGCGGCGATGCCGAAAATGAAGGCAAAGAGCGCGGTGGAGACCAACGCGAATTCGACCGCCGTGGCGCCCGCCTGATCCCGCTTGAAGCTCCGAAGGTCGCGACGAGGCTGGGTCATTGGACGCGTACCGTGCGGCTGATGCTGTCGTTAAAGCCGACCGTGCTGCCGCCGACAAAACCGGACGCCGCCACCGTGACATAGGTCTGCGGCGTCGAGCTGTCGGCGCAGAGCTGGCCGCAAATACCCGCCCCGCCATTGCAGGTGCAGGACACCGAGGCTGTCAGCTGGGCGTTGTTGGGTTTGCTCGACCATGCCTGCATTCCCACCGTCTGGGCCACCGACATGTCGCTGCCCCCGCCCATGGCATATTGGATGCTGGCGCGCACCGCGCTTTCCATTCCTTCCACCCCGGACGCGGCCTGGCCGATATCGGGCAGCGTGACCACGATGGCCGCCAGGAAGGGAAGCACCAGCGCGAATTCGGTGGCCGCGATGCCGGAAGCCGAGCCGCGGAAATCTCTGATCCAGGATAAGAATCTGCGCATGTCCTACTCCACCAATGTCACGCTGCCCGGCACCGGAATCGTCTTCAGACCCTTGCCCGAGCAATTGGTCGAGAAGGTCGCCGAGCCGGTGTAATAGATGGTGTCGGCCACCACCTGGGTGCAGCCGCCGCTGCCGCTGAAATTGCCCTGGAAGTCCACTTCCTGGCTGGGGAAATAGAAGGCGCCCGTCATGTTCGAGGTGGCGTCGCCATTGATCTTGTTCACCGCCGAAGGCTGGGTCCGGTCGCCATAGAACAGGATGCCGGAATAAGTGCCCGAGGTCGGCGCCGTCAGATTGATGTCGGCATTGCCGTTAAAATCCAGCGTGGCGCCGTTGGTGAGATAGAAAGTGACGCCGGTGCCGCTGATATTGGCGTTGGAATTGATCTTCAGCGAGCCGCCATTGATGACATAGACGCCGGCACTGAGCGTGACATTGCCCTGAAGCGTCAGGCCGCAATAAGTGCCCTCGCTGAGCGCGGAACCGTTTCCGTTGGCGCAGCCGGGAGCGACGGGCGGCACGGCCAAATTGGCGTAGGGATCATAGACGAAATGGGCCTTGGTGGTGACGCTGCTGCAGGAGGTCAGCGTCAAGGTGGCGGTGACGTAGCTGCCGCCCACCGAATCCACGCAGGGCGCGGTGACGTTGGCGGCGCCGCCCACGGCGAAGGCGTTGCTGGCGCTGGAATCCGAGACGATGTTGCATTGCGTGAAATCTGCCGAGGCGTTGCCCCAGAACTGCACCGTCATGGCCTTATTCTTGTTGAGGCCCACCATGCAGGCCGCCTGGGTCGCACGATAGGTGGCGACGGCGCGCACGCTGACGGGAACGGTGCCCTGGGCGAACAGCGCGGTGAAAAAGCGGTCTTCATTCTCGGTCAGGAGAACCTCGACCGATTGGTTGTTCTGGTTGGGCCCGGAGGCGGGAGGCGTGTTGACGGTGATCGTACCCTTGGCTTGCGTCCAGCCATTGCTGGAAGCGCCATCGGTCGAAGTGGTCGTGATGGCGTCCGCAGTGGCGCCGTTGGAAAGCGCCACCGTACCGTTGTAGGCCGCGATGTCGGCCGCACCTTGGATATCGCGCTGGCGATAGAACCAGTAGCCGGCATCGGCGCCCAGCCCGCAAAAGCCGATCAGCAGAGGCGCTCCAAGCGCCGTCAGGATGGCGACATTGCCCTTTTTCGCGCCCAGAAAGCGACGCCAAATGCCCACTTTGCCCATGCGCAGCTCAGCTCTTGCGGGAACAGGCCAGTCCCGTCCCCAAGCGTCTCGAAACTAGGACTTTGCGCTTGCGCAGGGGTTACGCGGTTGTCGGCAATTTTCGACAAATCGGGCAAGGCCTGCACGCAGCGGTTCTCGCGCTTAAGGACAATCCTGCGGATTTCAGGCGGTCTTTCGCCGATGCCGGTCCGGTCGGGCCGCAACATTGGGATATATATTTTTCCCAATCCGACGGGACGCTAACCGATCGCCACCCCGGACAGTTTGCGGCAGGCATCGAACAGCCGGTCCTGCAGATCGGTGCGCCGCGCATTGGGGCTCACGGCCTTGGGTTTCTGATGGAAGAAATAGCCGCCCGAGACGGTGGCGGCGGCATCGTCACTGACCGCCAACCAGGCTTGGGTGATTGCGCCTTTCTGAAGATCGTCAGGCGCGCCGGACCCGCCCATCCTGGTCGCCACCCAACCAGGCTCCAGCGCGTTCGATAAAACATCGGGCCAACGCCGGGCCAGGGCGAAGGCGAGCCAGCAATCTTGAAGCTTGGTGTCGGAATAAGCCTGCATGCCGTTCCAATGCCGGTGCCGCCACTCCAGGTCGCTCACATCCGGATTGCCGCTGCTGTGAAGTCCGGACGAAAGAAAGACGAGGCGCTTGGGCTTTTCGATCAGGGCGGTGAGCAGGTAGGGCGCCAAGGTGTTGACGGCGAAGATCTCCAGAATTCCGTCTTCGGTCTCGGCGCGGTGCGGTTCGCGATAACCGATCGCGACATTGTGGATCACCGCGTCGTGACGGCCGATGCGGTTCACCTGATCGGCCACGTCGCGCATGGCGGCAAGAGTAGAGACATCGCCGGTGACGATATCGGTCGCGCCCGCGACTTTGCGCTTCAGTTCGTCGGCGCGTTTCTTGCTGCGCACATGGAAGGTGACTTGATGGCCGCGTTCCAGCAGCCATTCTCCCGCCATGCGGCCAAGTCCGTCTGCCGACCCCGAAATGAAGATGCGCCCCATTGGGGGCAGTAGATCATGCGACGCGCCGGTTTAGAAGTATTAGGCTTTAACGTTGCGGCCCCGGATGAAGGCTGCTTACCGCCTCCAGCACCTGGCGCCACCGGCGTGCTTCGTCCTCGGTCGAACTCCCTTCGGCCTTTTGCAGCGCTACCGTGCCCGCCAGATCGCCATATTCGGTGATCAATTCGCGCGCCAGATGCCGGATGCCCAGAGATCTGGCGTCCGGAAATTCGGCGCGGGGTATTTCTCCGCGCGATCGTTTGCCTTGCATGTCTTCGCCCCCCGCAAGGCAAAGCGTTTGAACGTTCAAACGATTGCACAGGCGGGCGGCGCCGTCACGGGCCGGGCGTAGTTAATTGAGATTATTTATGCTTGCGCGGTTGTTCGCGCATCTGCCGGTTGCGCCTTTTTGTCTTAACCAGAAACGGTCAACCTCTGGATGTGCGAGCCGCCCCGCGGCGCTTATCTGTCCCTGTCGTTGTTGGGATTGTCATTGCCACGCCGCTGGCCGCGGTCCGGATTGCGATCGGCGCCGCGATCCGGCGGCGGATTGGGACGCGCGGCTTCGGGCGGCCGTTGCGGTTGTGCTTGCGGCTGCGGCGCGGGTCGTTCCGGCGCGGCCTGACGTTGAGGCATCGGTCGCTCGGGAGCCTGACGTTCAGGCATCTGGCGTTCAGGCATCTGGCGCTCGGGCATGGCCTGCGGCCGTTGCTGCTCCATCGCGGGCGGTCTTTGCTCGCGCGGCGTTTGCACCTCCGGCCGGGGCGGCGCCGCGCGTTCGGGCACGGCTTGCGGACGAGGCTCGGAAGGTTGCGGCCCGCGCTGGAAATTGCGATCTTGTCCGCGATCTTGTCCCCGATCCGGGCCGCGTTGCTCGGCGGGCGGTGTCGGTGGCGTGGCGGGTGACGCCGCGGGCGCCTGCGCCGGTTGCCGCTCCAAGGCGCGATTGCGTTGCGGCGGCGTGTTGGGCGCCGCGTTCGGTTGCGCCTGCGGCTCGCGATTGCGCTCCGCTGGATTGGGGGCGCCAGCAGGGGCGGCTGCATTCGGCGTGGGCTGGGCGCCTCGATTTTCCGGGCCATTATTTTCCCGGCCAGGCCGCCCGCGATTATTGTCATTGCCGCCGGGCGATGCATTGGGCTGCTGGGCTTGCGGTGTGCCAGGAGCCTGCGCATTGGGCTGCGGCGCCGCCCCGGCGTTTGGCTGTCCTTGTTGGCGGGCGGAGAATTGCTGGACCGTGTTGCGATTGAAGAGGTGACTGCCGCCGCCGCGATTGCCATTGTTTGATCCCGGCGCTGCATTGTTCGGGGCCGCTCCCGGCGTGGCGCTTGGGGCATTGGTCTGGTTGCGCACCGGAATGGCGCGGGTGGAGAGCGACTGGACTTGCTGTTGGGTGGGCGGCGGCGCGCTGTTGACCTGGCCGTTGCCGTGCGGCCGTTCCTGGCGCGCGCGCTGCTGGATCTGTTCGCCCTGATTGACCGGCGCGATAAAGCGCGTCGAGCGCAGCACCGTGTTGGCGCGTACCGGCTGCGGCGCGCGCCCGCCCGCGCTCTGCACCACATTCGGGGTCACGCTGCGGTTGATGATAGTGTTGTTGACCACCGTGTAATTGGTGATGTTGGTCGATTGGCGCACGATGTTGATGGTCTGGGTCCTGGGCACCGCGAAGTTGCGGAAGGATGGATCGGCCAGCCGCCCGCCGGGCACGAAGGTCCAAAGCGCGCCGAAACGGGCATCGTCAAAGTCTCTGCCATACCAGCGCGAATAGCCGTAATAGCCGCCGATATCGCCCCAATCGCCGAAGCTTACGCCGATGGAGATGCCGCCGCGTCCCAGGAACGGATCATCGGGCGGCATCGGCATCCAGCCGACATTCTCGCCGGAGCTGCGCCACACCACCCAGGCGGGCGACCAGACATAGCCGGGAATCCACAGCCAGCCGTCATCGGGATCGAACACCCAGCGGCCGTAATGATAGGCAATGTCGCCCCACGAGCCTTCGTCGGAAATCCAGGTCCAGCCATATTCGTCGGTGTCGACCCAATGGCCCGCCCAATAGGGACGCCAATCGCGGTCGCGATCCTGCGACAAAGGCCGCCACACTTCGCCCCAGCGGTCGCTGTAGACCCAGTCGCCGTAAGGCGCGAGTTCGTTGTGGAAAGAGTCGAAGCCGATGCTGACGGAAACCTGCGCGCTGGCGGGCAGGGCTGCGATCATTGTCAGCGGTGCGGCCGCAAGCATGGAGGCGAGCAAAAGGCTGCGGCGAAGACTGCGCATAGGACACCTCGCGATGCGGGTTCAGGACGCTCCGGATGTATAAATGCTGTTAACCCCGCACCGTTCCGTACACGGCGCGCGAGCCTGCACATAGAATCCCAACGCGGTGGAAGAAAGGATTTGCTAATGCAAATCAGTCGCATTTGCTATGGCGGCGAGCCTGAGAGAATTGCCACTGAGTAAAATCGAAAATCTGCCGATCTGCGAGAGCCGGTGCGCAATACTAAGCTGCGTAGGCCGGAGGGGTGAATTCAACCGCCTCCCCTATGCGCGCGCAGCGCGCTGATAGGGGAGGGTGAGTAGCGGCAGCGTACGAACGTAGCAACCGAGAGGTTGTGTAAGCCGCAGGGGTGAATTCAACGCGGCACTAGCGCGCCCAGAAGATAGAGAATGAGGACGATCACAAGGACCAGACCCAGCGCGCCGCCAAGCCCACCCATGCCGTAGCGCCTATAACCGAAGCCGCCGCCGCCCAGAAGAATGACAAGCAGGATGATGATAAGAAGCGTGCTCATGGTGCCTCCGGTCTTTGTCCGAGGAATTGCGCGCCGAGCGAATGTGGCGTGGTGACTGCCATGAACGTGCGGTGACTATGTAAGTTCCGGTCCCGTGGCGAACACGGAACTTCGCTTGCCGCCGCTCGTTGGCTTTGCATGCCCAAGGACGAGAAAAGTCCGATTGCGCCGAACCAAGAGCGGCCGCTGCGCGTGCTCGACGATCAGGCGGACGACATGGTCAAAGAAACGGAAGCCATGGCCGTGTTCGATCGCTGGGTGGCGAATTTCGTGGCGCATGTCTTGGATAAAGGCGTGATGCCCGACATCAAGGATGATGAACGGGCCGAGACCACCACCAACCGGGACAAGAAAAAAGCCGGTTGAGCTTTGGTTCCCTCGCCCCATTGTTGCCCAGATGGTTGCCGGAACAGTGCGGCGGTGCGGGACGTTTTCACTTATGACGGCTTTCAAACGGAAGTCAGGAGGTTCGTTATGACCCAATTCAAAATCATGGCTGCCGCCGCCGCGATGCTGGCCTCGGCAAGCATTTCCGCGAATGCCGCCTGCAACGGCGACACCGGCACCGAGACGGCGCTAGGCGCGGGCTCGGGCGCGGTGGTGGGCGGTCTTGCCTCCCATAGCGTGGTCGGCGCGGTGGTGGGCGGTGTGGCCGGCGGCGTGATCGGTAACAGCATCGGCCGTTCCAACAATCGCGAGGACTGCCGCCGCGAGGCCTATGAAGATCGCCAGCAATATGAGCGCGAGCATTATCGCGACCGCGATTATGACCGGCGCGATTACGACCGGGATGATCGTTATCCCGATTAGCAGTCAATCGCCCCTCGTGCTCGACAGGCTCATGCTTCGACAAGCTCAGCATGAGGAGGTTTGAAAGAGGGCCCCGCGCGCGAAAGCCGCGCGGGGTTTTTCTTTGCCCGGGGGCGCAATAGGGAAATGGCCCTACTTTTCTTTTTTTCGCGGCTCGCCTAGGTTGTAGAGGGGGAGCGGACGTTGCGTCCATTTTGCCGCTCGGGTGTGGGGCCGGACGTGAAGTCATACATTGCTGGAACGGTTTTGCTCGCCTGCGCGTGGCTTTGCGGTTGTGCCGCAAAGACTGTCGTGCCGGTGCAGATGGCGCAGCCCGGTGACGAGGCCTTGGACTGCACCGCGCTCGACCGCGAGATCGCGGACAATGAGAAAGCGGCATCGGTCTTCATCAAGCAGGACAAGCGGGCCGAACAGGCCAACACCGCCAAGAATGTGGGCGGCGTCATTCCCGGCCTGGGCCTGTTGCTGGTTCTTTCCACCGACCTTTCCAATGAAGAGCAGATCAAGGCGCGCGCCCTGATCGATCGGGACGAGCGCTTGAGGAATTTGTCGAAGCAAAAAGGGTGCAAGTTATGAAACAGGGGGTGAATGCCGTGAAGACGATCTCAAGAAATGGTGGCCGTGCTGCGGTGGTCAGCGCGGCTTTGATGGGGCTGGCGGCATGCGCCACCGGGGCGAAGCCGGAAGCCATGATTGTGGCGCCGACGCAAACCGACAAGCCGTTCCCCCAGGCGCTGCAGCACGCCATGTGCGTGCGCACCGTGACCGGCGGCGAAAAGACCAATCCGCTTTGGGCTTCCAAGGTGGACAATCAAGGCTTCCAGGCCGCGTTGACGTCTTCGCTGAATGGCGCCGGCTTGGGCACGAGCCCGGGTTGCAGCTTTCCTGTCGATGTCAACCTTCTGGGCCTGTCGCAGCCTTTCGCAGGTTTCAACATGACCGTGACCTCGCACGTCAATTACAAGGTCTATGACCAGTCCGGCCAGCCGGTCGTGCTGGCCACGGTCGATGCGCCCTATACCGCGAAAGTCTCGGATGCGTTTGTGGGGGTCGAGCGTTTGCGGCTCGCCAATGAAGGTTCCATCCGCACCAACATCAGTCAGTTCTTCGATAAACTGCGCGCCGTCGAGATCAAAAGCGCGGCCGCGGCGCCTGCTACGCCGACTAGCGGCAATTGACGGAGCCCCGCGCGCCGCAAGGTGCGCGGGG
>DATNGI010000036.1:0-19593 GCA_035605955.1 Rhizomicrobium sp.
TACTCGCCCGTGTGCAGGTAGACCTTGTGGCCGCCCACGGTTGCCTTCTGCGTGTAGCTCTTGCGCCGGTTGGGGAGCTTCTCGCGGTCCTGCTGCTTCATGTAGACGACGCGCTCGACGATCTTTTCCACGATGCGCTCGGTCGCGATCGCGGCGCGCAGCGCGGCGGGCTTATCAGCGTAGAGCTGCTCGGCGACCTCCTCCTGCTCGTCGTCGTCCTCGCCCAGAATCTGCGAGTTCAGCGGCTGGGAAAGCTTGGAGCCGTCGCGATAGAGCGCATTGGCCTTCAGGCCCAGACGCCAGGACAGCATGTAAGCGTCGCCGCATTCCTTGACCGATGCGGCGTTGGGCATGTTGATGGTCTTGGAAATGGCGCCCGAGATGAAGGGCTGCACCGCCGCCATCATGCGGATATGGGACTCGACCGACAGCGCGCGCTTGCCCACGCGCCCGCAGGGATTGGCGCAATCGAACACCGCCAGATGCTCGGGCTTCAGATGCGGCGCGCCTTCCAAAGTCATGGCGCCACAGACATAGAGATTGGCCGCCTCGATATCGAGCTTGGTGAAACCCAAACCCTTCAGCATGTCGAAGTCCGGGGCGTCCATCTCTTCGGGCGTGAACTTCAGGATTTCGCGGCAGAAAGTTTCGCCCAAGGTCCATTTGTTGAACACGAAGCGGATATCGAAGGCCGATTCCAGCGCGCCTTCGATCTCGCCGATCTCGTCCTCGCCGAAACCCTTGGCCCGCAAGGCATCGAGATTGAGCCGGCCGGTGAAGCTTTCCAGCGAACCGTAACCCACGGCATAGGCCACGATGGCGTCGGCTTCGCTGTCGCTATAGCCCAGGCTCGCCAGCGCTTCGGGGACGCAGCGGTTGATGATCTTGAAATATCCGCCGCCGGCCAGGGTCTTGAATTTCACCAGGGCGAAGTCCGGCTCGACGCCGGTGGTGTCGCAATCCATCACCAGGCCGATGGTGCCGGTCGGCGCGATCACGCTGGCCTGGGCGTTGCGGAAGCCGAATTCCTTGCCCATCGCCAGGGCGTCGTCCCAAGCGCGCCCGGCGGCCACCGCCAGATCCTTTTGCGCGACGGCGGCGAGATCCAGCGGCACCGGCGCGATCGCCAATCGCTCATAGCCGCCGGCCTCACCATGCGCGGCGCGGGCATGGTTGCGGATGACCCGCAGCATGGCGTCCCGGTTGGCGGCATATTCCGGAAAGGGTCCTAGCTCGCCGGCCATTTCCGCACTGGCCGCATAGGAGACGCCGGTCATCACGGCGGATATGGCGCCGGCGATGGCGCGCCCCTCGCGGCTGTCATAGGCGAGGCCCGCTGACATCAGAAGGCCGCCGATATTGGCGAAGCCCAGACCCAGGGTGCGATAGTCGTAGGAGAGTTGCGCGATCTCCCGGGACGGGAATTGCGCCATCATCACCGAGATTTCCAGTACCATGGTCCAAAGCCGGACCGCATGCTCGAACGCTGGCACGTCGAAAATCTTGACGCCGTTTTCGACTTTTCGGAATTGCATGAGGTTGAGCGACGCCAGATTGCAGGCGGTGTCGTCCAGGAACATATATTCGCTGCACGGATTGGACGCGCGGATCTCCCCGCCGGCCGGGCAGGTGTGCCAGTCATTGATCGAAGTATGGAACTGGACGCCGGGGTCGGCACAGGCCCAAGCGGCGTAAGACACCTTGTCCCACAAATCGCGGGCGCGCACGGTCTTGGCAATCTTGCCGCTGCCCCGATAAGTGAGGTGCCAGTCATCGTCTTCCAACACCGCCTTCAGGAAATCGTCCGTCACCCGCACGCTATTGTTGGAATTCTGGCCCGACACGGAGGTATAGGCATCGGAATCCCAGTCGGTGTCGTAGGTGGGGAAGGTGATGTCTTTAAATCCTTGGCGGGCGAAGCTCACCACCCGCTCGATATAATTGTCCGGGATCATGGCGGCGCGGGCGGCGCGGATCTCGCGGCGCAGCGCCGGGTTCTTTTGCGGGTCGAAGCAGTCATTGCCCGAACCTTCGCAATTGACGCAGGCCTTCATCACCGCCTTGAGATGCTTGGCGGCGAGCTTGGAACCGGTGACGAGAGAGGCGACCTTCTGTTCCTCGATCACTTTCCAGTCGATGAAATCCTCAATGTCGGGGTGATCGACATCCACGATCACCATCTTGGCGGCCCGCCTCGTGGTGCCGCCCGACTTGATAGCGCCGGCGGCACGGTCGCCGATCTTGAGGAAGCTCATCAGGCCGGAGGATTTGCCACCGCCCGACAGTTTTTCGTCGGCGCCGCGCAAGGTGGAGAAATTGGTGCCCGTGCCCGAGCCATATTTGAACAGGCGCGCTTCCCGGGTCCAAAGGTCCATGATGCCGCCTTCATTGACCAGATCGTCCTTGACGCTCTGGATGAAGCAGGCATGCGGTTGGGGATGTTCGTAAGCCGAGTTGGACTTGGTCAGCCGTCCGCTCTTGTGATCGACATAATAATGCCCTTGGCTGGGCCCATCGATGCCATAGGCCCAGTGCAAGCCGGTGTTGAACCATTGCGGCGAGTTGGGCGCCGCCTTCTGCGTCGCCAGCATGTGGCAAAGCTCGTCATGGAAGGCGCGCGCATCGGCCTCGCCGTCGAAATAGCCGCCCTTCCAGCCCCAATAGGTCCAAGTGCCGGCCAGCCGGTCGAACACTTGCTTGGCGGAATGCTCGCCTGTGGTCTCCGGTCCCACGCCCTGTTTGCGCCAAAGGAAACTGGGCAGGCCTTCTTCGGCCACCTGCTTCAGCTGCTTGGGCACGCCAGCTTTGCGGAAATATTTCTGGGCCAGCACGTCGCAGGCAACCTGGCTCCAGCTCTCCGGCACTTCGATGCCGTCCTGAGCGAAGACGATGGAACCGTCCGGGTTGCGGATCTCGCTGGCAGCCGAGCGGAAAGCGATGCCTTCGTAAGGGGAGCGGCCTTCGGCCGTGAAATGGCGGCGGATGCGCATGGTGATACCTCGAAACGATGGAATTTTCCGGCCCCAGCGCCCCCTGCGGCACCCTTCCGGGGACAGTTTCCCGTCCGCCGGGATTTTCGCACCCGGGCGGCTGGGGAGGTTCGATCCCGCCAGATTTGGTGGTCACAAGAGGTGACTGGCCCAAATTATGGTCACGGGCAGGGGCGAGCCGCAAGCGGTAAGTGGTAAACGAAGTCTTACCCACCAGATCTTGTGGTCGTGAAAATGGCCCAAAAAGCCGCGAGTCAAGCGAAGGGGAGAATTGGCCGCAAAAATATTTTTCGCACGCTTTTCATCACAGCGTCTTGGAGGGCTTGGGGCGCTTTGTGGATATCCGAGTCGGCCCTGCGGATGCCGCGACGGGAGGCGCAGTTGGCGGGGAGGGGGCCGAACCCTATAGTCCCGCGAATCCGCGACTGCTTCGGAACCGCCATGCCCTTTGTGAAGATGATCTTTTCCTGGTGGAACTCCGCCACCTTCGGGACGCTCTGGACGACCTGGACGCAAGGCGCCGCTGTGGGCGAGGACGAGTTCGGCAACCGCTACTATCAGAACCGGGACGGCTCGCGCCGCTGGGTGATCTATAACGGTACCGTCGAGGCCAGCCGGGTGCCGCCCGATTGGCATGGCTGGCTGCATCACACCTTCGCCGAGCCGCCGACCAAGGCGCCGCTCAAGGCCAATGCCTGGGAAGCACCGCATCTACCCAATCTGACCGGCACGGATCTGGCCTGGCGCCCGCAGGGATCGTTGCAGCGGAGCGGCCAGCGGCCGCGCGCCACGGGAGATTATCAGGCATGGACGCCGGAATAGCGCGCATGCGGGAAAACAATGTCGCCGAGACCATCATCGGCGCGGTCGTGGTCGCGGTCGCGGTGCTGTTTGTCATTTTCGCCTATATGCGCACCGGTTCGGGCAGCCTGTCGGGTTATGAGATCCAGGCGCGCTTGCCGCGGGTGGACGGGATCGGCATCGGTACCGATGTCCGGCTGTCGGGCATCAAGATCGGCTCGATCTCGGATCTGACGCTGGACCCCAAAAATTACCTCGTCACGGTGCATATGAATATCCGTGACGATATCAAGATTCCAGTCGACTCCTCGCTGATGGTGACGTCGTCGGGATTGCTCGGCAGTTCCTATATTTCTCTCACGCCAGGCGGCGACGACAAGATGCTGGCGCCTGGCGGCATGATCCAGAACAGCCAGGGCTCGGTCGATCTGATGGGCCTGGTGGGACGTTTCATCGGCAGCGGGGGCAACAACAATCAAGGGCAGGCCAAGCCGCCGCAACAGCCGCAGCCGCAG
This sequence comes from Rhizomicrobium sp., assembly GCA_035605955.1. Classification (GTDB taxonomy): domain Bacteria; phylum Pseudomonadota; class Alphaproteobacteria; order Micropepsales; family Micropepsaceae; genus Rhizomicrobium. The sequence goes on from DATNGI010000036.1 coordinate 4,307, forward strand.
CAACCCAAGCCCCAATCTTTGCCGCCTGGACCATGAGCAAGCCGCTTCGCCTTTTTCTGATCGCTGGTGCGGGTCTCATCGCCGCCGGCGGCTTGATGGCGGCTTTGGCGCAGACTGCGTCCGTGCCGATGGCGCCCGCCCCGGCGAAGCCATCCGCACAAGCGAAGCCGCCCGCGGCGCCCGTGGCCGCAGACCCATCAGCGGCGCCAGATCAGCCGCCGCAGCCGCTGACCAATGCGGCCGGCACCGTGTTGATGCTGCGGGGACTGGATAAGATCACGGGCCGACCCACTGACATATCCGCGCCGATCGGCAAGGAAGTGCATTTCGCGACGCTGACCATCACGGCGCGCTATTGCTATTCGACCCCCGCCAGCGAGACGCCGGAGACTTCGGCGTTCCTGCAGATCGAAGATCATCGTCCGGACCAGGGCGCCAAGCGGATCTTCTCCGGTTGGATGTATGCTTCCAGTCCGGGCCTCAATGGCATGCAACATCCGCTGTATGATGTGTGGGTGATCAATTGCTCCAATGGCGCGCCCAACACACCGGTGGCGGCGATGAGTTCGGCGGCGCCCACGAAAGTTGGCTCGCCCGACGCCACGGACAAAGAAGGCGTGGAAGCCCTGCCGGAAGAGGCTGGACGGTAGGGAGCGTCGGCCAGCAAAAGTGGGACGAGCGTAGCGAGGAGCGGTTTTGCGTTCGGCCGCGCGACCAAAAATAAAGAGCGTCGGCCAGGAAAAGTGTGAAGCGGTTTTGCGAGCGGCGCCGGAGGCGCCATTAGATTAGTGGGCGCGTCCGCGCCCGGGGCCGCGCGACCATTGAAGGCTAGAAGCCCGGCCAGAGGGCGGTTCGCGCGATCGCCTCATGCAACAGGATCAGATAGTCCGCGCGCGGAATCTCGTAAGCTCCGAAGTTCGCCAAATGCTGCGTGAGAAATTGCGTGTCGAGCAGCACAAAGCCACCCCGGTTGAGACCTGCCACCAGATGCACCAGCGCCACCTTGGAGGCATCGCGCATGCGGCTGAACATGCTTTCGCCGAAGAACGCGCCGCCCAACGCCACGCCATAAAGCCCGCCCGCAAGCACTCCATCGCGCCAGCATTCCACCGAATGGGCGTGGCCGCTGGCGCGAAGCGCCTTGTAGAGGCGTAGAATCTCGTCATTGATCCAGGTCTGCTCGCGCCCGGCAGCGGGCTCGGCGCAATTCAGCATCACCTGTTCAAAGGCCTTGTCACTCGTGACCTGGAACCGTCCGCTTTTCACGGTGCGGGCCAGCCGGCGGGGAATATGAAAATTGCCGAGCGGGATAAGACCGCGCCGTTCCGGCGACACCCAATAAAGCGCTGGGTCGTCGCGGCGTTCCGCCATCGGGAACAGGCCCTCGGCATAGGCGCGCAGCAGAATCTCGGGCGTCAGCAACGGCGCGTGCATGATTGCGCTATTTTAGCGCAATCATGCTGGTTGTTTAATACCCCCATCTATCTGCCACGGCCGCAGGCGGCCTAGCAGACATCTTCCCCCACCAACCGCGTCGCGTTCGGCCAGCAAAAGCTCCACCGGAGCTTTTGCTGATCGGCCTCACGGGGAGGAAAGCCGGTGTGCGCTGAGATGCAGTTCTATTTTTGATTTAAAGCCCAGATACCCGGGCCTGAGGCTGCAAAATACAAGAATACGAAACTGTAGAGGATCGCGGTCGAGCCGCCATTGATCACGGGGTAGAAGCTATGCGGGCTGGGGGTAACAATCGCCCAATGGCCAAGAAAGTAAGCGATCGCCATCTCACCCGAGCAGATGAAAGCGGCATATCGGCTGAAGAAACCCAGTACGACCAGCGCGCCGCCCACTAGCTCGATCATGCCCGCCCAGCCTTCGAGCCCCACAAAAGGTTTGGCGTCGGCGAACATGGGTACCAGGGGAAAATGCGCGATTTTGGCAAGGCCGACACTGAAGAATAGAAGTCCTGCCATGATGCGCAGGGCGGATTTTATCTGTGGTGCGTAAGAATCCAGAAAACTCATGCGTGACCCCCGAATTGTTGAAAGGTCAGCATAAAGGCAAATCGGATTCCGGCAACAGGGCGTGACTTGTGTGCCGGTGCGAAATGCTACAGCGCGGTCACTGTTCTAATGCCCTAGGCTCGACAGATATTTCTCCAGCCCGCCGTAAGCGTCCTAGCGGCAACGTCAGGGCGCGTGTACGGCGCGGACCCGGGAATTAATGCCCCAGGCGCGACAGATATTTTTCCAGCCAGTGAATCGAATAGTCGCCGTTGATGATGTCGGGCTCGCGAACCAGTTTCTGGAAAAGCGGAATGGTGGTCTCGATACCTTCCACCACCAATTCATCCAGCGCACGGCGTAACCTCAAGAGACACTCGTTGCGGTTGCGGGCGTGAACGATCAGCTTGCCGGCCAGGCTGTCATAATAGGGCGGAATGCGATAGCCGGCATAGATGGCGGAATCAAAGCGCACGCCCAGCCCGCCGGGCGTGTGGAATTGGGTGATCTGACCCGGCGATGGACGGAAGGTGAAAGGATTTTCCGCATTGATGCGGCATTCGATGGCATGGCCTTCGAAGACGATATCCTTCTGATCGAAGGAGAGGGGACTGCCGGCGGCAACCCTGATCTGCTCGCGCACAATGTCGATGCCGGTGATCGCTTCCGTCACCGGATGCTCGACCTGGAGCCGGGTATTCATCTCGATGAAATAGAAGCGGCCGTCCTCATACAGAAATTCGATGGTGCCGGCGCCGAGATAGCCAAGCTTGGTCAGGGCGCGGGTGACGATGCCGCCGATCTCGTCGCGCTCTTTGGCGTTGAGCGCCGGACTGCCGGCTTCTTCCCAGACTTTCTGGTGCCGGCGCTGCAGCGAACAGTCGCGCTCGCCCAGATGCACGACCTTGCCATGACTGTCCGCCAGAATCTGCACTTCGATATGGCGCGGCTTGCCCAGATATTTTTCCATATAGACGGTGTCGTTGCCGAATGCGGCCTGGGCTTCGGCGCGGGCGGTGGAAAGCGCGAAAGAGAGCTCGCCTGCATTCTTCGCCACTTTCATACCGCGTCCGCCGCCGCCGGCGGTGGCCTTGATCAGCACGGGATAACCGATCTCGTCCGCAAGTCTTGACGCGTCCGCATCCGTCACTTCGCCGTCCGATCCTGGCACGGTGGGAATGCCCAAGGCCTTCACGGTCTGCTTGGCCGTGATCTTGTCGCCCATCATGCGGATATGCTCGGGCGTGGGGCCGATGAAGGTGATGCCATGCTCCTTCACGATGTCGGCGAATTTGGCGTTCTCCGACAGGAAGCCATAACCGGGATGAATCGCTTCGGCGCCGGTGATCTCGCAAGCGGCGATGATGGCGGGCACGTTGAGATAGGATTGCGCGGCGGGCGGCGGGCCAAGACAGACGCTTTCATCCGCCAAGCGCACATGCATCGCATCAGAATCGGCGGTGGAATGGACCGCCACCGTGGCGATGCCCATCTCCTTGCAGGCGCGGATGACGCGAAGCGCGATTTCGCCGCGATTGGCGATGAGAATTTTATCGAACATGCCCTAACCGAGGATCAGCAGCGTCTGGCCGAATTCGACTGGTGTGCCGTTTTCGACGCAGATCTCCTTCACGGTGCCGCCGCGCGGCGCGGGGATGGGATTCATGGTCTTCATCGCTTCGACGATGAAGAGCGTCTCGCCTTCCTTGATCTCTTGACCCACTTTGACGAAAGGCGGCCTGCCAGGTTCGGGCGCGGTATAGACCGTGCCGACCATGGGTGAGGTGACGGCGCCGGCCTGCGGTCCAGCAGCCGGTGCAAGCGTCGCAGCTTGCGGTGCGACAGGCGGAGCGGCGACCGGATGCGAGGCAAGCGCCGCGATGGCCCCGGCGCGGGCCACGCGGATGCGCGCGCCATTTTGCTCGACCTCGATCTCGGTCAGGCCGGTCTCCGCCAGAAGATCCGACAGCGCGCGGATCGCTTCCGCGTCGATGCCTGGCTTGTTGCCCGACAGGCGCGTTTTCAAATCACTCTTGTCACTCATTTCTTTTTTCCTTTGGGCGCCAGGGCCGCCACGGCATCGATCGCCAGCAGATAGGAGTTTGCGCCCAGCCCCGTGATGCTGCCGGTGGCGCCCTTGGCGACATAGGAGAGGTGGCGGAAATCCTCGCGCCGGGCAGGATTGGAGAGATGAACTTCGATCACCGGGCATTTGAGCATCTGCATCGCGTCCAGGATGGCGACTGACGTATGTGTGTAGCCCGCCGCGTTGAGCAGCACGCCGCAAGCCGCGACACGCGCCTCCTGCAGAAATTCCACCAGTTCGCCCTCTTTGTTGCTCTGGAGGAAGACGATACTGAAGCCATGGGTCGCGGCCCGGGCGGCGCACAGCTTCTCGATTTCACCCAAGGTGGCGCGGCCATAAATTTCCGGCTCGCGCGTGCCCAGAAGGTTGAGATTCGGGCCGTTCACGATATATATTGGTAAGGGATTGGATTTACTTGTTTTTTTTGCCATCGCGTTTTCGCCGCCGCCGCCGGTTTCCGCCTTATAATCGCTGCGGTGGGGAACGGAAACCCTTTAAGAGTTGAGACCCTATGACGGCAAATCTGACAGTGACCTTGAACGGCGAGGCCCGGCCGCTTACAGCCGGGTTGACGGTGCGGTCCATGCTTCTGTCGCTGGGGCTCGATCCCGCCAAGATCGCGGTCGAGCGCAATCTCGAGATCGTGCCACGCTCGACTTATGACCAGGTCGCGGTGGCGGACGGCGACCGCTTTGAGATCGTGCATTTCATCGGCGGCGGCAATGCTCCGGTAGAAGTACCGCGCGAAGACAAGCCGCTGACCATCGCGGGCAAGACCTATACCTCTCGCCTGATCGTCGGCACGGGCAAGTATAAGAATTACGAAGACAATGCACGCGCGCTCATGGCGAGCGGCGCGGAGATCGTCACGGTGGCGGTAAGGCGGGTCAATCTTACCGATCCCAATCAGCCGCGCCTGATCGATTTCATCGATCCCAAGAAATTCACTTATCTACCCAACACCGCCGGCTGCTTCACCGGCGAAGATGCGGTGCGCACCTTGCGCCTGGCACGCGAAGCCGGCGGCTGGAATCTGGTCAAGCTGGAAGTGCTGGGCGAAAAAAAGCTGCTTTATCCCGATATGCTGGAGACTCTGCGCGCCACCGAAATGCTGACCAAGGATGGCTTTCAGGTGATGGTCTATTGCAGCGACGATCCCTTGATGGCCAAACGCCTGGAAGAATTGGGCGCGGTCGCGATCATGCCGTTGGCCTCGCCCATCGGCTCCGGCATGGGCATTCAGAGCACGGTCAATATTCGCATGATCATCGAGGACGCCAAAGTGCCGGTGATCGTGGATGCGGGCATCGGCACGGCTTCGGACGCCGCCATCGCCATGGAGCTGGGCTGTGACGCGGTCATCTCCAACACCGGCATCGCGCATGCACGTGATCCGGTGAAGATGGCGCGCGCCATGAAGCTGGCGGTGGAAGCGGGGCGGGAAGCCTGGCTGGCGGGACGCATGCCCAAAAAGGCCTATGCCGATCCCTCCAGTCCGCTGACCGGCTTGATATGAAGCGCGTCGTTTTCCTGGTTCTGCTGTTGACGCAACCGGGCGCGGCGCTCGCCGGCACCAATTTTCCCGCGCTGTCCGATTATCCTGCGCCCAATTGCGCCAAGCCGGGCGAAAAGCCGGCGATGGCGCATGATGCGCCAAAAGTGGTGCAGGCGGGTGGCGGCTTGACCTTCAACACCGGAACGCGCGACGTGAAGGGCTATAACGAAAGGGTGGCAGCTTACAATGCGGCGCTTGCCGCCTATGCCGCCTGCATGAATGCCTATGTCGACAACGCGCAGACCGACATGAATGCGATCCGCGACAAGGTCAACCAAGCCGTGGCAGCCGGCAAGGAACGCTAATCAGCTTTCGGCCAAGCTCTTCAGCGTGTCGTCGTCCACCGCACCCGGATGCATCACGCCATTGATGATGAAAGTGGGCGTACCGTCGATGCCGGCGCGCGCGGCCAGCGCCTTGCTGGCGGCGATGGCGGCGTCGATTTCCGGCTTCTGCATGTCGGATTTGAGCTTGGTCATGTCGAGCCCTGCCTTCTCGGCGGCGGCATAGATCATCGTTTCCGTGACCAGATCGGTTTCGCTCATCAGCGCGAAATGTAGCGCGAGATATTTGTCGGGCTGCAGCCGCGCCGCCAGCGCCACACGCGCTGCCACGATGGAGTCTGGTCCCTTGATGGGGAATTCGATGAAGGAGAAACGCGTGTCGGCCTTGTGCCGTTGGTAATATTTCTCGATCGCCGGCAGGGACAGGCGGCAATAAGGGCAATTGTAATCGTAGAATTCGACCACGCTTTTCTTGGCGTCGGCCGAACCGGTGACGAAAGCGATACGCGGATCGAAGAAGGCCTCCATGCCGATCTTCTTCATGGCAACAGCGGCCTTTGCCTTGTCCTGCGCCTCTTGCAGCATCTGCAGGCGATCGGTCATTTCCGACAGAATCTCGGGATGGCTCAGAAGATAGCCGCGGATATTGACCGGCCCGCCGGCGCCTGGAAGCCAGCCTTGGCGCGCGGCGGCGAAGATCACCACCACCGCCAGGAGCGCGCCCCCCAGCGCACCGGCAACCGCACTGATCCAATTGCGCATGCTGTCCGTTCCTATCGCTGCGGCGTCGAGGCGATGCCGACAATGTCATTGGCGCGCTGCCAGTCGGCGCCGCCCTGGTCCAGACCGCGCCGGGCCCGAATCGCGAAGATTCCCGCCTGCCTAACCGCACCGGCGCTGTAATAAGCCTCGGCGGTGGCCAGGTTTGCCATCGGTTCATTCTTCAGCATGCTGTAGGCCTGGGCGGTTTCATACCAGGTGAAGACATCGTCATTTTCTATCAACGAGGCGGCCTTAAGATTTTGCAAAGCCGCGTTGGCGAGCCGCGCGTCTTCCGTGGCGAGTTGGGCCACTGCCAGTCCCAGCCGCAATTGCGGCGCATTGGGCCTCAAATCCACCGCCTTCTGATAGGCGGGAATGGCCTGCATCGGTTTGGCCATGCTGACGTAGATCTGCCCCAGCACTTCATAGAAGAAGGGATTTTTGGGCTCGTCCTGGATCAAGCTGTTGGTGGTGGAGAGTGCCTTCTGCAGATCGGGCTTGCGCAGATAGGCCATGGCGCGGGCACAGCGCGCGGGCTCGGAACTGTAGCTCTCGGGATAGCGGTCCAGCGCCTGCGAGACGGGCAGGGTGAAACCGGCCAGCTTCGCCTGCACCATCTCGTAAGTGTGCGTGACTTGCGGCGGGTCCTTCACATCGCGCCAGGGCGAAGCATTCACGCCGGTCTCGATGTCGCCAAGACGCTCCTGACCGATGGGGTGGTCCACGGCATATTTGTCGATCTTGTAGGCGCTCTGGGCCTGTTCGATGGCGAAACGTTGGAAGGTCTGGTAAAGGCCCATCGGCGATTGATGCGTGGCGGCGAGAAGCTTGAGCGCGATCTGGTCGGCGGTGGATTCCTGCACGCGGGTAAAGGCCGCCATCTGCGCCTGCGCCATCGCCGCGCCCGCGCCCATGATGGCGATGCCGGCATCGCCCGCGCCCAGCGCCATGGCGGCGGCACCCAACACCATGGAAAGCAGCATGGGGATCATCGCATGTTCCATGCCCACGCCGGTGCGCGAGATGTGACCGGCCGCGATATGGCCGGTCTCGTGCGCCAAGACGCCGATCAACTCGTTGGCCGATTTGCAATCCAGGATGATGCCGCTCATCACGAAGATGTTCTGGCCTTCGGCAGCGAAAGCGTTCACTTCCGGATCGCCCACCAGATACATGTGCACATCGCCGGGCTGTAGGCCGGCCGCCTTAGCCAGCGGCGCCTCATAGCTTTTCAGCATGTCTTCGGTTTCGGTGTCGCGCAGAAGCGAAATGCCTTGGGCGAGCGCGGGCGCGGCGCCCGGCGCGGCGAAGAAGAGAGCGGCGGAAAGCGCCAATCTCGCCACAAAGGCCAGGCGGCGCCCCTTGCGCCCAGCAAGCGGGGGCCGGGGAACAGGGTCAAAACGCGGCACGATCACAGCCTCCATGAACCCCCGTTCACGCCGAAACTAGGAGGAGGCGCGGGCAAGGTCAAATCCTTGCGCGTTGCCCCCCGCGTCCCGTTCCGGCATAACCCCACTTCGCCTGATTTTCGGATTACGGGTTTGTCATGCCTGCTTCGCGCGCCCAGCCTTTTCTTGCCGTGCCCTTGGCCGTTCTTTTGACCAGTTGTTCGCTGGGCTCGAATATCGGCAACTCGGTCAATTCGACATTGGGATTGGGCGGCTCTGTCTCGTCCCAATCCTCCGGGCTGGCGGTGGGCGATGAGCCCTTCGCGGTCAAGACCGGCGCCGCGATTCTGAATCAAGGCGGCAGCGCCGCCGACGCCGCCGCAGCGATGTTCTTCGCCATGACCGCGACCTATCCGGTGGCGGCAGGATTGGGCAGCGGCGGTATCTGCATCGTCGCGGACCCGGCGAAAGGCGTCCGCGAATTCGATTTCCTGCCACGCGCGGCCCGTGCCGGCGGCGCCTATGCGGTGCCCGGCGCTGTGCGCGGCTTCTATGATCTGCAAGCGGCATTCGGCACGCTTCCCTGGCAGCGCGTGGTCTCGGGCGGCGAGGCCTATGCCGCGGCCGGCTTTCCCATCAGTCACGCCTTGTCGGCCCGTCTTGCCGACGCACAGAATTCGGTGCGCCTGGATGCGTCCTTGGCGGCCGAGTTTCTGGGCGAGAATGGCAGTCCCAAGCCGGAAGGCGCGGTGGTCACCAATGACGCGCTTTCCCAGACCCTGGGGGCGATCCGTCTTTCCGGCGCGGATGGATTCTATGCCGGCATGGTCGCGGACCAGATCGTGCGTTATTCCGCTTCGCAAGGCGGCGCCATTTCCGCCGCCGATCTCTCCGATTATCGCACCACCGTCACCGCGCCGCGAACCGTGACGCAGGGCGGTTACGCCGTTGCCATGCCCAACGCCGCGACCGGGGCGGGCGCCTTCGCCCAATCCCTGTTTGCCAATGCGGCGGGGGGCGGCGATCCGGAAGGCGCGGTGGTGGCAGGCGTGCGCCAAAGCCTGGCGAGTTTCGGCATCACCGCCTTGCCGCCTGATCTTGGCGGCACCGGCTTCGCCGCGATGGACAAGAACGGACAAGCCGTCACCTGCGCCGTGACGATGAACGGGGCATTCGGCGCGTCGCACAGTGCGGGAACCTCCGGCGTGCTTCTGGCCAACGCGCCGTCGGCGCCTTCGGGCATCGCCGGCGCGTTCCTGACGCCTCTGATCGCTCGCGACGGCAATGGCCGCGTCGTGCTGGCGGGCGTGGGCGCGGGCGGTCCCAACGGCACCGCCGCGATCATCTATGCGCTTCTCAAGCTGGCGTCAGGCCGCGAGCTGGGGCGGCCCGGCGATCTGCGCTCGACCGGCGCGGCCCCGATGGTGACGGTGAACGCGATTGCTTGCCAGAATGCCTGCGTGGCGCTGTCCGACCCTGGTGGTCACGGACTTGGCGCCGCCACGGACCAGTGATGTCATGAAGATTCACGGAAGATGCCATTGCGGCGAACTGACTTACGAGGCCGAGATCGACCCCGGCCAGGTGAGCATCTGCCATTGCAGTGATTGTCAGATCCTGACCGGCACCGCCTATCGTGTCAGTGTGCCGGCGAAAGCCGCCGATTTCCGGATTCTCAACGGCGTGCCCAAGATCTATGTGAAGACGGCCGAAAGCGGCAATGCGCGGGCGCAAGCGTTCTGCGCCACTTGCGGCACGCCGATTTATGCCTCGGACGTGAACCATCCCCAAAGCTTCAATCTGCGCACCGGTCCGATCGCGGAACGGGCGCAACTGAAACCCGTGCGACAGATCTGGTGCCGCTCCGCGCTCGATTGGGTGCAGCGTCTCGACGGCATGGAGATGCGCGAAAAGACGTAAGTGGCAGGCCAGGCGGCCGGCGATCTTACTCGCTCGAAAAGGCTCGCTGCCACCACCCTTTTTTCTTGGGCTTGGACGCATCTTCCTTCGGCGTGGTGTCGGGAATGTCGTCCTGCAACGACCATACCGGAGCGGAGGGCGCGCCCGGCGCGTGCGCCGTGCCGGATGGTACCGGCGCCGGCGTGGTGTCGATTTCATCCGGCGCGCCGAAGCGGTCGGCCTCGGCTGCATAGGCCGGCCGATCCGATTGGCGCGGCTCGTGATTGTCCGGGCTGCGATCGTCCCTGTTGCGGCCGCCGCGGCGGCCGCGCCGGCGGCGTCTGCGGCGTCCACCTTCACCCGGCTGACCATTATTCGGTTGGCCATTGTTCGGTTGGGTCCCCGGCTCCTGGTCCTGCGAGACGACCGCGCCGCTCTCGCCATCATCACTAGCAAGCTCGGTTTCGACGCTCTGGGGTTCGCCCTGGGGCTGCGCGCCAGTGTCGGCGCCTTCCGGCCGCGGGCCCCGGTCGCGATTGCGGCCGCGACCGCCACGCCGGCGACGCTTGCGGCCGCGGCCGCCTTCGCCGTCGCGCGCTTGCTGCGGTGCTTCTGCCGCCTCGCTATCGGATTCCGCTGCCGCGTCATCCGTCTCTTCGATTTCGTCTTCCTCTTCCTCGATAACGGCATTGTCTTCGGGGTCGTCGGAGGGCACGAAGCCCGCTTCGATGGACACCGCTTGGCTGCGCGGCCGGTCTTCCGGATCGCGGGTGCGGGTGCGGTCAAGCTCGAAATGACCCGCCATCAAACCTTCTTTGGGTTCGAAGGAAACGTCCATGCCATATTCGGCTTCGATGCGCGCGAGCTCGCGGCGCTTCTGATTCAGGGTGTAAATCGCCACGTCATTGGCGACCTTCACGGTCACTGCGCTGGCGCGGCTCTTCTCGCCTTCCTCTTCCAGGGCGCGCAGCACCCTCAGCGCCGTGGACTCGACGGAACGGACGATGCCCGCACCACCGCAATGCGGGCAGAGCACGGTGGAGGAGGCGACCACGCCGGCCCTGAGGCGTTGGCGCGACATTTCCAGCAAACCGAACTGGCTGATCTTGCCGATCTGAACGCGGGCACGGTCATTCTTGACAGCGTCGCGTAAGCGCTTCTCGACTTCGCGGTCGTTGCGCCCGTCCTCCATGTCGATGAAATCGATCACGATCAGGCCCGCCAGGTCGCGCAGGCGGAGCTGGCGCCCGATCTCGTCGGCGGCTTCCAGATTGGTCTTGCGCGCCGTCTCTTCGATCGAATGTTCGCGGGTGGCGCGGCCGGAATTGACGTCGATGGCGACCAAGGCCTCGGTTTGATTGATCACGATATAACCGCCGGAACGCAGCGTCACCGTGGAAGAGAACATTGCGTCCAATTGCTGCTCGATATGCAGACGCTGGAACAGCGGCACCGTGTCCTTGTATTGGTGCACATTGCGGGCCTGCGCCGGCATCAGCATGCGCATGAAGTCCTTGGCGTTGCGGAAGCCGGCATCGCCTTCCACCACCAGATCCTTGACGTCCTTGTTGTAGAGGTCGCGGATGGCGCGCTTGATCAGATCGCCTTCCTCATAGACGCAAGCCGGCGCATTGGAGTTGAGCGTGCGTTCGCGGATCGTGTCCCACAGCCTTATCAGATATTCATAGTCGCGCCGGATCTCGAGCTTGGTGCGGTTCTCGCCCGCGGTGCGGATGATGAGCCCCATGCCCTCGGGCAGCTCCAGGCCTTGGGCGGCAGACTTCAGGCGCTTGCGGTCGGCGGCGTTGGTGATCTTGCGGGAGATGCCGCCGCCGCGCGGTGTGTTGGGCATCAAAACGCAATAGCGGCCGGCCAGCGAGAGATAGGTGGTGAGCGCCGCGCCTTTGTTGCCGCGCTCCTCTTTGACCACCTGAACCAAGATGATCTGGCGGCGTTTGATGACTTCTTGAATTTTATAATGCCGGCGGCGCATCCATTTCTGCGGCGGCCGCTGCATCTGAAGTTTCTTTTCGCCGCCCGTTTCGCCGTCTGTTGTTTCGCCCTCGACCGGTTCGATGGCGCCTTCATTCTCTTCGATGGCCTGGGCGGCAGCGGTTTCGGCGTCGGTAGACGGTTCGGCCGGGGTCACCGGCTCGATCTCGCCTTCATTTTCTTCGGCGGCTTCCGCCGCTGCGGTCTCTGGATCATGGCCGTAATCGGCGATCGCATCCTGGGCGGCTTCCGACTTGGCGGGAAGGCGATATTCCTCATCCTCATTCTCGACGGCCGCACCGCCATGATTGACGAAGACATCTTCGTGATCGTCTTCGTCATGGGGCTCGGCCGGTTCTTCGGCGGTTTCCCGCGGAGCCTCGTCCGTCTCCTGCGACAGCTCGATGCTGGCGGCGTCGAGAGGCACCAGGGCGGCTTCGTCCTCGGTCACCTCTTCGCTGGCATCTTCCTCTTCGTCCTCCTCGCTTTCGGACTTGGCGCCGATCTCGAAGCTCTCGATATCGTCTTCCTGGCGACGGCGGGCCTCGGCCTCCTGTTCCGCCAGAAGCGCCTGCCGGTCGGCGATGGGGATCTGGTAATAATCGGGATGAATTTCCGAGAAGGCGAGGAAGCCTTGACGGTTGCCGCCATACTCGACGAACGCGGCCTGGAGCGAAGGCTCCACGCGGGTCACTTTGGCGAGATAGATGTTGCCCTTGAGCGGCCGCTTGCTGGCGGCCTCGAAATCAAATTCCTCGACTTTGGAACCGTCGAGAACCACCACGCGCGTCTCTTCCGGGTGGTTGGCGTCTATGAGCATACGTTTGGACATGAATGTCTCCGGGGCGCGCGCCACCGTCTGGATCGCGCGAAAGCGCGACGCGGGTAGCGGGCCGTATTGTTGGGGGCAAGCGGCCGCCTAGGCCCAGCGGCGCTGCCGCGGGGGAAATTGGGTTGGGTCGCAAATTGCCGGTCATGAATAACACTTAAATTCGAGCCGCCCGGGGGCGGGAAAAACGCTGCTATTCTGCAATGGAGGGGGTCCCACACACCGTCTGAGCCAAGATTTCTGGGGAGACGGCGGGGCTTCCGGACCACTGCACCTTCCGGCTTTCGCCGGGACGGAGCAGCATGAGAATCTCTTGTAGGGGGCGGGTCGCCTCCCGGCAAGGGCTTGCAAGGGCCAAGCTTGGGTCCTCGCGGCTAACGAAACGTAAAGATTTTGGGTGGAATTTGGCGTCCTGAATCCCGGCAAAGGCTGAAAAGTGTTCCGTATCAGCGCTATAGCGCTTTTTTTGAGCTTTCTGAGCCTTGGGTTCCAGGCGTCGGCGCAGCCCGACGACCCCATCGCCCGGGTGTTGCGCCGCGACCAGACGGCACCCGGCGGCCCGCCACCCGGCGCCGGCCTTCCCGTGGCGCCTGCCAAGCCCGTGCCGACGACCGGGGCCGGACCGTCGCCTGGCGGCAATGCGGGCGGCAATCTTCCCATCGTGCTCAGTGCGCGCATTGGCGAACATGAAGACCGCACCCGTTTCGTCATCGAATTGAGCGACCCGGTCAATCTGCGCACTTTCACCCTCACCAACCCGGACCGGGTGGTGGTGGACATGCCGGAGGTTTCCTGGCGCGTCGGCGCGCCGCCGCGTCCCTCCGGCTTCGGTTCGGTCAAATCCTATCGCTATGGCGTGTTCCGCAAAGGCAATTCCCGCATGGTGATCGACCTCAATCGCCCGGTGACGGTTTCTGACGCGCTGGTGATCCCTCCGTCCAGCGGCTTCGGTTATCGCGTGGTGATCGACCTGTTCCCCACCGAGCGCACCAAGTTCAACACCAATTCCGGCTGGCCGGCCGATCTCAAGGCGCGGGAAACCGATGCCGAAAGACTGAACGCATTGGTGGCCGACGCGCCCAAGCCGTCGGGCCGCAAAGTGGTCGTGATCGATCCCGGCCATGGCGGCATCGATTCCGGCACCAATGGCGTCAACGATCTTCTGGAAAAGGATCTGGTGCTGGCCGAAGGCCTCAAGCTGGCGAAGGTGCTGAAGGCCGAAGGTTATGTCGTGCGTATGACACGCGACAGTGACGTCTTCATACCCTTGCCCGAGCGGGTCGCGCTGGCGCGCAAGCTGAGGGCGGATCTGATGATCTCGCTGCATGCCGATTCCAATCCCGATCCGGACGTGAACGGGCTTTCCATCTACACGCTCAACGACGGCCGCTCCGACCGCGAGGCGGTGGCGCTTGCCAAACGCGAAAACCAGTCCGACATCATCGCCGGCGTGGATCTGTCCAATGCCAATTCTCCCGTGGCGCCGATCCTGATTGATCTGGCCCAGCGCGACACCATCAATCGTTCGTCGCGATTTGCCGAAACCGCGCTTGGCCAGCTCAAAACCACCACCGATATCCTGGCGCGCAGCCCCCATCGCGCCGCCAGCTTGGCGGTGCTGGTGGCGCCGGATGTTCCTGCGGTGCTGATCGAACTGGGCTACCTTTCCAATAGTTCAGACGCCGCCCAAATGAAGACCGAGACCTGGCGCACGCGCGTAGCGCAGGCCATCGCCAATGCCGTGGACCGTCATTTTGCCGCAGGCCCCGGAACCCAGCCGTGACAGGGGTTCCGAAAATCCCAATTGGCAGGCGCCTCTTTTCAACCCAAAAGGGGTATTATCTCGCCGCGTCGGCCCAAGCGCCGAGTGCGTGAGTTAAGAGGATCGCGTGAATAAAGGAACGATGCTCCGCCGCCTTCTTGTCTATGCCGGTCTCGGCGCAGCCGCCCTTGCCGCCTTGGGCGTGCTGGCCGTGGTCTTCTATATCTATACCGTCACGCGCGACCTCCCCAGCGTCGAGGCGCTGAAGAATTACAGCCCGCCGGTCACCACCCGCGTCTATGCCGGTAATGGCACCGTGTTGGGCGAGTATGCGCGGGAGTCGCGCATCTTCGTGCCCTCCGCCTTCATTCCCAAGTTGGTGGCGCAAGCCTTCACCAGTGCGGAAGACCGCAATTTCTACAATCATCCCGGCATCGACCCATCCGGCATCGTGCGCGCCGCGATCAAGGATGTGGGCTTG
The DNA here is from genome assembly GCA_035605955.1 of Rhizomicrobium sp. Taxonomy (GTDB): domain Bacteria; phylum Pseudomonadota; class Alphaproteobacteria; order Micropepsales; family Micropepsaceae; genus Rhizomicrobium. Next base: position 19,345 of record DATNGI010000036.1, read on the forward strand.
GTGCTGGAAGGTCATCGGCCGCAGGGCGCCTCGACCATCACCCAGCAAGTGGCGCGCAACTTCCTGCTCAATTCCGACGTCAAGTTCAGCCGCAAGATTCGCGAGGCTATTCTCGCCATCCGCATCGACGCCACCTATCCCAAAGATAAGGTGCTGGAGCTTTATCTCAACGAGATTCATCTCGGCGAGCACAGCTATGGCGTGGCGGCGGCGGCGCTGAACTATTTCGGCAAATCGCTGGACGAGCTC
>DATNGI010000037.1:0-2333 GCA_035605955.1 Rhizomicrobium sp.
GAAAGCGCCGCCAAGTCGCTGGAAGTGGGCCGGATCGGGGTTTTCCGCTGGCGCGAGGACACCACGGTGCTGGAATGCCTCGACATGTACCGCCATCCCGAGGGCCTTCACGAGATCACGCCGGACATGCGGGAGAACCAGCATCCGGATTATCTGGAAGCGATGCGACGCGAACTTGTCGTGGCCGCGGATGATGTGCGGACCGCACCTTTTCTAGGCATCCGGCGGGATCTGATCTCCCGGAACAATGTCGGCGCCGTGATCGGAGCCGGCATCTTCTTGGACGGCAAGCTGGCGGGTCAGATCACTTTTTCCCATCTGAACAGTGCGCGACAATGGAGCATGCAGGAGATCGCCTATTGCCGCTCGCTAGCGACCATCATGTCCACTTTATTCTCGGCCAATCGCAACAGCGAAACTCTCGCGGCGCTCGATCTGGTGAGCGAAGGCATCTACGCCACCGGAGAAACCGGCTCCATCCTCTATGCCAACCGCGCGGCGCGGGAGATCGCGGCGCAAGCTTCGCAGATGGAAGGTGGCGCGCCCTTGCCCGCCTCCGCCTTTCCCCATCCGATCAAACCGCTAGAGGGAGCGACCGACGAACAGGAAGTCGTGTTCGGAAACACGGAGCTGGAAATCCAGCGGACACGGCTGCCACGCGGCGGCATGATCACCCGCATCAACAATGTGACGGCGCGCAACGCCGCCGCCTGGGAAAGCGCAAGGCTGCAGAAGCGTCTGCAGCAGGCCGCGAAAATGGAAGCCATCGGACAATTGGCGGGCGGCATCGCCCATGATTTCAGCAATATTTTGAGCGCCATCATGGGTTTTGCCCGCTTCCTGGAAGAGGATCTGACTCCGGGATCGGAGGAGCGAGGTTTCGCCAAGCGGATCCTGGCATCTTGCGAACGTGGCAAGCGCCTGGTGGATCAGATATTGGACTTCGCGCTCACCAAGACCGCGCGGCAGGACAGCGTCGATCTGGGCGCCGTGATCCATCAATGTGCCGACCAGATTGCCCCAACCCTGCCCAAAGGGATCAGGTTGGACGTAAAAGCCGACGAAGGCATGGCCTTCGTCACCGGCAGCAGCGTGCAGCTGTCGCAGATCGTCACCAATCTCTGCACCAATGCGGCGGACGCCATGGCGGTGCGGGGCGGAACCGTCCGACTGGAACTTTCCCGCGCGCGCCAGAGCGAATTGGACAGCCTCGCCGCCGGTCCCGGCGAAGCTTGGATCGGTGAGGTCGATGGCAACAGATTCTATGCCCGCATGCGGGTGTCGGACAGCGGCGAAGGCATCGCCGCGCAGAATCTGTCGCGCATCTTCGAGCCCTTCTTCACCACCAAGGGACGGCAACGCGGCGCCGGCCTGGGGCTGGCGGTGGTGCATGGCGCGGTGGCGGCGCATCAGGGGATCTGCCATGTCCGCTCGGAGCCGGGCATCGGCACCCGCATGTCGATCTATCTGCCGCTGGCGGATTCGCGGCCGGATCGCGAGGCCCAGCCGAAGCGCGCTGTCCTGTCAGGCAATGAACGCGTGCTTCTGGTGGATGACGAGGTCGATATTGTCGAAAGCATGAGCCGGGGCCTGAACCGCTTGGGCTACCAGGCGGTGGGCACAGCTGATCCCGCCGAAGTGGTTCGCGCCATGGAAAAGGATGGCACCGCATGGGACGTGGTTATTACCGACCAGATGATGCCGACCCTCGGCGGGTTGGAATTAATACAGAAGATCAAAGTGTTACAGCCGAGCTTGCTCGCCATTCTCTGCACCGGCTATGGCGAGGCGGTGGACGAACAAAGCGCGCTTCGCGCTGGCGCCGATGCTTATGTCCGCAAGCCCGTCGATGCCGAGGCGCTGGCGCGTTGCATCCGCCGTCTGCAATCTGAAAAACGAGCCCCTAAGGTCGCTGGCTGGCCGCCTGAAAAGGAGTAGAATCATGATGTGGCAAAACCGGCCTGTGAGGCCCGGGGCATGCGCATTCTGATCGCCGACGACCACCCGCTTTATCGCGAGGCGGTCGCCCGGCAAATCATTCGGCTCTTTGCCGAAGCAGTCACGGAGGAAGCCTCGTCATTGGACGAAGCGCTGGCGTTGGCTCGCGCGCCTGGTCACCGGCCCAGCCTCTTCATCTTCGATTATTACATGCCCGGTATGTCGGCCAAGGCCATCACCGATGCCGCTGCCGAATTTTCCGACGTGCCGATCCTGGTCCTGTCCGGCTGGGCCAGCCCCGCGAGCATTCAGGCGATCATCCAAGCCGGCGCGCGCGGCTTTCTGCCCAAGACCGCGACCAGCGAACAATTCACACATACGATTCAGATGATGCT
>DATNGI010000038.1:0-24842 GCA_035605955.1 Rhizomicrobium sp.
GCCGCGGACCCTAGCGATGCCGGGGCAGTGAAGCAACGCGGCGCAAAATCCTAGCTGTGGGTTTTCTGGGATTCTTCAAAAGCCGCAAGCTGTTCCGGGGTCGCTTGCTTCTGGTGTTTCTTTTTCCATTCGTCGGGCGGCATGCCATAGACCAGGCCGCGCGCCTCGTCCTTCCCCAGCGCGATGCCTTTTTCCGCCGCGGCTTCGCGATACCAATCGCCCAGGCAATTGCGACAAAAACCGGCCAAGATCATCAGGTCGATATTCTGGACATCGGTGCGCTTCTGGAAATGCTCCACCAGGCGGCGGAAGGTTGCCGCTTCCAGCTCGGTTTGGGTCGCGCTGTCCATGCTAGCTCTCCATCTCCATCAACGCGGCGTCCAGGATGGGCTTGAGCCTTGCCGCAAACGCCCGCGCCTTCTCCGCGCCGTCCAGAAAATCCTGGCGTATCTCGATCAGCACATTGGCATGGCCCGTCTTGGTGCCATGCGTGTCCAGCGTATCGCCTTCCAAGGCCCCGGTGTAAGGCTCATTGTCGCCGACGGTGAAGCCCGCCGCCGCAAGCTGTTTCATTAAAGGGCGCGCCAGCCGCGCATCGCGGCCATAAAGCACGCCCATTTCCCAGGGCCGCCCCACGCCCTTCCAGGCCGGCGTGAAACTGTGAATCGAAATCAGGATTGCGCCGTCTCCGATGCGCCCGATCTCGTCCTGGATGACGGCGTGATAGGGCGCGTGAAAGCGCGCCAGCCGCCGCGCCACTTCGGCGGCATCAGCCGCGCGGTTGCCGGGAATGATGCTGCCGTCCGACAATTTCATCACCAGGGTGGGATCGTCGGCGCCGCGGTTGAGATCGATCAAGAGCCGCGACACACCCCCCAGAAGCGCTGCCGCGCCATAGGCCTCCGCCAGGGCGCGTGTCACAAATGCCGCGCCGATATCATAAGCGATATGGGTTTCGAACAGTTTCCGGGCCAGACCCAGATCGTCATATTCCGGGGGCACCGCGTTCGACGCATGATCGCAGAGGAAAAGCAGCGAGGTCTTGGCGCCAGGGGCCGGTGGAATCTGCGTGAAGGGCGCGTCCCAGGACATGCGTCGGGCTTGTAAAAGCAGGGCAGCCCCATCGCAAGCACGCTCTTGACGCGGGCAAGGCCGCCCAATCAGATTCCAGATCATGCGTCGTGCGCCGCTCCTGGCTCTTGTGACGGCGCTGGCCGCGCTTTTCACCGCGCCGCCGGCTCTGGCCGCCTTCAATGTCTGCAACAAAAGCGGCATGGCCACACGCGTGGCGCTGGGGCGCTTTGACGGCAGGCAATGGACCAGCCAAGGTTGGTGGAAGGTCGCGCCAAAGACCTGCGTGGTGCTTCTGACCGGACCTTTGCAGGCACGTTACTATTATCTCTATGCCACCGATGGCGCCGGCGGCACCTGGGAAGGCAAGACGCATTTCTGCACCACACCGGACGCCAAATTCCTGACGCCGGGGCGCAACGATTGCGCCGGCCGCGGGTTTGACCGTCGGGGCTTCTTCGAAATCGATACCGGGAAATCGGCGGAATGGACGCAGACACTTTCCAATTGATCACGCGGATCGCAGGAACAGGTTTCCCATGAGACGGCAGCGCAAGACCAAAATCCTGGCGACACTAGGCCCCGCATCCAACACGCTGGAGGTGATGGGAGCCTTGTTCGATGCCGGCGCCGATGTCTTCCGCATCAATATGAGCCACACGCCCCATGAGCTCTTGAGGCGCATGCATGGTGACCTGCGCGCGCTGGGTGAGGCCAAGGGGCGGCCGATCGGAATCCTGGTGGATCTGCAAGGCCCCAAGATCAGGCTGGGCACCTTGAAGGGTGGCCCGCGCAAATTGGTGGAAGGCGAAAAGATCCGCCTCGTCCTGGGCGAGACCAGCGACACGCCTGACGACGTCCCCATCCCCCATCCGGAGATCTTCCAGGCGATCAAGCAGAAACACGCGCTTCTGATCGACGACGGCAAGGTGCGCCTGCGCCTTCTGAAGCGCGCCGATACCTATGCCGACGCCGTGGTCGTGGTGGGCGGCGAGATCAAGGATCGCAAGGGCGTCAACATGCCCGACACGCTGCTGCCTATGTCGGCGATCACGCCCAAGGACCGCAGCGACCTCGACGCGGCCCTGGCTTTGGGCGTTGATTGGATAGCGCTCTCTTTCGTGCAGAGGCCCGAAGACATCGCCGAAGTGAAAAAGATCGTGGCGGGGCGCGCCGGGGTGCTGGCCAAGATCGAGAAGCCCAAAGCGCTCACCTGTTTCGACCAGATCCTGGAACTCTCCGACGCCTTGATGGTGGCGCGCGGCGATCTGGGCGTGGAATTGCCGCTGGAATCGGTGCCCGGCGTGCAGAAGCAGATCACCCGCGCGGCGCGCAAGGCGGGCAAGCCCGTGGTGGTGGCGACCCAGATGCTGGAATCCATGATTCAGTCGCCTACGCCCACCCGCGCCGAAGTCTCCGACGTCGCCACCGCCGTCTATGACGGCGCCGATGCGGTGATGCTGTCGGCGGAATCGGCGGCCGGCGCCCATCCGGTCGAAGCTGTCACCATGATGGATCACATCGCGGCCAAGGTGGAATCCGATGTGCTGTACCAGAGCCTGATCGATTCCCAGAGAAGCGCGCCGGAAGCCACCACGCCCGATGCGATCCTGGCGGCAGTGCATGAAGTGACCCAAACCTTGAACGCCAAGGCCATCATCTGTTGGACTAAGACCGGTGGAACCGCGTTGCGCGCGGCACGCGAACGGGCCCAAGCACCCATCATCGCACTGACGCCGTCTCTCGACACGGCGCGGCGGCTGTCTCTGGTGTGGGGTCTTCATTGCCTGACCACAGAGGAGGTTCACAATCTGGATGAGATGGTGGATCAGGCGCTGGCCTTCGCGGAAAAGGAAGGCTTCGCCAAGGCCGGTGAGCGCGTGGTCATCACCGGCGGCGTGCCCTTGGGCGTCACCGGCACCACCAACATGCTGCGCGTGGCGATGCTAGGCACCAAATAATTTTTGTTGAACCCTTCCGGCACGACCAAGCGTCACCAAGGACCGAGCTAAATCCCCTGCCCTTCGACCTCTTTGGTCAGGGCTTTCGCGCGCTCGGCGGCTTCGCGCATCTGCGGATCCAGGGTGAGCACGCGGCGATAAAGCCTCAGCGCGGCTTGCTTGTCGCCATAATCCTCCAGCATCCCGCCCAGCTCCGCCATGGCGATGAAATGCCGGGGATTGAGCGTCACCGTCTTTTGTAATGAGATCATTGCGCCGGCATCGTCATTGGAGGCGCGCTGCATATGGGCGCGCATCCGCCAGCCTTCGGCATAGTTGGGCGCAGCGTGCGTGATGGCCTCGACCAAGGTCCGCGCCGTCCCATTGTCCGCCTGACCGAGCGCGGCCCCAACCCGCGACATCAAAAGATCGACGCTGGCGCTGCCCGAGGCGCGGAACATGCCGCCGATCTTTTCTTCGAGCGGTTTCGCGGCTTCCGGTGAGTCAGCCTGCTTCAACTCGGCGAACAACTTGTCTTCTTCACTGGGCCTGGGCGTGGGCCCAGGGGGCGCGGCCCGCGCGAAAGACGGCAGCAAAATGAGAAGGGCAATAAAGACACGCACACGCATGGGGAAAGCTTAATCCCCCCGCGATCACCCTGTCACGATTTCCGCTTTTACTCTACGCCTAGCCTTGGCGGGCCTTGAAACGCGGGTTCTTCTTGTTGATGACATAGACCCGGCCTTTGCGGCGGATGACGCGGCAGTCCTTGTCACGCTTCTTAAGCGACCGGAGGGAATTGCGAACCTTCATGACACTGCCTTCTAACGTCGGTAAGGCAGCCAAAGCCGCCCGCAAAGAGGCGCGGAAGCTATTCGCGCGGCCAAAGCCTGTCAACCACGCAAAAACCCAGCTTTTCCGCCAAAAATTAACGGAAATCGTGGTAAAAAGCGTCATGCGCCTGCTTCGCCCCCTGATCGCGGCCTTGAGCCTGGCGGCTCTGGCGGCCTGCGCCGAGAAACCCGTGCCCGCCCCGTCTACCCCAGCGAGGGCCCAGCCGGTGGCCCAAGCAGCCCAGTCCCTGCCGCCTCTGCCTCCCATCGACGGTGACGAAAAGTTCCAGAGCTTCATCCGCGATTTCGAAGCCACCGCCATCGCGCGTGGCGTGACGCCCGAGACCTACAATAAAGCGGTCGCCGGCATCGCCCCCATCGCCGCCATCGACACCATCGTGGCGGAGCAGCCGGAATTCGTGCGTCCGGTATGGGATTATCTAGACAAGGCGGTCTCCGCCAAGCGCATCAGCGAGGCGAAATATTTTCTGAACGCCAATGCCGCGTTGCTGGACACGATCCAGGCACGTTACGGCGTGCCGAAAGAAATCCTGGTTTCGATCTGGGGCATAGAAAGTGATTTCGGACGCTTCATGGGCACCTACAATCTCTTCGCGGCGTTGGCGACCCAGGCCTATGACGGACCACGCCAGGGTTTCGCGCGGCGCGAGATGATCGCGGCGCTGCTTCTGTTGCAGCAGAACAATTACCAGCCGTCCGAGATGGTGTCGTCCTGGGCTGGCGCGTTCGGTCAGACCCAGTTCATGCCGTCCACCTTCTTCAAATACGCAACAGACGGCGATGGCGACGGCAAGATCGATCTTTGGCATTCTCCCGCCGATGCGCTGGCTTCGACCGCGCTTCTGTTCCAGCGCGAAGGCTGGCAGGCGGACAAGCCTTGGGGCTATGAGATCGCGCTGCCCAAGAGCTTCGACTATCAGGACGCCGATCTCGGAACCCTCAAGCCGCTGTCGGAATGGGCGGCGAAAGGCGTGACCCTGGTATCAGGTGGCGCGTTGCCGGAAGGCGACGATCTCGCGGCCATTTATTTGCCGGCGGGCGCCAAAGGCCCGGCGGTTCTGACGCTGAGCAATTTCCGCCAGATCCTGAAATACAACAATGCCGCCAGCTATGCGCTCGCGGGTGCGCTGCTGGCCGAACGCATGATGGACCGGCCGGGGCTGGTCACGCCTTGGCCGCGCAACGAAAAACCTTTGTCGCGCGCCGACCGTTTGCGCTTCCAGAGCGATCTGGCGGCGCTGGGCTATGACGCGGGCGAACCGGACGGGCTTCTTGGCCGCAAAACCCGCATCGCGCTTCGGCAATATCAGGCTGCGCACGGCCTCATCGCGGACGCCTATCCCACCCAAGCGATGCTGGCCCTGTTGGACACGGACGCCAGCAAAGCCGCGCCGAAGACCGACTGAACTGCTCACCCTGGCGCAAGCCCCGGACAATCGACACGGCCGACCGCATTTATGCCGGGCGTGAAGATGCACTGGCCCTTGCTATTGCCTTGTGCGTCATAGAGCTCGATGAGCCAATCGCTCTCCCGCCGCGTCATCATCAGAAAGCCGAAACCGCCCACCGACAGCCCGTCCTTCACACCCACGCCCGAATGGCCCTGGAAGACCGCGTTCTTCAGATTGACGGGGGTGATGTCGAGATTGTCGCCGCCATTGCCCGCCACGATCTGGGGCGGGGTCGCGCCGTCGTAATTGATTGCCTCGAAGGTATGGATATGGCCCGACAGCATCAGGGCGATATTGGGCGGCAGCGGTGTTTTGCTCTCCGCCGCGATGATGGTGGCATTGCCGCCGATGGGAAGGTTGAGGGGACCTGAAATCGCCGCCCAGACGGGCCGGTGCGCCACATACCAAACCGGCGCCGGCACCTCGGCCAGGTCGTGGAATTCCTTCTCATAGATGGGAACAAGCTTGTCATCGATGCTGGTGTCGGGCGCATCGGCATTGTCCATCGCGGCCAGGGTCACGCCGCCCAGCGGCACCAAGAGCGGCGCAAGATGCGGATTGCAGGGAGCGGCGGGATCGAAAACATCCGCCCCCAGCAGCCGCAGATATCCCAGACCGGCGCGTTGGCAGTCTTCATGATTGCCCCTGAGGATCACCCAGGGCGCCACCGCCAAGAGCGGCGCTGCCGGTGCAAAGAAATCCGCTTTCCAACTGGGCCAATTGTCGCCGGACGGCGATCCGGCGCAGCCCGTGTTGCCCGCGGGGCATGGTTCTTCGCGATAGAGATAATCGCCCACATGAACGACCAGATCGGGCTTGAGCCTGGCCGCGGCCGCGGCCACTGAGGGGAATGGCCAAGCCGCGGGATCGTTGCAGGCTTGCAGCGCGCCGCCTTTGATGCGGCAGCCTGTGTCGCCCAAGACCAGAATGCGGTTCGGCGCAACCATTGGCAGCGGTAAACTTACTCCGCCGACGGATGCCTCGGTCGCGCCTGTGGGAATCGGCACAGCACAGGCGAGCGGAAAGGCGCCATTCTCCGGCGCGCGCACCGACATCGTCACATCGCCCTTGTCACTGTTGAGCACGGGACAGGCCGCGTCGCTGGTGAGAACGCGCGCTTCATAGCCTCCGCTCGCCACCACCTGGACCCAGGCCTGTGTGTCCGCCGAAGCCGGCATTGCCGCCATGAAAAATGCAGCGGTCAGGAATATCCGCATGACGCCCCTCGTCAAATAGGGGCGAACCATGCCTCGGCGTTCGTCGAATTCATACGCCTTACGCCGTATAAAGATAGCGTAAATTAAAAAGCTTTGCGACAAGGGAACCAACAAGAGCACCCAAAAAGGAAAAAAACACGTGCCACGCGTTCTCACCGAAACTGATATCGCCGACTTTCGCGAACGGCTTTGCGAACTTGCCACCCGCATCTTCGTCGAGCGCGGTCCCGCCAATTTCAACATGCGATTGCTGGCAGCAGAGCTCGGCGTCAGCGCCATGACGCCGTATCGCTATTTCAAGGACAAGGACGAAATTCTCTCTGCCATTCGCGCCCGCGCCTTCAGCCTTTTTGCGGATCAGCTGGAGGGCGCGCTGGCGACGCCCGGCACGCCGCCGGAAAAAAGCGCCGCGGTCGGGCGCGCCTATATCCGCTTCGCGCTGGAAGAACAGACCTGCTACCGGCTGATGTTCGACTTCACGGAGCCGAAGGGGCCGCAAGTGCCCGAACTTGCGCATGCCGAGATGCGCGCGCGCGCCACCATGACCGACCATGTCCGCATGATGATCGATGCCGGCTATTTCGAAGGCGATCCGGAACTGATCGGACACATTTTTTGGGCCAGCCTGCATGGCGTGATGGTGCTGCATCTGGCGGGCAAGCTGGACGGCGACGTCGATCGCGATACGCTTCTGGCCGAGATGGGGCGCGTCTTGCGCAACGCCTATCTGGTCAGAAGACCCGTTTCAGTGTGATGCGCCAGGTACGCCCCTGCCCCGGCAGGGCGGCGAGATTGGCATAGGTGTCGGCGTCGGGCGTGAAATAGCGTTCGCCCGCCAGATTGTTCACATTGATGTCGGCTTCCCATGCGTCCCAACGCAGGAAGGCCGAAGCGTTCAGAAGAACGTACGCCGGAAAGACGATCGGGTCCGGCACGGTCTGTGCGGTGTGCGATACATAACTGCCGCCAAAGGTTGCACCCCATCCCTGATCGTCACTGGTGTAAGTGACATAAGGGCTGATCACCGCGTGCGGGATCAGCGCATATTCATAATTGCCCGATTTGCCCGGCAAGGTGGAAAAATCGAAGGTGACATAGCTTCCGCCGAAGCCATTGACGGGCGCGACGCCAGCATCGCGGGCGGGAATGTAAGCGAAGCTGTGATCCGGACCTTTGACGAGCGTGTGCTGCAAGCTGCCCGCCAGGGTGAAGCTGACATTCTCGTTCATCACATAGCGGACTTCCGCTTCGCCGCCTTGCGAGCGCGTGCCCATGACGGTGGTGACGCCGCCGCCTTGTTCCAGCTGGGTGCGTTCCTGACGGTACCAGGCCAGCGATCCCACCAGATGCTGATCGAGGAAGGCAAACTTGACGCCCGCTTCGTTGAGGAAAGAATTGGAAAGCCAGTCGTCATTCGCCAAAAGTGATGTCGCCACCTGGCTCGCCTGGCCCAGTTCGATGGCGGCGGATTTGGCGTTGGTGACATAGGGGATCAGGCCCCACTCCGTTTTGTAGCTGAGGCTGGCGGAATAGGTCAGCGATCCTTTGCCGCCGCGCCCCGATGGCGGCTCAAAAGCCAGCACGCCCAGATCGACGGAGCGGACATTGTAGGCGTCGTAACGGCCGCTCAGCAGTAGATCCAGTCTCTGCCACGCGATGTCGCTGACCGCGAACAGACCGGCATCGGAGGTATTGCTGTGAATGTCATTCTCCCAGCCCAGCCCCACCGCACCCGACGGATCCATATTGAAGGGCGAATCGATGATGTCGTTGGACATCGCCCCCACGCTGATGTCACGCCGGTCGAGTGCGATCACGCCGCTGTTGAAGCTCTCCTTGCCGGTGGCTTGGACAGTGCGATAGGACGCGCCCACGACATTTTGAGTCGAGATCGATCCGAAAGTGCGGTTAAAGTCATAGCGCGCCCGCGTTTCCAGGATCAGGGTGCGATAGGACCCCGGAAAGCCGTAAGAGACGAAGCGGTCATTGGACAAGGTATCGACAAAGCCTTGCAGCCGCACGCGATCGCCATTGTCCAACACGCGCGCCAGCTCGACAAAGCCAGTATGGGTGATTGTGTTGGAGAAATCCACGCCCGGCGCGATGTACACCGTGCGCGGGCTTAAGTGCGTGGTACCCACGCCGGTGTCGAGCGTGTGGGTGGCGTCGGTGCAGTTACCGCAGCCCGGCACGGCGATATAGAGCGGCTTGAAGTTGGGATCGAAGGCGTAAGGGTTACCGCCCAGCTCATTCAGCGTTAGCCGGCCATTGCCATCTGCATCCGCCAGCGATGTGTTGCGGCCGGTGAGGTAGATGCCGGTGTCGACCAAGGATTGGGTGAGCCGATTCCAACCCGGTGTCTGCACGTCGCCATTGGAATGGTAGTACATGTAATCCGACGACAGCGACCAGTTGCCAAGCGTGAAATCGCCCGACAGTTCCAGCAACTGATGACTGGGGTGAAGGCCGCGATAGAAGCTGTGGGAATCGTCGATTTCGCCATAAGCATGAATGCCGCCTGTGACCGCGCCCAGGTCCAGCGGCGCGCCAATCTCGCCCGCCAGATTGCGCTTGGAAGTGCTGCCATACGTCACGGCGACATCGCCCGAGACGATACTGTCCTGCGATGCCGCCACGCTCTTGGGCACGAAATTGACCAGCCCGCCGACCTTGCCCGCGCCATAGATCGCCGAGGGCGGACCGCGCAGGATCTCGATCTCCGCCGCATCGCCCAAGGGCGTGGAATAGGTGCCGCGATTGTCGGCGCGCTTGAAGCCGCGGAAATAGGATTCAGCCAATGTGCCGCGCAGATTGACCGCGCCCTCGACGCCGTAAAAGCTGGCGGTATAGGCCGACGGGGTAATCGCGGTGAGTGTATCGACGCCGGTGACACCATAGCGGTCGACGGTGGTATCGCTCACCACGGTGACGGCGCGCGGCGTTTCCAGCAAAGGCTTGTCCAGACCGAAGGCGGTGTCGTCGGGCTCAGTCTCGATCAGATGCGCGCGGTCGCCCGTGACGGTGACGGTTTCGATGCTTTCCTGAGCTTGGGCCTGCGCCTGAGCGGGCAAAATGGCGAGGAGAAGCGAGACGGCAAGAAAATGGAACAAAAATCGCATGCGGCCGGCAGGTGTGAAATGTTAGACATTTCATCTAACATTTCACAGGAAAAAGCCAAGCGCGACCTCCCGACGCAGGACAAGTCTTTGTTTTAGCTATTATTTCTTCCAGGCCGCGGCGATTTCGGCGCAGTCCGCCAGGATGGCGCAGTTCAATTCCAGCGCCTTGAGTGCTGCGCGGTGCAGATCCGGCGTGTAGGCCGCCACCGCGTCTCTGGCGACAAAGACATGATAGTCGCGTTCGAAGGCATCGCGGGCGGTGGACTCCACGCAGCATTCCGTGGTCAGGCCCGCAATCACCAGCGTGTCCCGCTTCAATCCCCTCAGATGCGCATCGAGATTCGTGCCGGCAAAAGCGTCGTAGCGGCTCTTGCTGAAGACAGCTTCGTCGGGCAGCGGCTTCGGTCCCACAAATTCCGCACCGCGCGTGCCTTCGTGACAAAGCGGCGCGTCATCCTCGGTGCCGCGCCGCTTCTTCCATTCGCGCAACAGATCGGTTTCGTCGCTGTCGCGGGTGACGAGCCGGGCGAACAGGCAAGGTACGCCTGCTGCCCGCGCCGCGACCGCCAACAGCGAAGCTTTCTCAAGCGCAGCCTGCACCGTGGTCACGTCATGACCAGCCTTGGCCATGGCGCCATCCGGCGATGCGAAATCCACCTGCATATCCACCAGCAAAAGGGCCGTGCGATGGGGCGCGATCCAGTCCTTATGCATCATGACGCCTTCAGGAGCGGAAGGATCTCGCGGCCGGCGACGCGCAGTCCCTCGGCATAATCCGCGAAAACCAGCATCAACCCATCCAACGCGCATCCTTGCAGAAAGGCTGCAATCTTTTGCGCGCAAGTCCGAGGCGCGCCGATAACGGTATGGGTCATGAAGGCGCCTTTGGCGCGCGCCACCATGGCATTGTCCTTGCCGGCAAGATCGACGCCGTAACTCGCCAGCATGCCCAGCACCGCGCCTTCGTCCAGCCCGGCGCAGTAGCTTTCCGCAAGCGCCTCGGCCGTCTTATCGCTGCCGCCATAGATCACCGTGCACATGGCGTAGGTTTTGATCGTCTTGCCCAGCTTCGCCGCCAGGTCCTTGGCGCGAAGCGACGCCTCGCGAGTCTCGGCCTCGTCACGCCCGCCGATGAAGCAGATATCGGCTTCGCGCACCGAAAAATCGAAGCCTCGGGCCGACATGCCGGCGCAAATCAAGTCGGGACGGCGAAGCGGCTTGGGCTCCGATACGCAATCCTTGATGGTAAAAAAGCGGCCTTCGAAATCGACACGCGGCTCTTTCCATAAGCGCTTGACAATCTGCGTCCATTCCTCAGTCAGGTCATAGCGCGCATCGTGATCCAGGCTCGCGTCCCACGCATCCATTTGCTCGAACTCGCCGCGATAAGCGCCCGCCACGATGTTCAAGCCCGCTCGGCCGCCGGAAATATGATCTAAGGTCGCGATCATCTTCGCCGCCACCACAGGATTGTGCAGGATGGCATGCAAGGTCGCCCACACTTTCACGCGTTTGGTCAGCGCCGCGATGCCCGCCATCATGGTGACGGATTCGAGCGACGTGCCCCAGTGATCGGTCGCGCCGCCAAAACCCCGCCATTTGCCCATGGACATGACAAAGTCGAGGCCTTCTTCCTCGGCGATCAGAGCGGCATCGCGGTTCTGTGCCCAGCCGCCATCCAGCAGGGGCGTGTTGCGGGAGACGATCCAGCCACCGCTGGCGACGGGTAAGAAAACACCAAACTCCCCGCTCATGCCGCGCTCCGCTTCGGACGGCGCATGATGAGGACCGAGAGAAGCACCAAGAGCACCAGAACTTCCAGAATCGTGAAAGCCGGCACGAAGCTTCCGGTATGGTCGGCGACAAAGCCGGCAAAGGCAGGTCCGCCCGCGCCAACAGTGGAAATCAGATTGATGGCGGCGAACAATTCCAGATTGGGCACGCGCCCGAAATAATCCAAGAGCAGAATGGTGGACGCGAAGAATGTCAGGCCATAGCCCACGCCGATGCCCACCGCATAGGCCAGCATCAAGGGCAGCCCGTGCGCGGCGCTGAGCGCCAAAAGGCCACCGATCAGCATCAGGAGCGACAGGACCAGAAGCCATTTGGCATTGATCCAGCGCACGATAATCCCACCCAGCAGCCGCGCCCCGGAATTGATCAGCGCCTCCAAGCTCATCATGCCGCCAGCCATGGCAGCGGCGATACCGTGATTCATCAGATGCGCCACCGAAACGGCGTTCACGGTGATACCCACGAACAGGAAGATGCTGTAGGCCGCCGCGAGGACCGCAAATTGCGGCGTTCTGAGCGCCGCCTTCACCGGCCAGTCCTGATCGGTGATGCGGGAAACGGGTTCGCCGCTGCCATGCACATCCGTCTTCACATCCACCAGAACCGCGCTCATCAGGCCCGCGGCCGCGACCAGCACGAGCGACGCCAGCCAGTAATTGCGCCAACTCTGCGTCAACGCCGCGATCCACAGATAAAGCGGCGGTCCCGCCACGCCGCCCAATCCCCCAACGGTGAAATAGAGTCCGAAGGCAAAGGACGGATCGGGAAACAGCCTTGTCAAAAGATAGGTGCCGGGCACGGTTGCCAGCAGCGTGAAGCCCAGCCCTAGCAACAGACAGCCCGCGAAATAAAGCGGCAGCGCATGCGCCAGCATGAGGCAGGCAAAAGCGGCTGCCATCGCCAGGCTTCCCACCGCCAGCGTGGCGCGCACGCCGTATCGCCGGATCAAGCCGGCGGGGATGGTGGCGGTGATGCCGGCGGTGACGCCCAGCAGCGAAAAACCGGTGCCCGCGCCGCCCCAGCTCCAATGAAGCTCTGCGATCATAGCCGGCAGAACCACGCCCAACGAACTGAAACTGGTGGCGGTGATGAGGAAATAGACCACGCTCATGGCCACGAGCGTGGTCCAGGCGCGCGATCTCATGTCGCCCAGGCGCGCTTGATGTCGGTCGGGAAATCGCCCAGCGCCACGCGCATAAGGTCTCGCGCCTTGTCGGGATCATGCGTCGCGATGGCGTCCCCCAGTGCCCGGTGTTGGCCAAGCGCCAGGCGGCTCTCTTCGACCGATGGCTCGCGCATGGTGACCAGCCAGAAGCGGGCGGTCTGGTGATGCAAGGTCATCACCATCTTGGCCAGCACGCGATTATGACTGGCGCTGGCGACTGCGACATGAAACGCTTCGTCCATCATGGCGAGCACACGTGCATCGTTCCGGGCAATCGCGGCTTCGCCTTCCGCCAAGGTGGCGCGGATTGCTTCCACTTCCTCTTCGCTGGCGAAGCGGGCGGCAAGGCCGGCGCATTCGATCTCGACCAGGGCACGCGCCGCAAAAGCCTCGCGCGCTTCCATCAAGTCCAGCGGCGCTACCATGGTGCCGACGCGGGCGCGGCGCAGAACCAGGCCCTCCAGCGCCAACCGCGCCAGCGCCTCGCGGATGCCCGCCAGCCCGCCGCCGTAGCGGCGCACAAGAGCCTGCTCATCCAGCCTTTCGCCGGGCACAAGCTGACCGATGATGATGTCCACCAGAAGCCGGTGATAGAGGCGCGACTTCAAAAGCTGCGGCGACCATTCGTCCAGCCTTATATCATGCGCGCGCGGGGCGATGGTTTTAAGGGCCATAGCGCCGGGCACAATGGTGAGGGGCCCTCCGTCTTGCAAGGGCGTTCCCGGCGGGGATCCGCGGCGCGTCCATTGGTTTTTTGCGGGCATGATCGAAAAAAGCGCATAATCTGTGGGCGCCAGCCCCAAGGAGGTGCCATGCCGCTCCTGCCGCTCGACCCGTCTTTTTTCATCAAGGTAACGGTGATCGAGGCCCTGTTCGCGATTCCAGCCGGGCTCATCCTCAAACGCACCGGCCATTCCATGTGGTGGGCGCTTTTGTGCTTTATCCCGGTGGTTGCCCTGTTCGGGCTCTGGGTCCTGGCCTTCACCCGTTGGACGCCGCCGCAAACCGACGGACGCTGAGGCCGCTCTAGACGCGGAAGCGGGAATAAAGCTCCTCGATGGTGGCGACCGCTTTGTCGGCTTCCTCGCGGTCGGCCAGTTCGCGGCTATTGCCATAGCCGCGCATATCGCCACCATTGAGATCCTGCACCACGATGCCGTCGCGGCGCGATAAGATAGAGATGTTCTTGTAATTGAAGCCGTAATTCACTTCAGGCTGCGGGATCAGCCAGGCGATCTGGCCCCTGACCGGCGTGATCGATTTGTCCTGCCACCATTCGGTCGCGGCATAGCCGGGACAGTTCACCACCACTTTTTCCTTCAGCTGAGTCAATTCGTTGGGCGCATGGAATTCCCGGCGCACGAATTTGCCGCCCGCAGTGAAGAAATCCGTCATCAGCGTATGCGCGTAATCGGCGATGTTGAACTGCATGTTTTGCGAACGCCGCACATATCGCGTGGGAAAAGGCGTGACACCTGCCGGCAGATCCTGGCCGCGCGGCGTGAGATCGCGAATGCGGTCCTCGTAAGTGGCGAAGCCCAGCGTGTCGAGCTTCTCAGCCGCTTCGCGCGCCTGCTCGAACGGTTCGTCGGAGAGCGCATAGCGATCGGTGAATTCCACCGGCGTGCCGGGCAGACCGAGATATTGGCGATAGGTCTTGAAAGAGAATCGCGCCATCTGTTCCCACACTTCGCCGAAGCGGGGGCCGGCAGGATCCTTGAGCGCGATGCGCGAGTCCGGCGTCCAACTACCAGTGGCGCGCGCCGAACGCGTCTGAGGCAGAAGATCGCGGGCGTAGATGGTGACTTGCGTGCCGGCGCGTTGCGCCATGATGGCGGAGGTAAGACCAATAGCGCCGCAGCCTATCACCGCGACTTCGCGCGGACTGTTCACCAGCGCCCGCTGCATGGCGAGATTG
The DNA here is from genome assembly GCA_035605955.1 of Rhizomicrobium sp. Classification (GTDB taxonomy): domain Bacteria; phylum Pseudomonadota; class Alphaproteobacteria; order Micropepsales; family Micropepsaceae; genus Rhizomicrobium. Next base: position 14,530 of record DATNGI010000038.1, read on the forward strand.
GCGGAACCCCAGGACAGCGACCAGCCGCTGCCGCCGTGACCGTAATTGTGAACCACCAGCGTGTCGCCGATCTGTTCGGATTCGATACGCGGCCCCTGGGCGCGGAATGGCCTGAGACACACAGTGATGTCGAATAAGCGATCGGGATGGGCGCGCACCGGCGCCAGCGGCGGCGGGAAGTCTTGGGCGGAAAGACCGGCGAAGCGCGAAGATTCCGCGCGCGGCTGGGTAGCGCAACCGGCAAGACCCAGACCGCCCAGCGCCAGGGAGGCGCCCAGCATGGTACGGCGATCAAGATGGCGTGCCGGCATGGAAAGCTCCCCGAAAAATCCCCTGCCGCGCAAGGGTTACACAGCGCCCGGGGACGGTGCAAGCCGCGCTCTATTTCGGTCCTTGTGAGGATTCGCGCATGTGGGACATCGCTTCAGCGACGAACCGGTCCAGCGGACCGCCGCCATATAAAAAGCCCCGCAGGCCCGCCGCCCGCGCCGCTTGCATGTCGCTCTCTTTGTCGCCCACCAGAAAGGATCGGGGGAGGTCCACCGGCCAATGCTTGGCGATATCCAGGATCATGCCCGGAGCGGGTTTGCGGCAAGCGCAATCTCTGCGATAGCGCTCGCGCTTAGCTTCAGGGTGATGCGGGCAATAGCGCAGATCGTCGATGAACGCGCCCTCGGCCGCCAGAATCGCTTTCATATGGGCGTGGAGGGATTCAACCGCCGCTTCCTCGAAGAAACCCTGCGCCACGCCGGATTGATTGGTGACGACAAAGACCAGATATCCGGCTTCGCGGCATAGGCGGATGACGCGCGCCGCGCCTTCGACCAGATCGAAGCGGCTCGCATCGCCGATATAGCCATGATCCAGATTGATGACGCCGTCGCGGTCGAAAAAGGCTGCGGGCTTCCGTCTGGTTTCCAGCGCGTTCATTCCCGGGCGCGGCCGATCAGGCTGGTGGTGCTGTGTTCTGCCATGAGTTCTGCCCGCAACACTTCGCCGCCATAGGACGACACGAAATCGGCGCCCACAATATCTTCGCGCTTATAATCGGCGCCCTTGACCAGAAGATCGGGCTTGAGCGCGCGGATCAATGGATCGGGCGTATCCTCGCCGAAGATCACCACCAAATCGACCATGGCAAGGGAGGCGAGGACGATGGCGCGCGCCATTTCGCCCTGCACCGGACGGCCCTCGCCCTTCAACTTTCGCACCGATGCATCGGCGTTCAATCCCACCACCAGCCGGTCGCAACGCGCACGCGCCTGGTTCAAGAGCGAGATATGACCGGGATGCATGAGATCGAAGCAGCCATTGGTGAAGCCGATCCTGCGCCCTTTGGCCCGCCAAGCGTCGATGCGCTCCTTGGCGCCATCGACCGAAACGACCTTTCGTTCCGCCGGCGCCAGCTCATCGGATTGAAGTTCGGCGGCGACCTCGTCGGCCGTCACGGCCGCGGTGCCAACCTTGGTGACAGCGATACCCGCAGCGCTGTTGGCAAGATGAGCGGCTGCGCCCCAATCGCCTTTGGCGACCAGCGCCAGTGCAAGCGCCGCCACCACCGTATCGCCCGCGCCGGAGACATCGAACACTTCGCGTGCCCGCGCCGCAACATGCAGCGCATCCTTGCCGCGCACCAGCAATGTCAAGCCGGCGCTACCGCGTGTGATCAAGGCGGCTTCGAGTTTCGGCAACGCTTCCAGCAGACGATTGGCGGTCGCGGCCGCCGCCTCGTCATTGCCGGCCGCCGATGCCATAGCGGCGCTGGCTTCGTGCCGGTTCGGCGTGATCACGGTGGCACCGTCATAATGGGTCAGGCGCATGCCCTTGGGATCGACGATGACGGGCTTCTTGTGATGGCGCGCCAGCGCGATCAATTCCGCGATCAGGGCCGGCGACAGAAATCCCTTGGCATAGTCGGAGATCACTAGCGCATCATGCTTGCCGATCGCCGCCCGCGCCGTCGCCAGCACCGCGCTATGGTCGGACTCCGGCCAGGGCGCTTCCCGGTCGGCGCGCAGCATCTGCTGCTGATCCGCGATATAGCGGATCTTTTCGGTGGTCCTGGCGCGGTCCGAGGTTATCAGCGCATTTTCGATATGAGGCTGCTCAGCGAGCAATGCTTCCAGCCGCGCGCCCGCTTCGTCCGCTCCCTTGCCGCCGATCAAGGTGGCGCGCCCGCCCAGTGAAGCGATATTGCGCGCGACATTGCCGGCACCCCCTAAGGACGCGACCTCGCGCTCGACCGCCAAAACCGGCACAGGGGCTTCCGGGGAAATGCGTGAGACGCGCGCATAGACAAAGCGGTCGAGCATGATGTCGCCCGCCACCAGGATCCGCGCCTGCCTGAAGCCGGCCAAGACGTCCAGCAGCCCTGTCATGAAATGGACCTATCGTGCCTTCCTGCCGGCTAAGAGTTTCAAATCCCCCGCGCGAACACAATCCTTGGGGCTGCCCGGGCGGCCCAGCCCAGGATCGCCTAGGAAAGGAGCATATGCCGTGATAGCGTCGCCCGCGCGATACCCCCAACATTCTGCCATCGCAATAACCAGGAGGAGAGAAATGAAGCAGTCCCTATTGATCGCGGCCGCCTTGATGCTGACGGCATCGGCCGCAACGGCCCAGACCATGTCCAAGGATCAGCAGATCGCCGAAGCCGTGATGGCCGCGCCGGAAGCGCTGCGCGCGGGCGCTACGGTGGTGAGCTACGACGCCAAAGGCGATCCGATGGTGCTGCGCCAGGGCACCAACAACATCACTTGCACACCCAACGCACCGGGCGGCACCAGCTATTCCGTGAATTGCTATGGCAACGCGCTGCGCGCCCAGCGGGATTTCCAGGCCAAGGAAAAGGCTGATGGCAAGGACGCCAAAGCCCAGGCCGCCGATCTCCAGGCCGCCATGGCATCAGGCAAGCTGCAGGCGCCGCCCACGGGCACCGCGATGTATTCGCTGTCCGGCAAAACCAAGGAATCGGCCCGCGGCATGTGGGTGGTTCTTGTTCCCGGCATGACGGCGGAACAGACCGGTCTTCCCACCCAGCCGACTGCGAACGGCACGCCCTGGCTGATGCGCGCGGGCACGCCGGGCGCGCATATCCATATCCCGCAGGCCCCGCCGGCAGGCTGACGGCAGCGAGGGCGACGGAATCGTTCATGCGGATCGTGGCGCCTCAAAAGCGCCGCGGTCCGCATATTCTTTTGGGCCGAGTCTTCGGAGGGCATGAGATGAAGATCGCGGCCGTTGCGTTCGTGCTGGCTCTTGCCTCGGTTCCCGCCAAGGCCGAGCCAGCCCTGACCGGCGCGGCGTTGCTGGGATTGTGCGAAGGCGGCTCAATCCAACAGGCGCAATGCGACGGCTATCTGCGCGGCGTCTCCAACACATTGGATTTTATCGGCAGCGGCGTTCCGGCGGCGGGCATCGCACAAGGCTGCGTGCCGCAAGACGCGCCCGCGCTCAAGCTGCGCAGTATCATGATCAAGATGCTCCACCGGCCGGAAATCCACAAAAGCGCGCCGGCCGCGTCGCTGGCCATGACCGCGTTCAGCGCTGCTTTCCGCTGCAATCCGAGCGGTCCTTATCGCGATGCGGAAGAGCGGCTGGGGCGCGCGATCCGTTAGCGCGCGGCGCCCGTCGCAAAATGGCCGCGCCCAGCTTCAGGCGGCGCGGCGGCTAAAGCCCATCAGCTTTTGAACAGAAAGCCCAAAAGCGCGATCACGGCGAAAACGCCAACCCAGAAGAGGCAGAATTGTCCTGCGCCTCCGGCCGAATGTTCGTCATGCTCGGAAATCTGATGGTCGTGATCCAGGACCGCCATAAGCAATCTCCCAACCCTTCACAACGCACGAATCCTAAATCCGTTGTCATCCTGCGGGAACAGAATAATGATGCCGCGCCGCAGCAATCGACGACTTTTCGTGACGCGCCTGCGAGAATCGTTAATGCTTAATCCCTGACCGGACGCGGCCGATTGGGAACGCCAAGTGCGCATTCCAGGCCAGCGCGGTCCCATCCGCCCAGCGACGCCGCAGCCGCATAAGTTTTCTGCAGAAAGTCCATCACCAGGGCATCGGGATCGCGCACGGCGCGCACCACGTCGTAAGGAAGAATGAATTCGCCCAAAGCCTGGTCGTAGGCTGCGCCCGTTGGCACCGGCGCGTTCGCAAAGCCCGCCGGCTGGGGATAGGCATAAGAATAGAACGCCGCTTGAGGAAACGAATCGGAGCCCGGCCAGAAACCCGCGCTGCTGACCTCATGCGAATAGGCTTCGCGCGTCACCCGGTCGGAGAGGCCGGGAACGCCGCCCGGATGAAGGGGCGCGGCGCGTCCGGAAAAGCGGGTCACCGCCAAATCGAAACCACCCCAGAAAAGGTGCACTGGGCTGGCTTTGCCCAGAAACCCCGTGCGGAACAGCTTGAACAGCCGGTCGGCCTGCACCAGGACGCGCCAGTAGCGATCGACCGCGTCCGCGTCATAGGGGCGAAGCTGCCTGTCCTTCCCAAATGCAACGGGCTCGGGCAATTCGCTGGGGCGAGGATCGATGGTGGTCTCGACGCCCAGCCTGCGCAGAAGCGCCCGCGCGCGCTCATAGAAATCCGCGACCGACATAGGCTCCAGCGGCAGTTCCGCCGCCTGGCCCGCGCTGCTTCGGCCCGCCAGCCGATGCGCGATGAAATCGAACTCCAGGTCGATGGCCCCCTGGCTCGTGGGAATCAGCGAAGTGCCCAGACCTCGCGCCGTCACATAGAAAGGCACTTGCCAGCTGTGGTTGAGCCAAGGCGTCAACGAAAGTCGCACCTTGCCGATCACCTGCAGCCGAAGCTGCAGCGCTAGCGCCGTATCGCGCCATTCCGCGAAGGGAAGCTTGGGCCAAGGATCGGCATTCATGCCCGAATATTCGAACGCTTTGCGGGAACAAGCCATACCGCGCTAGCCGGCTCAGGCGCTCAACTGTACGGTACGGTCGAAAATCATTGACCACGCTCGCCACCGCGCCTAGAAAGTCCAGCGGGAGACATTCGGCAAATTCATGGACGCGGCGCAGCTCGTCAGGACGCCTGCAAAGCCCGACCGCGATGAGCGGCGGGAGGCGATTCTGAAAGTTGCGCGCGCCGCGTTTCTCAGCGACGGCTACGCCGCGACCTCGATGTCCGCTATTGCCGCGAAAGTCGGCGGCTCCAAGGCGACGCTCTATTATTATTTCCCTTCCAAGGAAGAATTGTTTCTCGCCGTCGTCGACGAGAAGTGCCGGGATGCGCACGCAACCATTGCCGACATCATCGCTGACGTCAGAGACTTTCCTCATACGTTGGCCGAACTGACCGACACGGTGGTTCGGATGATCCTGGATGACGAGAGCATCGCCATTCGCCGGCTGATCACCGCCGAAGCGGCCCGCTTCTCGGAGCTGGGACGCGGCTTCTATGCCTGCGGCCGGCAAAAGGGGATCGAGACTCTGATGGAGTTTTTCGACCGGGCCAAGAGAGCCGGCAAACTCAAGTCCTTGAGTTCGCGTTCGATGGTGATGACCTATCTCGGACTCTGCGAAGGCGAATTGCTGATCCAGAAATTGTGGAATGTGAACCCCGACCCGGCCGAGGAGGAAATTCAGGCCGCGATCGATCACACAGTCTCGGTGTTTCTTGCCGTCTATAGCGCCTGATTGGGCGATTATGGGCGGTGGAATGACAACAGAAGCGGGCCGTTGAGAGCCCGCCATGCTTCTTAAAAACAAACCACTAACTATTGGGAGGTTGAACTTGGAAACTCTGAAGAACGGAACGGACCGTCGGTCATTCCTGTCGCGCGCCGGCGTCTTCGCGCTCTCGCCGCTCGCGGCCAACATTGCCGCCAGCGTGCCCGCTGCAGCGGCCGCATCGAACGGGAAATATGACTTCGACACACCGCTGAACCGGCTCGGCACTGACAGTGTCCACTGGGACATGCCGGTACGCGACGAGAAGATGACCAAGATCGTGGCCGGCATGGGCGTGGCCGACATGGATTTCCGCTGCGCGCCCGCGATCACTGAAGCGTTGCAAAAGCGCGTCGCCTTCCCCAATTGGGGCTACAACATGATCGACGGCGATCTGTTCCTGGGCAACGCCGCCAACACGCCCTTCATCAAGGGGATCATCGACTGGAATAAGCGCCGCTACGGCATCAACATCGATCCCAAGATGATCGGCATCTCGGCCGGCGTTATTCCCGGCATCATCAGCGCGCTGCAGGCTTTTGCGCCCAAAGGCAGCAAGGTTCTGATGGTGACGCCGAGTTATGTGGGCTTCTATGCCGCCATCGGCATCACCAAAACGGTGGCCGAGGAAAGCCCGATGAAGCTCGTCAATGGCCGCTATGAGATCGACTGGGCCGATTTCGAGCGCCGCATGACCCCGGACGTGAAGGTGTCGATCCTCTGCAACCCGCACAATCCGGGCGGCCGCGCCTGGACGCGGGAAGAACTCACCCGCTACGGCCAGCTTTGCAACAAGCACAACATCATCGTCCTGTCGGACGAGATCCATTGCGACTTCATCTCCAAGGGGCACAAATATGTGCCCTATGCCACCTTGGACAAAGCCCTGGTCGATAATTCGATCACCTTCAAGTCGGGCTCTAAGAGCTTCTCCTTGGCGGCAATGAAATGCGCCTGGTTCTTCTCCACCAATCCCAAACTGTTCGCGGCCACCAACGCCCAGTCCCTGCCTTCGATCTCCAATCCGGCTTTCATAGCGGAACAGGCGGCCTATGCGGGCGGCGAAGCGTGGCTCAACCAATGCGTCGATTATGTCGACGGCAACCTGGACTTCGCCCATGATTACATCACCAAGAACCTGCCGCTGATCAAGACCGGCGTGAAGCCAGAAGGCACGTATCTGATGTGGCTGGATATGACCCAGGTCGCCGCCAAAATCGGCGCGCAAAAGATGGCGGACGAAGCCAACGCCAAGAAGCCCTTGCCGATGAACCCGCTCACCAACCAGCCGGTGATCACCACCCAAGGCGATATCGTCAGCCATTGGATGGCCAAGAACGCTTATGTGTTCTTGGAATCCGGCTCGGGCTTCGGCAAGGTCGGCGCCAATTTCGTGCGCATGAATGTCGCCACCCCGCGCGTCACCTTGAAGGCGGGCCTGGACAGCATGGCGGCGGCGCTGAAGAACCTGGCCTGATCGAACTGAACTGCCAAAATACAAAAGGCCCGGGTCGGTTGATCCGGGCCTTTTTCTTTGCACGCGGGCCTATTTTCCGAAGGCGGCGTCGAATTCTGCTTTGGAGAGGAAGCCGTCATGGTCTTTGTCGGCTTGGGCGAACATCTGCAACACGGCCGCGTTCTTCTGCGCTTCGGCCTGGCTGATCTTGCCGTCATGGTTGGCGTCGAGCGCAGCGAACACCGCGGCCGTATCCTGCGCCATTGTAGGCGTCGCCAGAAGAAGCGCCGCCCCGAGGATGTAATACGGCTTCATGGAAAATGCTCCTCTTCGGAGGTTGGGTCAGTTGATTACGGCCCAGGTGCCGTCGGGCTGCTGACAGGCGCGCCCATTGGCGGTCTGTGAGCGTCTGCCGGTATAGACCTGTTGCGCGAAGTTGGCGCAACGGAATCCACCCTGGTCGTTGTAATAGTCATTGACGCGAAATTCGCCGTAGTGACCATTGCCGGGATTGCGCCACTGATAGGGCACGCCGGCGCGCCCCGAATTGAAGCCGCTGTAATAAGTGTTGTACGCATAACTGCGGTCGTTGCAGTCCATATTGCGCGTCAGACTGGCGCCGAGCGCCCCGCCCAGCACCACGCCGGCAATGGTGCCGAAAGCTTGCCCGCCGCCGCGGCCACCGCCGGTGACGGCGTTTCCCAGAATGCCGCCGATCAGCGCCCCCGCGATGACGCCTCCGGGATCGCTCTGGGTGCGGCATTCGCGATAATAATTGTCGTCCTGATAGCTGTATTGGCGCTGATACTGGTCCTGCCAGCGCCGGGCCGCATCGTCATTGCGCATATCAGGCCTTTGGGGAAAATTGACCGGAGGAGAATAGACGCCGCGGTCGTTGAACGGCGCTTTGGTGCGAAAATCATCCCAGCCGTGATGATAGCCGTCGGCATACGCTTCCTCGTAGGACGGCCCCGAATTGCCGCGCCCACCATTGTAAGGCTGTGCGCTTGCACCTTGAAACGCTGAGCCCGTCATCAGGGCAATGTTCATTGCAACGACAATCGATTTGCGGAACATGACCGATCACCCCTCGTCTATGATGGAGGAACTCTAGTCCTGGCCCAAGCTTCGTGCCAGGATGATCAGGCCCGGATCGGCCTTCCGATCCGGGCCCTTTCTTTGGAGTGACAGCGGCTAAGACGTCTTGGGCGCGGCCAGCGCCGCCACCTTGGCTTCTTCCAACAGGCTGTTTGCCTTGTCGAGCAGCGCATCATCCGCGCAGGGCGCGCCGTGCGCGGCGAGATCGGCGCGGATCTTCTCCACTGCCGCATCCGCTCTGGGCCGCGCCAAGCCGGCGTTGATCACCGACTGGACATAGTCCGCGGTTTCCGCAGCGGAAAGCTTCATCAGGCCAGCGGCCCACTGGCCCAGACCGGCATCGCGCCTGGCCATGATGCGGAATTTCAGTTCCGCGTCATGCGCCCATTTGGCCTCATAACCTCGCTCGCGCTCCTCGAACATGGGATCAAGCGGACCTCTCAACCGGGGTTGCCATCAAGAGCTAAATCCGGATTGAAGGGAATCAAGACCCGGATAAGCGATCCAAAGACCGATTTTTGTCCCGCGCTTGCGAGATGGTCAGCCAGCAGCCCGCGCATCCTCGATGATGCAGCCGCTGCCTTTTTCCGCGATCATGATGGTGGGTGTGTTGGTATTGCCCGAGGTGATGTTGGGCATCACCGAAGCGTCCACCACGCGCAGGCCGCCCATGCCGAACACCCGCAAGCGTTCGTCCACCACGGCCATCGGATCGCTGGAAAGGCCCATTTTGGCTGTGCCGACAGGATGGAAGATGGTGGTGCCGATATCGCCCGCCGCCTTGGCGAGATCGGCGGTATCGCTGGAGACCCGGACGCCGGGCACATATTCGTCCGGCCGGTATTTCGCCAGCGCCGGCTGCTGCATCAGCCGCCTGGTCACTCTGATGGCGTCGGCCGCGACGCGGCGATCTTCCTCGGTTGAAAGATAATTGGGCCTGATCTCGGGCTTGGTGTGGAAGTCCGCCGAGCGGATGCGCAGCGTGCCGCGCGAGGTGGGGCGAAGATTGCAAGCGCTGACCGTGATCGCGGGAAAGCGGTGCAAGGGGTCGCCGAACTTGTCCAGCGACAAAGGCTGGACGTGGAATTCGATATTCGCGCGGTCCTGCGAGGCGTCGGAGCGGGTGAAGATGCCCAGCTGCGACGGCGCCATGGTGAGCGGCCCGGTGCGGAACAAAGCATATTCCGCTCCCATCAGAGCGCGCTTGGGCAGCGAGTGATAGGTCTCGTTCAGGGTCTTGCCGCCGGAGACTTTGTAGATCATGCGCTGTTGCAGATGATCCTGCAGATTGCGGCCCACGCCTGGCCGCTCGAGGGTGACAGGAATACCCAGGTCCTGCAGCCATTCCGGATCGCCGATGCCGGAACGCTGTAGAATCTCGATCGAACCGACGGCGCCAGCGCAGAGGATCACTTCGCGCTTGGCGTGCGCCTCAAACATCCGGCCATCTCGCTCGAAACGCAGGCCGGCGGCGCGGCCGTTTTCGATCGCCAGCTTGTCGATGGCCGCGTGCGTTTCCAGACGCAGATTTGCACGGTGCAATACCGGCTTCAGAAAACCCCGCGCCGCCGACCAGCGCAGTCCGCGCTTTTGGTTCACATGGAAATAGCCCACGCCTTCATTGTCGCCGGCGTTGAAGTCGCTGGTTCGCGACACGCCCATCTCGACCGCCGCATCGCGCACCGCGTCCAGAATGTCCCAGCGCAGCCTGGGCTGTTCCACCCGCCATTCGCCGCCGACGCCGTGATGCTCGGTCTCGCCCAAGAAGTGATCGTCCAGCCGTTTGAACACCGGGAAGACATCGTCGGAGCCCCAGCCCGTCAGGCCCAGCTGCCGCCACTGGTCGTAATCCTGGCGCTGGCCGCGCATGGAGATCATGGCATTGATGGCAGAAGAGCCGCCCACAACCTTGCCGCGCGGATATTTCAGCGAACGGCCATTGAGACCCGGCTCCGGCTCGGTCTGGAACATCCAGTCGCTGCGGGGATTGCCGATGGCGAACAGATAGCCAACCGGAATGTGAAACCAGATCCAATTGTCCTTCCCGCCGGCTTCCAGCAGCAGCAC
>DATNGI010000039.1:0-14908 GCA_035605955.1 Rhizomicrobium sp.
CGAGCGCCAGGCGGCGATGGACGCCAATGCCGAGCGGGTAATCGCCCGGCTCTATGCGGTCGAAACGCCGATGCCCAAGGCCAAGACGGAACTCCACACGCACGCCATGGCGCTGGTGCCGGCGCGGGCAGGGGATTTCGCCCAAGCTCTGATGGACCTGGGTTCCGCCATCTGCACGCCCAAGCGGCCGGCCTGCCCAAATTGTCCGTGGACGGAGGATTGCCTGGCCCGCCGGCGCGGCATTCAGGAAAATCTGCCGGTGAAAGCGCCCAAGCTTGCACGACCCTTGAAGCGCGGCGCCGCTTTCGTGGCCCGCGACCGTTCCGGCGCCGTGCTGCTGGTCAAGCGGCCGGCGAAAGGTTTGCTTGCCTCGATGCTGGAGCCGCCGCAAGGACCATGGACCGAGCAATTCCCGTCAAAGACTGCCGCGCTCAAACAAGCGCCCTTCGTTGCCGACTGGAAAAAACGGATGGGCCTGGTGCGTCACGGTTTCACGCATTTCGAGTTGGAGATCGAAGTCTATGCCGCCGAGATCGGCAAGCACCCGAAGTCGGAGGGCAGATGGGTGTCTTTGGCAGAATTGCCCGAGGTCGCGCTGCCCACCGTGATGCGCAAGATCGTGGAAGCCGGCCTTGATGTGGGTGGGCCGTTATTCGCTCAGATCAATTCCGCTCGCAAGCGCTGACGCAGCACGTCGATCGGCACCAGCGCGCCCGACGGGGTCTCGAACTGCCAGAAGGTCCAGCCATTGCAGGCGTCCAGGCCTTGGACATGCGCGCCCATGCGATGAATAGAGCCCGTGGCATTGGAACAGACCAGGGTGCCATCGGCCCGCACCTTGGCCTTTTGATGCTTGCGCGTGCCGTGCAGCACAGTGCCCGGCGGCAGAAGGCCCCGTTCCACCACCCAGCCGAAAGGGATGCGCGGTTCGGCGCGCTTGGATTTCATCGTTTCCAGGGAATCTGTGTCCGCCGGCATGATTTCCGCGATGCGCGCACGCGCCACATCGGCATAGGTCTTTTCCCGTTCGATGCCGATGAAATGGCGCCCCAGCCGCTTCGCCACCGCGCCGGTGGTGCCAGAGCCGAAGAAGGGATCCAGGATCACATCGCCCGGCTTGGTGGAAGAGACGATGACGCGGTGGAGCAGCGATTCCGGTTTCTGGGTGGAATGCGCCTTCTGTCCATCGGCGCCTTTGAGGCGCTCATGGCCGCTGCAAATGGGCAAGGTCCAGTCGGAGCGCATCTGCAGTTCGTCGTTCAAGGCCTTCATGGCTTCATAGTTGAATGTGTATTGCTGTTTGGGATTCTTGGTCGCCCAGATCAGGGTCTCGTGCGCATTGGTGAAACGCTTGCCCCGGAAATTTGGCATCGGGTTGGTCTTGCGCCAAATCACGTCATTCAGAATCCAGAAGCCCAGATCCTGCAAGGCGGAACCGACGCGGAAGATGTTGTGATAGGAGCCGATCACCCAGATCGAACCGGTGTCCTTCAACACGCGCCGGGCCGCCATCAACCATTCGCGGGTGAAGCGGTCATAGTCTGAGAAACTGTTGAACTGGTCCCAGTGGTCGTCCACGGCGTCGACCTTGGACTGATCGGGCCGGCGCAGATCGCCGCGAAGCTGAAGATTGTAGGGCGGATCGGCGAAGATGAGATCGGCTGAGCCTTCCGGCAGCGCGTTCATCCGCGCCACGCAATCGCCTTCGATGACTTGATCCAATTTCAGCATGAGCCCCGCCCGAGATATCAACAGCAGGATTCACAGTGATTCGGCACGAATCACTCGTCAAGAGTCAAAGTGGAATCAAAGAATTAGGCAGGGACTCGGTATTGAGTCCCCCGATTCATCCCCACACAAGATGTTGAGAGATGTGAGTCATTCTGCCGCTGTCAGCGCCAGCTCCTCGGGCGAAATCGGCTGCCCTGTAAGGATGGCGCGGATCGGCCCGAAGCTGCGGCGGTGATGCAGGGTCACGCCATGCGCTTTCAGTCCCGCATAATGTTCCGGCGTGCCATAGCCTTTGTTGTTGCGCCAATTATAGCCGGGATGCTCGTCATGCAGCGCCACCATCATCCGGTCGCGCGTGACTTTGGCGATGATGGAAGCGGCCGCGATGGAGAGCGAGCGGGCGTCGCCGTCCACCAGCGTGTCGCAGCGGCAGGGCAGGGCGGGCGCGTCATTGCCGCCCACCAGCGCGAATTCCGCTGCCACGGTAAGCGCGCGCACGGCGCGGGCCATCGCCAGGTGAGTGGCCTGGCGGATATTGACCAGATCGATTTCGCCCACCGAAGCTTCGCCCACGCCGACGGCAACCGCCATCTCCATGATCTGCGGAAACAAGCGCTCGCGATCTTCTTCGCTGAGCTGTTTGGAGTCGTTGAGGCCTTTGGGCATGCGCTTGCGGTTCAGGATCACAGCTGCCGCCACCACCGGCCCCGCCAAGGGACCGCGGCCGGCTTCATCCACGCCACAGATCGGACCAGCCATGGTTTTCAAGAGCCGCGACTCGTAGATGAAATGGGGCATGCCCCATCATTAAAGCAGGGATAGCTGATCGCCAATCCGGGGCGGGCGCCGGAAGCTGTTGATAGCAAGTGGCCGGGGTTCCTGGTTCAACCCCAGTTTTTTTGCCGCCAGATGAAAGCGGCGTTTCATCATCTCCGCATAGGGTCCTGTTCCCTTCATGCGGGTGCTCCACTGGCTATCGTAATCCTTGCCGCCCCGCATCTGGCGGATCAGTGCCATTACATGCTTGGCGCGACCGGGAACCTGCCCCTCCAGCCATTCCCGGAACAAGTCCTTGATCTCCAAGGGCAGGCGCAACAGCACATACCCGGCCGAGCGCGCGCCGGCTTCCGCCGCAGCACTCAAGACCGCTTCCATCTCATGATCGTTGAGCGCGGGAATGGCTGGGGCGAACATCACGCCGGCCGGCACGCCCGCCGCTTTCAAGCCGGCGATTGCCTGCAGCCGCCGCGCAGGCGTTCCCGCGCGTGGCTCCATGGTCCGCGCCAGCTTGCGATCCAATGTGGTGACCGACAGCGCCGCCTTGGCCAGGCCCATTGAAGCCATTTCGGACAGAATATCGAGATCGCGCAGGATCAAAGGCGATTTGGTCACAATGGCAACGGGATGGCGGAAGTCCCTCAGCACTTCCAGGATGCTGCGGGTGATGCGAAGTTTCTTTTCCAGCGGCTGATAGGGATCGGTGTTGGTGCCCATGGCGATGACCCGGGGCACATAACCGGGTGCGCTCAATTCCTTAGCCAGCAGCTCCGCCGCATTGGGTTTGGCGAACAGCCGGGATTCGAAATCCGCCCCAGGCGAAAGGCCCAGATAGGCGTGGGTCGGGCGCGCGAAGCAATAGACGCAGCCATGCTCGCAGCCGCGGTAAGGGTTGATGGACTGGTCGAAGGACAGGTCCGGTGATTTGTTGTGGGCGATGATGCTGCGGCTGGCGTCATAAAGAACTTCCGTCCGAAGCGGAGGCACGGGATCGTCTTCTGCCCGCCAGCCATCGTCCCAACCGTCATCCACCAGCACACGGGTCTGCTTCTCATAGCGCCCGACATGGTTAGAAAGGGCGCCCCGTCCCCGCAGCTGCGCGGCTCTGATCGTCGAATTTAGGACAACAGTCATAGTAATAGGATCATAACCTCAAATAAGAACAAATCAAGTACAAATAGTCGGTCGGCGATTATGCTTGACTTGACGGATCATTTGGTCCTATATTTACAGCACGTTCAGGCGGGAATGTAAAAATGCCTAATAAAACCAAGTCGATACAGCAAATGACCCTCCCCCAGTGGGAGAAGGCGTTCCCCGACGAAGACGCTTGTGACGCCTATTTGGTCACTCATCGCTGGCCTTCGGGGAAGGTGAAATGCCCGCGCTGCGGCTCTGAGCGCGTCTACGAACTGAAGACCCGCAAATGGCATTGGGAATGCCCGGATTGCCGTACCGGCGGCGCATATCGCTTCTCGGACATAACGGGCACGATCTTTGAGAACACGAACAAAGACCTTCGGGACTGGTTTCGGGTTATTCACCTGATGCTGACCGGCAAGAAGGGCATTAGCGCCCTTCAGGTGCAGCGCCAGCTTGGGTTCGGCTCCTACCGGACGGCTTGGTATATGTGCCACCGGGTCCGCGCTGGGCTCGCCAATGAAGAATTCCGCAAGCTGATGGGAATTGTGGAAGTTGATGAAACCTACATTGGCGGCGATGACGGCAACCGGCACCTCGACAAAAAGAAGGGCAACAAGGGCAAGACCATCGTCATTGGCGCTGTTGAGCGCAAAGGCAACGTGGTTGCCCGCGTGATCGACCGCGCGGACCATTACGATATGGAGCAATTCATTCATATGGTTTGCGGCGATAAAGTTTCTCTTCTCGCCACTGACGAACACCGCGCTTATGCCAGCCTCAAAGATACTTTCCCGCACGGGCAGGTAACGCATTCCAAGCGTCAATACGTTGTCGGCGCAATCCACACGAACACGATTGAAGGCTTCTGGTCTCTGTTCAAGCGGTCCATCGTTGGCAGCTTCCATCAGGTCAGCCGCAAGTATCTGCCGCTCTACATCGCGGAAGCCCAATTCCGATACAACAACCGCCACAACCCCGATATTTTTGGGGCTGCGATAGCAGGTCTCTGAAGCAGGGGGGATACTGGTGTCTGCTTCAGGAGAAGACACGCACCAGAAAGCTCTATAAGCGCGGGCGGCTTTAGGCATCACTTTGCCTCCTCAATGTGCAACCGCCCGTTTTCATCAATCCAAACCTTGCAGCGGAAATCGAATGGCCGCGTATCTAAGCTTGTAGCTCTAATTGACAGTATGTGCGGCACAGCAATCGGCAGAGTTGGCGATACCCGAGCCGGTAATACTTCGATGAATGTTTCGCCTTTTGCATAAGGGGTTCCAGGCTCGCCGTATGATACGAGAGGAATATATTTGTGATCGCCTGGAGCGAGATCAAACGATTCCTCAATAACCCATGGCAACACGTTGTTATCCGGGGGCGGATCTATTGCCGTAAGAGTGATCTTGCAGCCGGTCAGTTTCTGATCGGGATAGTTTTCGCAACATAAGTTGAGCGTCCGCCGGATTCTCTGCGTGCCGCTTTTCGTAGCAAAATACTTCCCGTCTTCGCCAACTGACAGCTTCAGGTCAGAGCGCCGCCCCTTAAGCAGCATGCGGTACTGCTCCAAACGACGCTCATCAAACGCCTGCTTAATCGGATCAAAATTGGCTCGCTGCTCCTTGAGAAGCAGCCTCTTCTCCTTGTCCCGGGCGGCCTCCGCCAAGTTTTCAGCCGTCTTTTTTTCGGTCTTGCCAAGCGGCTGAGCAGGCTGCGGCGTATGCGGCGGCCAAATCGCATCCACCGCCGCTCGGCTGGTTTTCAGCTCGCTCCAATTTCCTCGTCCCTTTGGGCCCTCAAGCCCGCTCCTGGCGCTGGCCGCCATCCATAGGTCTTCCGGCCCATGTCCCACGAACGAGAACCAATCTGCATTGCCGGTCGCCCACGCCTCCTGCGGGATTTGTTGCCATAAGTTGCCGACCGGCCCAAGTTTGCCCCATACCGGCAGGCGACCGTCAAACGCGGCCTGCCGTATCTCCTTGAAGCATTTCTGCAGCCTTTCGATTTCCTCATGGGAATAGCCTGTGCCATCCCGGTCTATTGTGCGCCGTTCCCAGCGCCCCAGATAAAGCCGCCAGATTGCATCGTGGAGCCAGATGTCCCGATGCAATGCGCCCGTGGATGGCGGTGGCGGCGGTAGCTCCGGTGCCGCTGTCCGCAAATCATGGCCGGTCGGGACCTCGCCGCGATCCTCGTTCCACCATTTCCAAATTGCTGGCGAGACATAGACGGGGTAGGCGAGGGCTATAACAATGGCGCTGAACCACCAGGGCGATGTTGCCGATCCGGTCAGAAGTTCTCGGAAAAGCTCCTCACCCCCGGCCAAAACCATCGTAAAGGCGACGGCACCAAGATAATTCTTGGTTCCCCCGCTGAGAGTGTCGGAAGCGTCATCCGCCATGCCAATCCCCGCCCATCTAAGGGGGTTAGCAATAAAATGGCCCCGACTATCCGTCAAGTCTGGCATAATCGCCAGTCGGTCGTTCAATTGCCATCAGGCGCCTACACCGCCGATTAAGCCGGAATCCGCATGATCGGGGCGCGTTTCATCCTATGCCCTGATGACCACTTCTGCGCCCCGCTTCGCCATGCTGGCCGACCTGGCCAAGGAAACCACCAGCGAGGGGCGGCGCGAGCTCTTGCGCAAAGTCACCGAGGCCCTGGATCCGAAAGCTGGGCTGGCCGAGGCGGAGGTGGTGGAGTTCGACGGCCTGCTGTCGGCCATTGCCTCCGATTATTCCGCTCAGGTGCGGGCCCAGATCGCCAAGCTGGTCGCCAGCAGCCTTTCGCCCTTCAGCCATACAGCCCACCGTTTCGCGCTCGATGACATCGATGTCGCCCGGCCCATCCTGGAAAATTACGAGGGTCTGAGTGAAGCCACCCTGCTCAAAGTGGTGGGTCACAAATCCCAGGATCATATGATGGCGGTAACGCGCCGCCGCCGCATCAGCGAAGCGGTGTCGCAGGCCCTGGTCGAGCGCGGCGACGACGCCGTGGTGACCTCGCTTCTCACCAACGCCAAAGCCGAGATCGGGGCCGCGGCCTATGACATGGTCGCCAAGCGGGCGGAAACCAGCACCGCGCTGCAGGCGCCCCTGGTGCATCGCGCCGGCGTCCCGCTGGAGCTGCTCAACAATCTCTACCTGAAGGTCGAGGCCGATCTGCGCCGCGAGATCATCAGCAAATTCGAATCCGTCGCCCCGGATGAGCTGGAAGCGGCCTTCGCCCGCACCCGCGTCGAACTCTCCAAACGTTACCACGAGCCGGAAGACTTCGAAGCGTCCAAGCGGCGCATTGACGCGATGGCGCGCGACCGCACTTTGACGCCGCCCGCGCTGGTCAATTTGATGCGCGAAGGTGCCCCATCGCGCACCGCTTTCAAACTCGCCTTCGCGCAACTCACCGATGTCGACTACGAGCTGATCGAGCGCGTGGTGGAAGGTCCGGACCTGGACACGGCAGCGCTGCTTTGCCGCGGTTCGGGTTTCAACCGCGCTCTGTTCATGGCGCTGGCGGTGGGGCTGGACAAGAGCGACAGAGCGTTGGGCGGCACTGAGGAGTTTGCCCGGCTCTATGAAAGCGTGCCGGTGCAGGCGGCGCAGCGTGCATTGCGTTTTTGGAAGGTTCGCGCCGCCGCATAGCGCCAAAGTCGCAATCGGCGGCGTCTGCCATTAGGGTCGGCGCATGTCCGAGCCGGAATCAGATCACAATGATGACGATAGAAATCAGGATGCCAAGACGTTGGCGGGCTTGGCCGTCGCCATCATCCTGGTGGTGTTGACCGTTTTTCTGATGGTGAAGCTGAAAGACGGCACCAAATTGCTCGATTGCATCGCGTCGGGCCGTAAGAACTGCGTGTCGATCGACACATCGAACATGTAGACAGCAAGCCCCGCCGTTTCCGGCGGGGCTTCGTCGCCGCTATCTCGCGGAATGCAGCGTGATCTTCTGCACCCGCCAATTCACCAACTCGGCCGCGAAAAGCGTGTTCTCGTCCGGACAAGCGAGGCCATGGATCCAGCCGAATTCCTTCAGCGACTTGCCTTCGCCGCCCAGCCAGCCGACCACATGGCCGTCCAAAGTCATCTTGAAGATACGAAACGCATCCGCCGCGAAGAGATATTGCGGCGAGCCGGCCTTGGGGGGCGTGATGCAGACCGACCAGGGCGCGCCCGGGAAGAACAGCGACAGGTTCGAGCCGGGCCCGCGCAAATCCTTGCCATACATGATCAAGTGTTTGTTGTTGTCCGGAATGTCGATGGTGATGATGCGCTTGACATGGCCCTCATCGTCCAGAACCTGGATGCGGCGGTTGGCGCGGTCCGCGACATAAAGATTGCCGTCCTTGTCGGCGGCGATGGCATGCACGGTCCGGAACTGGCCGGGATTGCTGCCACGCTCGCCGAACGAGGTCACCCAATTGCCGTCCTTGTCGAATTTCGCAACCCGCGAATTGATATAGCCGTCGCTGACATAGATGTTGCCTTGCGGATCCCAGGTCATGTCCGTGACCTGCCGGAACATGCCATCGATCGGCGGCAACGGCGGATTGGGATGTTCCCAGGGATGGGAATTCTCGTCCGACGCTTCGGTCTTGCGGCCCAAGACCAGGGTCACCCGTCCGGCGGGATTGAAACGGACCACCATGTCCGAGCCCTTGTCCGCCACCCAGACATTGTCGTGAGCGTCCACCCGAACCGCGTGCGCGTAAGACCAGGCATAAAGACCATGCCCGATCTCGCGGACGAATTTGCCATCCGGCGCGAATTCCAGAAGCTGCGAGGCGGTGGCGCCATAAGCGGGCCCGGTGGAGCTGCCACGGCTATAGATGAAAACATGACCCTTGGAATTGACGGCCACGCTCGAGGCCTCGCCCAAGAACAGATTGGGCGGTAATTGCCCGAATTCCACCGACGTGAACGGAATTTCCGGGGCTTCGGTTTGTTTAGGGCTGGTGACGATATCGCTCTGCGCCAGAAGCGGCGTGGTGCCGAGCAAAAGCAGCGCCAATGACGTGAGTGTCTTGCCGATTGTCATGCGTTCCCCCTGAGATTGTTCTTGTTTCAATGCAGGCGAATTGCAGGACTTTTCCAGATCGCGGAGGGCGCGTCCATCAATCTTTGAAGGATAAAACTATTTTTCCGTGAGTCTGGGCATGATCTCGACGAAGTTGCAGGGCCGGTGGCGGATGTCGAGCTGCCATTTCAAAATGCCATCCCAGCCGTCCTTCACCGCGCCAGGGGAGCCGGGCAGGGCGAAGAGATAAGTGCCGCCTGCTACTCCGGCGCAGGCCCGCGACTGCACCGTGGAGGTGCCGATCTTGGCATAGGACATCTGATGGAAGAGGGCGGAGAAGCCATCGATCTCCTTCTCGAACACGCCCTTGAACGCTTCGACGGTGACGTCACGGCCGGTCAGTCCCGTGCCGCCGGTGGAGATCACCACATCGCAGCGCGGGTCCTCGATCCAGGTTCGAAGCTGCGCCGCAATCCGCGCTTGATCATCCGGCACGATGGTGCGGGCGCAGAGAATATGCCCGGCCTCTTGCAGCCGCTTCACCAGCGTGTCGCCGGACAAATCGTCATCCTTGGTACGGGTGTCGGAAACGGTGAGCACGGCAACATGCACCGGCACGAAGGCAATGCTCTTGTCGATGCGATCCGCGTCAGAAAGTGGTGGCATCGGTGGAAGCCGGGATCGTGGTCTGGAGGGGAGCAGGCGGCGGCACGGGCGCCACTGCCGGGCGGTAGATCGGCCAGTCGCCCCGCGCCAATTGATCCAGGCTTCTCGCATCCTGGCCGAAGCGGCGGCGATACATCCACTGATATTCCATCAACCGGCGCACATAAGAGCGGGTTTCGGCGATGGGAATGCTCTCCACGAACAGAAGCGGATCGTCTTTTCCCGCCTTGGTCTGCATCCAGCGCGCGGCGGCGCCGGGACCCGCATTATAAGCCCCGCCGAGCTGCAGCAGATTACCGTTCAGATGATCGAGCAATTCCGAAATGTAACGCTGACCTAACGAAAGCGAATAAGCGGGATCATCCAGCTGCGCCACCGCCGCCTTTCCCGCCAACAGCTTCGCGGTGGTAGGCATCAGCTGCATGATGCCATGCGCCCCTGCCACAGACGTCGAGCCGTTCTGGAAGCGGCTTTCGATGCGGGCGAAAGCCAGCACCAGCGAATTGTCGATGTGATAGCCGCCCTCCGGCTGGTAAGACGGCACGGGAAAAAGCCCGGTCAGCAACAGCCCGCGCGCCACGCTGGCTTCGCTGGCGCGTAATTCGATATTGGTGATGCCCAAAGCGCGCGCTAGGGCCGCCATGGCGGGATCGAGCGCTTCATTGTTGAAGACAAAAGCGCGGTTGAGCTCGGTGCCGACATGTTCGCTTTCGCCCACCTGCCACAACGCCACGGCGCGCCGCGCCGCGGGCACCGTCATCAGTGCCCTAAAATCATTGTCGCTAAGCACCGGATCGGAAAAGCCGGTGTGGGTGTCCATGCCCAGCATGCGCTCCGCGATCAAGCCATAAAAGGTCGGCTCTTCCTTCGCCGCCGCCGCCAATAGACTGACCACGCGTTCGGGCTCGCCCGCCTGCATATGGGCCCGCGCCGCCCAGAAAGCGGCCTGTGCCCTGAGCGTGCCTTGCACCCCCGCATTCTGCGCCAACTTTTCCAGATGCGTTGCCGCCTCGGTCCAGCGGCCCAGGCGATAAGCGGAGAAACCGGCATCCCAGTCCAGCTGCGGCGCGGATCTTGTGTCGGTCACGCTGGCGGCCAGTTGCAGCGCTTGCGCATCCATGCCTTCCGCCAGATAGGACGCGGCGATGCGATGGGACAGGATCGCGACATCCTCCGGTCCGGCGCCGGCCTTGATAGCGTTTTGCAGCTGCGCGGCAGCGCCGTCGGGCTCGCCGGCTTTGATGCGCGACAGGAGCTTGCCCAACACCGCGCGGGCGGCTTCGCCGCTAGGCGTCGGCTCGGGCAGTTCCTGATCCTCGAACCCACCGGTGCGGCGGGGGACGGTCGTCGGCGCAGGAATGTTTGTCACCACCGCCACGGTGATGGTCTTGTGGTGCTTACGCACCTTCTTGCTCGAGCGCGATACGGCGAGGCGATAGACGGCGTCGGCCACGGCCAGATCGCGGTGCTGCGAAAGCCAGGCAGTCAGGTCGGCGACCGCCGCGCGCTTGCCGGAAAGCAGGCGGGCAGCATCTGCATAGCCTTCAAGTGTTGGATCAGAAACTTTCTCCAACAGCTTTTTGGCTTTGGCATTTTCTCCGTTTCGTTCGGCCGCGAAGATCTGGCGATAAAGCGCGACATCGCTGGGGCTCAGGATTTGCGGCTTGACCGATTGGCTCGGCGGCGGCGTCACCACGGCTTGCAGGGGATTGTTCGGTTGGACCGGCGCGATAGCGGGCGGCAGGCTTTCCGCGCCGGCCGGCAGGGCGACACTATCTTGCCCGCCCTGCGCCACGGCGGCCTGTGCCAAGCCCAGGGTAAATCCAAGCGTTAACGCGATCCGCATTCGCGCGCCCCTTTTCGACAAGGGCTAACTACCCTTGCCCGCCGGTTCCGGCAACCTGAGTACATCCATTTTGGTTGCCACCGCCTGAAGATCGCGCCAGGCCAGTTTTTTATGGGCGGGCTGCCTAAGCAGATAGGCGGGATGGAGGGTCGGCATGACGGGAACCATGGCATCGCCCACCCGATATTCCAGCCAACGGCCGCGCGTTTTCATGATCCCCTCGGTGATGCCCATTACATGCCGCGCCGCAACCGCGCCCAGAACCACAATCAAGCGGGGATTTGCCAATTCGATGTGGCGTCGCAAAAAGGGAAGGCAGATCGCCGCTTCCCCGGGCGAGGGGTCCCGGTTCTCGGGCGGCCGCCAATTGATGACATTGGTGATATAACAGTTCCGGGCCCGATCTAAGCCGATGCTGGCCAGCATCTTGTCCAGCAATTGACCGGCCCGGCCAACGAAGGGCTTGCCGAGCCGGTCTTCGTCCCGCCCCGGCGCCTCGCCGATGAACATGACGCGTCCTAAAGGCGTTCCGTCGGCAAAAACGGTGTTGGTCGCGGCGCGCTTCAAGGCGGAGCCTTCAAAAGCTTCCATCGCGGCCTTGAGCTGTTCCAGAGTCTTGGCAGCTGCGGCGGCGGCCATGGCATCGCCAATCGGATCGGCACCGGAAGCGGCCGGCTTCACCGATGGTGCTGCGACAGCCTGCGGACGTGGTGGTGGCGGCGTGAACTGCGCGACCGACGCGACCGGCGCGGCTGGCACCTTCTCGGCAAGGCGGTTGACGGGCGCCTCGCCAATCGCTTCATCGGCTCCGGCCTCGACCAGCCATGCCAATGTCGCCAGGGGATCCTTGTCCTGCATGCGGGCATTGTAAACGGCGGCGGCGCGACAGGCCAATGCCGCCGATGCTACATAGGCCACGCATTTTTAGCCGCCGATTCCGATGACCGAGCAACGCGAGAGCATGAATTACGATGTGGTGATCGTGGGCGGCGGGCCTGCCGGTCTGTCCGCCGCGATCCGGCTGAAACAACTCGCGCTGGAGAAAGGGCGCGAGATCAGCGTCTGCGTGCTGGAAAAAGGCTCTGAGATCGGCGCGCACATCCTGTCAGGCGCGGTGCTCGATCCCGGCGGTCTCAACGAACTGATCCCGGATTGGAAGGAAAAGGGCGCTCCCGTCGAGACCGAAGTCACCGACGATCGTTTCTATTTTTTCACCAGGAACATGGCGATCTCCATTCCCCATTTCTTGTTCCCGCCGCTGATGAGCAATCGCGGCAATTACATTGTGAGCCTCTCCAATCTCTGCCGCTGGCTGGGGCACCAAGCCGAAGCCCTGGGTGTGGAGATCTATCCCGGCTTTCCCGCGCGTGACCTGATCATCGAGGACGATGTCGTCAAAGGCGTGATCACCGGCGATCTGGGCGTGGCCAAGGACGGCCACCACAAGCCCGACTATCAGCCCGGCATGGAATTGCGCGGCAAATACACGCTCTTCGCGGAAGGCGCGCGGGGATCATTGTCGAAGATCCTGGGCGCCCGCTTTGGTCTGCATGACGGACGCGAGCCGCAGAAATTCGGCATCGGCTTGAAGGAATTGTGGGAGCTTTCGCCCGATCAGCATCGCAAAGGCCTGGTGGTCCATGGCATGGGCTGGCCGCTTGAGAACGACACTGGTGGCGGGCTCTTCATGTACCATTGGGGCGAAAATTATTGCTCCATCGGTTTTGTCGTTCACCTCAATTACAGCAATCCCTGGCTGGAACCTTTCTCGGAATTCCAACGGGCCAAGACCCATCCGGCCATCCGCCGAATTCTGGAAGACGGGAAGCGTGTGGGTTATGGCGCCCGCGCGATCACCGAGGGCGGTTTTCAGTCGGTGCCGAAACTGGTCTTCCCGGGAGGCGCGCTGATCGGCTGTGCCGCGGGCTTTGTTAATCTTCCCCGGATCAAAGGCAGTCATAACGCGATGCGTACCGGTATGATGGCGGCCGAGGCCGCCTTCGCCGCCATCGCGGCCGGTCGTGCCAACGATGTGCTCGCCGGTTACGAAACAGCCTATGGGGCAAGCGCCGTCGCCAAAGATTTAAAGCTGGTCCGTAACGCTAAGCCGCTGTGGTCCAGGCTGGGAACTTTATTGGCGCTCCCCTTCATTGGGCTGGATCTATGGACCAATCAGCTGTTCGGCTTCTCCATCTTCGGAACCCTGGGACACGGCAAGCCCGACTTCGCCACGCTGGAGAAAGCCCGGGATTCGCGGAAAATCACCTATCCCAAGCCGGACGGAAAACTCACCTTCGACCGTTTATCCAGCGTCTTTGTGTCAAATACCAACCACGAGGAGGATCAACCGGTGCATCTGGTGCTGCGCGATCCCTCAATACCTATTAAGCTGAATTTGCCGGAATATGCGGAACCGGCCCAGCGTTATTGCCCTGCCGGAGTCTATGAGGTCGTGGAGGAGCAAGGCGTGCCCCGGTTCCAGATCAATGCGCAGAATTGCGTTCACTGCAAAACCTGCGACATCAAGGATCCGGCGCAGAACATTACCTGGATCACGCCCGAAGGCGGCGGCGGTCCGAATTATTCGAATATGTGAGGCACGCGTGAAGAAGTCTTTGCTCCCTTTGACGGCGCTCCTGCTTCTGGCGGGTTGCGGCACCATGCCGATCAACAAGACCGTGGGAGATCCCGCGACCGAACATCAGGCGAATGCTTTTTCCACCTATCTGTCGGCGCGGTTTGCCGCCAACGAGCACGCGATGCCGCAAGCGGCGCGCTTCTACGCGCAGAGCCTCAAGAACGATCCGGGCAATAGCAGCATCCTGTCGCTGGCCTTTTTCTACGCCACCACCTCCGGCGATGTGGAAGGCGCCGGCAAATACGCCACCCAGATCGTGGCCAAGTCGGCGGACGAACGTTCGGCCCGCCTGGCGCTGGCGGTGATTGCCTTCAAACACAAGAATTACGCCGAAGCGCGCAAAAATCTGTCCCTGTCGGCCAAAGGACCGTTCCAGGCTCTGGTCGTTTCCCTGTTCGACAGTTGGGCGGCCGCCGCCAGTGGCGATGGCGCCGGCGCGATGGCCGATATGAAGCAGCTGGCTGCGCAAAGCGGCGCCGAAGGCCTGGCGGCCTTCCATAGCGCTCTGCTCGCCGATTTTCTTGGCCGTCCGGATGTCGATGCGGAATACAAAAAAACGTTGCTCGTCAACCGCGTCAGCCCCCGCGTGATTCAAGCCTATGGCGTCTATTTGGAGCGCGCAGGACGAACAGCGGAGGCGCGCACCCTTTACGAAAAAGTCGCCAGCGAAAGCGCTGTCGCCCCCATCGCCAAGGAAGGCCTGGCGCGGATCGTCGCCAACAAGAAGCCCGATCCGTTCGTGCGCACGGCGGAGGATGGGGTTGCCGAAGGCCTTTTCGGCATGGCCGCGTCGCTCAACGATCGGGGCAGCGCCGATATCTCCATTCTCTATCTCAGGATGGCGCTTTATCTGAGGCCCGACCTGTCGCTGGCAAGCCTGCTCCTGGGCGATCGTTTCGAGGCCTTGGGCAAGTATGACGATGCGGTCGCCATCTATCGCCAGATCGAGAAATCCTCGCCCTATTATCGCATGGCGGCAACCCAGGCGGCCGTGAACGAAACCCGACTCGATAAAAAGAGCGCGGCAATTGCCGATCTTCGCACGCTGGCGCAGGCCTATCCCGACGACAGCGAGAATTGGATCGCGCTGGGCGACG
>DATNGI010000040.1:0-63783 GCA_035605955.1 Rhizomicrobium sp.
ATATCGCGCAGCTGATCGCTAAGATCGCGGGCATCGTCTTTCACCTCGCGGCTCGGCCGGACGCCATAATTGCGGCCCACACGGATCACGTCAGCTCGCGCATCGGCATGGTCGCGCGCCAGGGTGCGGCCGAATTCGCGCACTTGCGGATCGCGGGCACGATCCGCCGCCAGGCGTCCCAGCATGATCTCGGAATTGTCGCCACGCAGCGCATCCCGAAGGAATTGGCGCGGACTGTCGGCCCGGGCAGCAGCCGGCGCCGCCAGCAAGGCCGCGCCCACAAGCAAAAGCAATGGAACTTTATGCATGGAACTCTCCTTTCGACGCTCGTTGTTACCAACGTTCGCCCAAAGGCCTTGTTCCGTTATGCTCCCAGTTCGCGCATGAACGCCGCGCCGCTTTTGCTGAGATAGCGTTCGCGGTGGCGAAGCGCATGGAAAGCGCGCTCCGGCAGCGGAAATTTCACCGGCGCCAGCGCGCCGAAGCGGATGCCCGCTTCCGCCACCAATTCCGACAGGGCGGAGACGCCCGCGCCCTCGCGCACCGCCAGACGGACCGCTTCGTTCGACGGCAGTTCCAGCGAGATGTCGAGCTTTTCCACCTCCACGCCTTTTTCGGCGATGGCGGCTTCGAAGGCGGAACGCGTGCCGGACCCTTTCTCGCGCAGCACCCAGCGCTCTTTCATAAGGTCGGCGGGGCGCGGCGGCTTGGTCGTCCAGGCGTGGTTTTTTGGCGCGATGATCACCAGCCGGTCGTGACCGACCAGGGTCTGCTCCAGCAAGGGATCGGTGACCTCGCCTTCCACCAGCCCGATTTCGACCCGACCTTCGGCGACGGCGCGCGCCACTTCGGCGGTGTTGCCGGCCAGCGCCGTCACCGCCACTTGCGGATAGGCGGCGCGGAAGGCGACCAGTTTCGGCGGCAGCCAGTAGCTGGCGATGGTCTGGCTCGCCATCACCGAAAGAAGCCCGCGCTTCATGCCGGCGAGATCGGCCAGTGCGCGCTGAGCGGCGTCGGCCTGCGCCACCACGGCGCGCGCTTCGGCGAGAAAGGCGCGGCCCTCGTCCGTCAGCACGATGCGGCGGCCGACACGATGAAACAGAATGACGCCCGATTGCGCTTCCAGGCCTGCGATGGCGGCGGAGACGGCGGATTGCGTGCGGCGAAGCGCGGCCGCAGCGCGGGTCATGTGCTCGCGTTCGGCCACGGCCACGAAGAGGCGCAGCTGCTCAAGCGTCATGGCTTATTTTAAGGGGATTGGTCGCGCGTCCCAAGTGAAATCGCTTCGCGATTTCTTCAGGGCCGCGCTCCGTCAGGCGAACAGCTTGACCAACGCGAGGCTGAAACCGGAGATGAACAGCGTGGCACAACCGGCGAGCGCAAGCGGCTTCAACCCTTCGCGCTTCAATTTGGCGAAGTCGGTTTCCAGCCCCATCGCCGCCAGCGCCATCGAGAGCAGGAAATTGGTCAGAAGCACGATCTGGGCCTTTTCGGCGGGCGCAACCGTAATGACGCTGTTGAGCAGCATCACCGCGATAAAACCCAGCACGAACCAGGGCATGGGTGGCGCCTTGCGGTCCTTCGCCGCGCGCCCACGCGCTTTTCGCGCCGCCAGAAGACCCAGCCCGATCACCAGCGGCGCCAGCATCATCACCCGCGTCAGCTTGGCGACGGTGCCGAACTGGCCGGCCGCCGGCCCGTCCTGGAACGCGGCCGCCACGACCTGCGCGATCTCGTGGATGGAAGAGCCGCTCCACAGGCCGAATTCGCGGGGCGTCAGATGCAGCAGCGCGGGCAAGAGCGGATAGGTCAGCATAGCGATGGAACCGAACACAGTGACACACGCCACCGCATAGGCGACATCGGCGTCGCTGCCTTCGGTCACCGTGTTGGTGGCGATCACGGCGGAGGCGCCGCAGATAGACGTGCCCGCACCGATCAATTCGGCCAGCTTGGGATCCACCCCCATCACCCGGCCAAGAAATTTGGTGACGGCGAAGGTGGAAAAGAGCGAGGCCAGGATGATAGCCACGCCCACCACGCCCACCGCGATCACTTGCGACAGCGCCAACTGGAAGCCCAAGAGAATGATGCCTAGCCTGAGCAGCTTCTTGAGGCTGAAGACCACGCCGGGGCGGCAGATCGCGGGCGTGCCGATCAGATTGTGGACCGCCATGCCGGCGATGGTGGCAAGGATCATCGGGCTGAACATCCCCACGCCCGGAATTTGGCGGAGCGCAAAGGCGAGGAGCGCGATGCCGCCGGTCAGGGTCAGGCCCGGGACGGCAGCGAGAACGGCTTCGGCGAATGAGGCTGTGGCGGTGCGGGAAGTCTGGGCGGGATCGGACATCTGGGGCGATTCCACACCATCCTCACTGATAAATCCAATGGATTATGGTTCTATATTCAATCAAAAATACAGATTAATCGCGGGGCCTTAACACGCCCGAAACAAGAATCCGGCATAGGGTGGCGGGGGCTTGCCGGATGGCACATCAAGATCTCACGGGCGTGTGGTTGGGCCTGTTTTCCTATCCCGCGTACCGGCGGGCAGGGAATTTCACAGCCACTTTGATTGAAACCACGAGCACGCTGACCGGCTCGACCAGCGAGATCTGGGCCTCGCCGCCGCGCGTTGGCGAAACCATCCTGGCGATGCTCCTGGGGCGGCGGCACGGCCATGACGTGCGCTTCACCAAAACCTATGAAGGCCCCGAACGACCCAATCATTCGGTCGAATATGAGGGCCATCTCACGGACGATTTTCTGGAAATCGAAGGCCGCTGGTTCATTCCTGGCAACTGGGCGGGGCGGTTTCTGATGATCCGTTCCGGCGGCCGGGCCATCGAAGTGGCGCGCGAAGCGTTCGAGCGCGTCTGAGCGGCACGCCCGCGCGCGCCTTGCCAGCCCCGCCCGGCGCTCTTAGAACGCCTCCCGCCCATGGAAAATCCCGCTCCCGACCTGGAAAGCCGCAAGAAGGACGCCCGCGCCTGGTTCGAGGCGCTGGCCGCCCGCATCATCGCCCAGTTCGAGGCGCTGGAAGCCGAGGCAGACCACGCGCTCTATGCCGGCGATCCCGGCCGGTTCACCCGCACCGCATGGGCGCGCACGCCTGCGCCTGACGGAACGGCGCAAGGCGGCGGACTGATGGGCATGATGCGCGGCCGCTTGTTCGAGAAAGTGGGCGTGCATGTCTCGACTGTTTATGGCGAATTCTCTCCTGACTTCGCCAAGCAGGTGAAAGGCGCCAGCGAAGATCCCCGCTTCTGGGCCACGGGCCTCAGCCTGATCGCGCATATGCAGAACCCGCATGTCCCTGCCGTGCATATGAACACCCGCATGATCGTCACCACCGAAAGCTGGTTCGGCGGCGGCGCCGACCTCAATCCCATGCTGACGGCGCAGCGCGACCAAGGTTACGGCGATGCGCGCGATTTCCACGTCCGGCTGAAACAGGCCTGCGACGGTTTCGATCCAGACTGGTATCCCAGATACAAGAAATGGGCGGACGATTATTTCTTCCTGCCTCATCGCGGCGAACATCGCGGCGTGGGCGGCATCTTCTACGACCACCATGACAGCGGCGATTGGGACAAGGATTTCGCTTTCACCCGCGAGGTAGGCGAAGCCTTTCTCGACATTTATCCCATGCTGGTGCGCCGCCACTGGAACCAGAAATGGAGCGAAGGCGAACGCCACGAACAGGCGCATTGGCGCAGCCGCTATGTCGAGTTCAACCTGCTCTATGACCGCGGCACCACTTTTGGCCTCAAGACCGGCGGCAATGTCGAAAGCATCCTGTCATCGATGCCGCCCGTGGCGGAGTGGCGGTGATGCCCTCTGCCGCTACAATCCGGCTGGGCTCGCGGGGCTCGCAATTGGCGATGACGCAATCGCATCGGGTGGCCGCGGCGCTGGCGCGGCTGACCGGCGAGGCCGAGCCGCCGATCCAGAGTTTCGTCACCAGCGGCGACCGCATTGCCGACCGCCGTTTGCAGGACGCGGGCGGCAAGGGCCTCTTCACCAAGGAGCTGGACGAAGCGCTGCTCGACAAGCGCATCGACGCCGCCATCCATTCGCTGAAGGATCTGCCCACCTTGATGCCCGCCGGCATTGTGTTGGCCGCGATCCCGGAGCGGGAAGACCCCCGCGACGCGTTTGTTTCGCCCCATGCGCCCGACCTGGCCGCGCTGCGCGATGGCGCGGTGATCGGCACCGCCAGCTTGCGCCGCCAGGCCCAGACCCTGCATCTGCGCCCCGAGATAAAGGTCGTGACGCTGCGCGGCAGCGTGGAGACGCGGCTGAAACGCATCGCCGAAGGCGCGATGGACGCGACCTATCTGGCGCTGGCGGGCCTCAGCCGCATGGGACTTCAGCATCACGCCACCTCGCTTATCGATGTGGAAGAGATGCCCCCCGCGCCGGGCCAGGGTGCGCTAGCCATCACCTGCCGCGAGGACGACCGGCAGACCCGCGACCTGCTAGCGCGCCTATCGGTGCGAGAATTGGAAATCGCGGTGGCGGCGGAACGCGGCTTCCTCTCCGCCCTGGACGGTTCCTGCCGCACGCCCATCGGCGCGCTGGCCCGCATCGAGGATAATCGTCTGCGCTTCCTGGGGGAAGTCTTGACGCCGGACGGCGCCAAGCGTTGGCGGCGCGAGGATCGCATTCTTCTTTCGTCCGATCCCTTGGCCGATGCCGACCGGCTGGGCCGCAAACTGGGCGGCGCGATCCGCGAACTGGCGGGCGAGAGTTTCATTCAAAGCCTGGAAAAACGCGGATGGTGAAAAAGCTGCTTCAGGTCTTGAAAGGTGAAGCCGTGTCGCCGCCGCCGGTCTGGTTGATGCGCCAGGCGGGCCGCTATCTGCCGGAATATCGCGCGCTCCGCGCCAACGCGAAAGACTTTGTCGCTTTCTGCCTCAATCCCGAACTGGCGGTGGAAGTAACCTTGCAGCCGGTGCGCCGTTTCAATCTCGATGCCGCCATCCTGTTCGCAGACATTCTGCTGGTGCCGCATGCGCTGGGGCAAAAATTATGGTTCGCGGAAGGTGAAGGCCCCAGGCTTGAACCCATTCGCGACTTAGCCGGCATCGCAAGCTTGCGCTATCACGCGGAAAAGCTTTCGCCCGTGATGCAGACCATTAAGGGCGTGCGCGCGGCGTTACCCGCCGATGCCGCCCTGATCGGCTTCGCGGGTGCGCCTTGGACCGTCGCCACTTATATGATCGAGGGCAAGGGCGGCACCGATCATGAAACGATCCGCGCCCTGGCATGGCGCGAGCCCGAGAGTTTCGCGCGGCTGATGGATGTGCTGGTCGATGCCACCAGCCACTATCTCATCGCCCAGGCCGATGCCGGCGCCGAAGCGCTGCAACTGTTCGAAAGCTGGGCCGGTACCGTGCCCGCCGGTCTGTTCGAACGCGCGGTGCTTCAGCCGACCACCCGCATCGTGCGCGCCGTGAAGGCGAAGCATCCCGGCATCCCCCTGATCGGCTTCCCGCGCGGCGCAGGCTCCTGGCTTACGCGGTATGCCGAAATCACCGGCGTCGACGGGATCGGCGTGGATCAGATGACCGATATCGCGGCGCTCGATCTTCCGGCCAAGGTGGCCCGGCAAGGCAATCTCGATCCCATCCTCCTGCTCCAAGGCAGCGAAGCGATGTGCGCCGAAGCCAAGCGGCTCGTAACCGTGATGAAGGGTAAGCCTTTCATCTTCAATCTCGGTCACGGCGTCATGCAGCCCACGCCGCCGGAGCATGTCGCCGAACTTGTTGCCGCGATCCACGCCGCATAGGCTGCAGGCGGGCTTCCTGGGGAATGGCCATGACCGATGCTTATAGGCGCACCACCGGAAGCCGCTGGCTGCTGGTGGCCTTTGTGCTGCTGTTCGCTTTGATGCTGGCGGGCTGGTACGCGCCCTATGTGAGGAGCGAACTCTCGCCCTACACCTCCCATTACGACATCGTCGATCCCGCACCAGCCCGGATCGCCAAGGGCCGCATGGTGGACGATTATTTCGCGGTCGAGGATGTCGGCGACAACGTCATCGCCATCGGCGAGCCGCGCTATTACCAGCAGAATTACGCCTATCTGATCCTGGGCGAGAAGCGGGCGCTGTTGTTCGACGCCACCTCGGGCACCCGCGATGTCGCGCCCCTAGTGGCCAAGCTCACCCAATTGCCGCTGACCGTGATGGTGTCGCATCTGCATTTCGATCATCTGGGCGGCATCACGCCCTTCCACCACATCGCCATGATCGACTTGGCCGTCACCCGCGCCCGGGTCCATGACGGCCTCTTCACGCCCGGCCGCTATGAATTCAGCGGCTTGGCGGATCATCGCGTGCGGCCATCCTTTCCCGTGGCGGAATGGGTGAAGCCCGGCGACAAGATCGACCTGGGCGGGCGCATGCTCACCGTGCTCTCCACCCCCGGCCACACGCCGTCATCCGTGTCGCTCTACGATCCGGCGCATCGCCTGCTCTTCACCGGCGACTTCATCTATCCCACGACCATCTATGCCTTCGGGGTCGGCTCCAGCATGAGCACTTATCACACCACGGCGCAGCGCCTGCTCGCCACCATTCCCCCCGACACCAAACTTTGGACCGCGCATTGCTGCCGCGCCAATGAAGGGGTGTCCGCGCCCTGGCTGACGATGAAGGATCTCAAGGATCTGGATAATGCCTTCGTCAAGGTGAAGGCCGGGGAGGAAAGCAGCACCGGTTTTTATCCGCGCCGCTATCCCGTGAGTTACGAAATGACACTCGCCACCGGCTTTCCCTGGAACAATCCCTGAATCGCTGTCATGGCCCGCGAATGCGGGCCATGACAGTTGGATATTTTGAGTGAAGCCTAAAGCGCGGCTCCAGTCGTGTTAACGCGGATAACGGTGGCAGCGGTCGTAATAACCATCGCGTCCGCCATGATCGCGCCAGAAGGGATCGCCAAGGTCCAAATCGCAAGGATCGGTCGCAGCGCCCACAACCGCGCCACCGATGGCGCCGATGGCCGCGCCCGTGGCCGGATTACCGCCGGTGGCGGCGCCAATGGCCGCACCGCCCGCCGCGCCCAGCATGCCGCCGGACACCGCGCGCTCGCCGGGCGACGTGCCGCAGCCCGCCAGCAGCAAAGCGGCGGCAAAACCCATCACAAGAGCGTGCGTGCGCATATCTGTCTCCGTCATTGTTCCGACAGAAAACGTCAGGCCGATATGATCGTTCCGGGAACGTCTGCCATGCTTTCGCGCTCTTAACTGAGAGACAGGAAAGAGCCATGATTGTCCGCATTCTTGCCATTATCATAACCGGCTTGGCGTTGGTTGCGCCGATGGCGCATCTCTACGAATTGCCCCGCAAGATCGGGCTTTCGCAGACACGCTATTTCGTGGTGCAGGAGATTTATCAAGGCTGGTTCCTGGTGGGTTTTCTTCTGCCGCTGGCTCTGATCGCGGACCTGGTTCTGGCGTTCGAGAGCAAAAGCGGCGCGCGTTATCTCGCGGCGGCGGCGGCGGCCTTGATCGCCGTCAATCTGATCATCTTTATCATCTGGACCCAGCCGGTGAACCACGTCACCAACAATTGGACGATTCAGACCGAGAACTGGCAGACGCTCCGGCGGCAATGGGAATATTCCCATGCCGTCAATGCGGGCGTGACCTTCCTGGCGTTCGTCGCCGTCACCATTGCAGCGCTGAAACCCACTCCTTGAAATACCCTGACGATTGACGGGCTCGCGGCCCGTGGCATAGCTTCACCCTTGATAGTTCCCGAAAGGGATTCATAGGGAAGCCGGTGCAAGTCCGGCGCTGCCCCCGCAACTGTCAGCGTCGAGCCAAGGGCCGATACACCGTCACTGAATCTTCGGATTCGGGAAGACAGCCCAAGGCGACGACCCGTGAGCCAGGAGACCTGCTATCGGGTGTCACGCTTTCGCCTGAAGGAACGGTGGGTTCCTTCGCGCAGAACGTCTGGAACGCTTTGTGAGCGGTGACACGCGCGGCTGACGCCTCCCGGGAGGGGCGCGGCCACGCCTTGCCAACCCGCATCCCACGGAGTGTATCCATGACGTCCTCTGTTCTTTCGTCCAATCTGGGTTTTCCCCGCATCGGCGCCCATCGCGAATTGAAAAACGCGCTGGAGAAATACTGGTCGGGCGCCCTTACCGCCGAAGCATTGTCGATCACCACGGCAAGCCTGCGCGCCCGCCACTGGTTCGTGCAACAGAAAGCCGGTATCGGGCACATTCCCTCCAACGATTTCTCGCTCTACGACCAGATGCTCGATCTGATCGCCATGCTGGGCGCAGTGCCGGAGCGGTTCGGACATCGAGGCGGCCCGGTCGGCCTTGAGCTCTATTTCGCGATGGCGCGCGGCACCAAGGACGCGCCCGCGATGGAGATGACCAAATGGTTCGACACCAATTACCATTACATCGTGCCGGAACTCTCCGCCGGCATGGGTTTCGCTCTGTCCACCACCAAACCGTTGGACGAATATAAGGAAGCAAGATTCCTGGGCGTCGCCACCCGTCCGGTCCTGATCGGGCCGGTGACCTTCCTGAAGCTGGCGCGGATGGTGGATGGTTCCGACCGTTGGGCGTTGCTGCCAAGGATTTTGCCCCTTTATGCCAAAATCATTGGCGCGCTCGCCGCCGCGGGCGCGGACTGGATCCAGATCGACGAGCCGGTGCTGGTGGCCGATCTGGACGAGGACACTCGCCAAGCCTTCCGCAAAGCCTATGACGCGTTGGCCGCTGCCCCGGCAAACCTCCTGATCGCTACCTATTTCGGTGCGCTGGGCGACAATATCGGTTGCCTCGCCTCCCTGCCGGTCAGTGGCGTGCATATCGATCTGGTGCGCGCGCCGGGGCAGCTTGAGGCGGTGTGCTCCGCGCTGCCCCAGGACCGGCTCCTGTCGCTGGGCATCGTCGATGGCCGCAACATCTGGAAGACAGCGCTCACCGACGCCGAACGCCTGATCCGCCGCGCCCGCGAATTGCGTCAAGGCGCATTGATGATCGCACCCAGCTGCTCGCTGCTGCATGTGCCGGTGGACCTCGACAGCGAAACCAGGCTCGATGCCGAACTGAAGAACTGGCTCGCTTTCGCCACCCAGAAGCTGGCGGAGGTCGACGCGCTCGCCAAGGCCGCCAATGGCAGCCGCGACGGCGCCGTGTTCCTGGCCAATGCCCAGGCCATCGGCAGCCGCGTCACCTCCCCCCGCATCCATGACCCCTTGGCGCAGCGGCTTTTGAAGGCGGTGACGCCCGAGATGACGGTGCGGGCCGTGCCGTTTGCCGAACGCATCGCGCTTCAGCAATCGCTACTGAACTTGCCGCTGCTTCCCACCACCAGCATCGGCTCGCTGCCTCAGACCCATGACGTCCGCGAACTGCGCGCCCGCTTCAAGAAGGGCGAGATTGCCAAAGCCGACTATGAACAAGCGCTGGAGAAAAAGACGGCGGAAGCGATCCGGTGGCAGGACAAGATCGGCATCGACGTGCCGGTGCATGGCGAGTTCGAGCGCAACGACATGGTGGAATATTTCGGCGAGCAGCTTTCCGGCTTTGCCTTCACCGAACGCGCCTGGGTACAGAGCTATGGCTCGCGCTGCGTCAAGCCGCCCATCATTTTCGGCGACGTCAACCGGCCTGAGCCCATGACGCTCAAATGGACACTGGCGGCCCAACGTCACACGCAAAAGCCGGTCAAGGGCATGCTCACCGGACCCGTCACCATCCTGCAATGGAGCTTCGTGCGCGACGACCAGCCGCGCGCCACGACCTGCCGCCAGATTGCGCTCGCCATTCGCGACGAAGTGATGGATCTGGAGCGTGCGGGGGTGAAGATCATCCAGATCGACGAAGCGGCGTTGCGCGAGGGCCTGCCCATCCGCAAATCGGAATGGCGCGATTATTTGAACTGGGCGGTGGAGTGTTTCCAGCTTACCGCATCCGGCGTCTCTGCCCAAACCCAAATCCATACCCATATGTGCTATTCGCAATTCAACGACATCATCGAGGCGGTGGCGGCGATGGATGCCGATGTGATCTCAATCGAGACCTCGCGCTCGGCCATGAAGCTGCTCGATGCCTTCGCCAGCTTCGCCTATCCCAATGATATCGGCCCCGGCGTCTATGACATTCACTCGCCGCGCGTCCCCAGCCAGGCGGAAATGGAGACGCTGTTGATCAGCGCGTTGAAAGTGCTGAGGCCCGGCCAGCTCTGGGTCAATCCCGATTGCGGCCTGAAGACGCGCGGCTGGGCGGAAGTGAAACCCGCGCTCACTGCCATGGTGGCGGCGGCGAAAGCGGTGCGCGAGCGGCTTGCGGAGGAGAGACGCTGCAGCTGAAGATATGAGGCGGCCGCGTCTCTGGCGGCTGCCTCTTATTCCGTCTTGCGGTTGTCACGCATCCCAGGCATGTGACGGCGGCCTCGCGGAATATCATCATGAAGCGCTTGTCACATTTGGCCCTGCTGCTGTTCGGGCTGACTTTGCCCGGGCCGGAAGCGCGCGCCGATGACGAGATCTACGCGCTGCACGGCCAGGCGACTTTTGTGGACCAATATCATCC
The DNA here is from genome assembly GCA_035605955.1 of Rhizomicrobium sp. Lineage (GTDB taxonomy): Bacteria > Pseudomonadota > Alphaproteobacteria > Micropepsales > Micropepsaceae > Rhizomicrobium. The sequence continues at coordinate 10,575 of DATNGI010000040.1, forward strand.
CGCCTTCGCATCGCCTTTCCTGGGCAAGAACAGCATGGACCTCGGCAGCCGGGGCGAAGAGACCTTCGACATGACCCTGTTCGCGGGCTTGCGCCTCTGGCAAGGCGGCGCGCTATACGCGAACCCCGAACTGGATCAGGGCTTCGGCCTGTCGGACACGGTGGGCGTGGCGGGCTTTCCCAGCGGCGAAGCCTATAAGGTTGGAAAATCCAGCCCCTATTTCCGGCTGCAGCGGCTGTTCTTCCGCCAGACATTCGACCTGGGCGGCAGCGATCAGACGATTGCGCCCACCGCCAACCAGCTGGGCGCGACGCAAACCGGCGACACGCTGGTGCTCACTTTCGGCAAACTCTCCGTCACCGACATTTTCGACGCCAACCAATACGCCCATGACCCCAAGGGCGATTTCATGAACTGGTCGTTGATCGATTCCGGCGCTTTCGATTACGCCGCCGATGCCTGGGGTTACAGCTATGGCCTGGCGGCGGAATGGAATCGGGATTGGTGGAGTTTGCGCGGCGGGCTGTTCGACCTGTCGCGGGTGCCCAACACCACCGAGCTTGAGACCGATTTCAACCAGTTCGAACTGGTGAGCGAAGCAGAAGCGCGCCACACGCTGTTGGGCGCGCCCGGTAAGATCAAGCTGCTGGGTTTTCTCAATCGCGGCCGCATGGGGCGCTACGACGACGCGGTACGCCTGGCTGACGCGGTGGGCGGCATCCCCGACACCGCGCTGGTGCGCCGCTATGCCTCGCGCGCCGGCGGTGGCATCAATCTCGAACAGAGCGTCACCGACGAACTGGGTGGCTTTGCCCGCTTCAGCCTCAATGACGGCAGCGAGGAGGCGTACGAATTCACCGAGATTAACCGTTCCCTGGCGCTGGGCCTGGCCTTAAAGGGATCGCGCTGGGGCCGCGCCAACGACACGCTGGGTCTGGCTTTCGTCAACAACGCGATCTCGCAAGCGGCGCAGAATTATCTGGCGGCGGGCGGCCTTGGCATCCTCATCGGCGACGGACGCCTGCCGCATTATGGCACCGAGAATATCATCGAGACCTATTACAGCCTTGCCGCCACGGACTGGTTCTCGGTCGGCGCGGATTATCAGCTGATCGTCAATCCCGCCTACGATTCCGACCGCGGTCCGATCTCGGTCTTGGGCCTGCGCCTGCACGGGCAATTCTAGAGACCCGATGCGATTGGATCACATATTGGAATGTCATGGCCCACCGAGTGTGGGCCATCCAGGTAAAGCGCGCTCCCCTCTGACGGATGAGGCTGCGTAACCCAGGTGGCCCGTTCGCACGCTGTCGTTACGAACTCGCGGGCCATGACAGGTTGTTGATTTGGTGGGTGGTAACTGAATCGCAGACCCGGGATCGCGCCCGGTGGATCATTCCCGTCTCCGTGCGCGTTCCCTCTCTGATTTGCAGGCAGGGATATTCCGCTGGACGCTTTTCTCACTGACATTCCCGCCCGGCTGGACCGGCTGCCCTGGTCGCGCTTCCACGGCCTGATCCTGGCGGCGCTGGGCATCACCTGGATCCTGGACGGGCTGGAAGTCACCATCGTGGGTTCTCTGTCGGGCGCGCTCGCGCAACCTGAGGGCCTGGGCCTTTCCCCCACCGAGATCGGGCTTGCCGCCAGCGTCTATATCACGGGAGCGGTCGTCGGCGCGCTGGTGTTCGGTCAATTGGCGGACCGCTATGGCCGCAAGACTCTTTTCACCGTGACGGTGGGCGTTTATCTGATCGCCACCATCGCCACCGGCCTGTCGTGGAATTTCGCGTCCTTCGCTTTCTTCCGCGCGGTCACCGGCGCGGGCATCGGCGGCGAATATTCCGCCATCAATTCCGCCATCCAGGAATTCACCCCAGCGCGGCTGCGCGGCCGTGTCGATCTGTTCGTCAATGGCAGCTATTGGATCGGGGCGGCGCTGGGTGCGCTGGGGTCTCTGGTGGTGCTCGATCCCGCGCTCATTCCCATCGCCTATGGCTGGCGGCTGGCGTTCATCCTGGGCGGCGTGCTGGCGTTGATCGTGATCTGGCTCAGGCGTTTTGTGCCCGAAAGCCCCCGCTGGCTTTTGATTCATGGGCGCGCGCAAGAAGCGGAACGCGTGATGGCGGATATAGAATCCCGCGTGCGGAAACATGATCCACCGCCCGCGACGCAGATAAGGCTCCAGCCCAAAGACAGCGCGCCGCTCGCCGACCTCCTGCGCGTGCTGTTTCGTCATTACCCGCGCAGGGCCATCCTGGGCGTGACACTGATGGCGACCCAGGCCTTCTGCTACAACGCCATCTTCTTCACCTATGCGCTGGTGCTGACGGATTTCTATGCCATCGCGCCCGCCAGCATCGGCTGGTTCATGCTGCCTTTCGCGGCGGGGAATTTCGCAGGCCCTTTGCTGCTCGGCCCCTGGTTCGACACACTGGGACGAAAACGCATGATCGCTGCGACCTACGGCCTGTCGGGCGTGCTGATGGCCGCAACCGCGCTTTTGTTTCTGCAAGGCAGGGTGGGCGCGGCCGGGCAGACGGCGCTCTGGACGCTCAATTTCTTTTTCGCCTCCGCGGGTGCCAGCGCCGCCTATCTCACCGTCGGCGAAGCTTTCCCGCTGGAAGTGCGCGCCCGCGCTATCGCGGTCTTTTATGCTTTCGGCACCGCGCTCGGCGGCATCGCAGGGCCGGCCTTGTTCGGCGCGCTGATCGAAAGCGGACTACGCCTCAACATCTTCTATGGCTATTTGTTGGGCGCAGGGTTGATGCTCGTCGGCGCTCTTGTCGAAGCCTTTCTCGGCATCGCTGCCGAAGGCAAAAGCCTGGAAGACGTGGCCGCGCCGCTGTCGAAGATATGAAGCCGACGGAAATCTAGCTCGTCTGCTCCTCGAACAGTCCAGCAGGATGTTCGTTTGATCTGAATCTGTCGTATGATCTTACTTCACGTGGCCCGGGCCGTGTTCGTGATTTATTTCGAGCGGAAGGATTTGAACGACAATCATTAGGAGGAAAATCAATGAATAGATCCATAGTTACGGCCGCTTTATTGGCACTCATAATGGGAGCGGGCGTTGCCAAAACCTTTGCACAGGAGCCCGATGACCAGGCTAAGGCCGAGGTCACGCAGACCGAGAAGGAATGGCGCGAGGCATGGGTGAAGGGCGATCCTGTTGCGCTCGATCGCATTCACGCCGATGACTACCTCTCGATCAACTACCTTGGTCAGATTAGTACCAAGGCGCAGGTCATGGCTGACGTCCGAGCCGGTGCATTCAAGTACGAAAGCATGGAACACAAGGACGTTGTTATGCGCGTGTATGGCAACGTTGTCATTGTGAATGGCCGCACGATAAACAAAGGACATAGGCAACAGCGAGACGTAAGCGGGGAGTTCAGCTATACCCGGGTCTATGTGAAGCTCGACGGCCGCTGGCAGGCTGAATTGTCTCAATACACCCGACCAGTGACGCGCTAACGATAAAGAGACTCAATAGAGAAACATCGGTTTGGCGGCGACCTTGGCGACGCGGGGGCGATAAGCCGGCGCGTCATACAGCGCCGCCACATCCACCCGCCGCGTCCCCTTGATGCAGGTGTCCACCGGCACGGCGGTATAGCGGCCCTCGTGAATCGCCGCCATCATCCCGCGTTTTCCTTCCGCCAGCATTTGAACCACCATGGTGCCGTAATTCTTGGCCACCATGCGGTCCAGCGCGTCGGCCGGACCCGCGCGCATGATATAGGCGAGTTTCTGGTTCAAGACGCCGATGCCGGTGAGGCGCTGGATTTCCGAGCCCACCATCTCGCCGATGCCGCCCAGCTTGCGATGGCCATAGGCGTCGGCCTCGCCGGTTTCCACGATCTCCCCGCCCGTCATCTGCGCCCCTTCCGACAGAACCAGCACCGCGTAGCGGGACGGATTGCGGGCGCGGTCCTTGGCCAGCAGCTCCGCCACCGCCTTGATGTCGAAAGGCACTTCGGAAATCAGCGTGCGGTCGGCGTCGGCCAGATAGCCGGTGATCAGCGCCGTCTCGCCGCTGTTGCGCCCGAACAATTCCACCACCGCGATGCGCTCATGGCTGCCGGCGGGGGTGCGCAGCGCCTCCACCGCTTCCAGCGAGCGCGACACCGCTGTGGAAAAGCCCATGCAGTAATCGGTCCCGTAAACGTCATTGTCCATGGTCTTGGGCGCGGCCATCACGGCAAAGCCTTCCTGGTGCAGCCGCGCCGCGTAAGACAGCGTATCGTCGCCGCCGATGGCGACCAGGGCATCGATCTTGAGCGCCTCCAGCGCCTTCAGCACATGCGCCGTGGCGTCGCTCTTGCCGTCTTTTTCCGGCAGGCTCTTGTCCTTCAGGAAAGCGGGCAGCGAAGAAGTCTTCACCTTGGCCGGATTGGTGCGCGAGGAATGAAGAATGGTGCCGCCGGTGCGATCGATGGTGCGCACGAAATCCGGCGTGAGCTGGACCAGATGCTGGGCGAGATCGGGATTGGCGGGATCATAGTCCAGCGGGCCGGCCCAGCCGCGTTTGAAACCCACCGCTTCCCAGCCCTGCGCCAGCGCGCCCATGGCGATCGCCTTGATGCAGGGATTGAGGCCCGGCACGTCGCCGCCGCCGGTCAGGATCGCGATCCGCATCACTCTCTCCGGATTGAATGCGGCCGAACTCTAGAGCAAGTTGCTGCGGGATTTAACCGCTGCGGCGCAAGGATTTTTGCCGCTTTGGGGGAACAGAATGGCATCGTCTCTCGATCTGGGCGCTTATTTCGCGCGCATCGGCTGGAACGGTGCAACCGATCCCACATTCCAAACCCTGGCCGGCATCCTTCATGCCCATACCGGAGCGATCCCGTTCGAGAATCTGGACGTGCTGCTGGGGCGGCCACCCAGGCTTGACCTAGAAGGACTGCAAGACAAGCTGGTGACGCGCCGTCGTGGCGGCTATTGCTTCGAGCATGCGACGCTGATGGCGGCGGTGTTGGCAGAATTGGGCTTCAAACCGGCGACGCATGCGGCGCGCGTGGTGTTGGCGCGACCCAAGGAACAGACGCCTCGCAATCACATGTTCCTCACCGTGCCGCTCGATGGCGAGACCTATCTGGTCGATCCCGGCTTTGCTTCTTATTCCGCGCGCGAACCGCTGCCGCTGCGCGCAGGCACACTCGGCACCCATCAGTCGCATGTGCTGACACAAGACGGCGACCTCTGGACTTTGCATGTGCGCCGCGACGGGGCGCAAATTCCCGGCTGGGTCGCGACTCTGGCGCCGGAACAGCCGATCGATTTCGAAGTGTCAAATCATTGGATCGCGACTTGCCCAAGCTCGCCCTTCACCCAGCTCTTGATGATGAGCGCAATGACAGAAGCGGGCCGCGTCAATGTCATGAACCGCGACGTGACCCTGCCGGGCGGCGAAACCCGCCGGCTCGGCGAGCGCAAGGAATTGCGCGATCTTTTGGCGGCGCATTTCGGCTTCGACCTGCCGGAGGTGGAGACGCTGAACGTGCCAGCCATCGACGGCTGGCGTTAAGATAAGCGAAACCCTCACCCTTCGATACGAAGGATGAGGGTCTGCTTTTCGGCTAAGCGATCTTAACGCCCGTAATAATCGCGGTCGCGATCATAGTAGTAATCGCGATCCCGGTCATAATAACGGTCGTAAGAAGCGCGCTCGCGATTATAGGCGTCGCGGTCATAGTCATAGCGCGAACCCACGCTCAGCATACTGCCGGTCAGCGTGGTGTTGGCCCGCGAGGACGGATAGTCGCTCATCTGCGCACCGGTGATCGGCGTGTCGTAACGACTGTAATAGCCCTGCGCCATGGCGGGCAACGCCGTCAGCGAAAGCGCCAGGGCAGCGGTGACAAGAAGGGTGCGTTTCATAAGTTCCTCCTAGAAGGAAAGGGTTCGATTAGGAAACGCGGAAACCGCCCGGACTGTTGCGGCCCATCTTCCGCCGCGAAACGCCGCAATTTGGCCTCATGCGGTCGCGCGGCTCAGAATCCGGCGGCCGTGGCGTGAAATGCGATCCCGGTGAGAGCATGCTGCGGCGTCGGCGCGGCTGGTTGCTGCCGCTCAATCGCCACCGCTTCCGGGGCGGTGGCCGGCACGGTTCCCACGGACATTGCCGCCAAGGCTGTTGCGAAGAACAAGAACAGGGTCACGACTTTTGCCATGGGACTCTCCGCCGGCGGACTGCCAAGAGAACGGAGGCCGAAGGTGAAAGTTGCGACCGTCAAGGAGCGCCCTGGAAATACCTTTGCTTTGCCACAATGCGCGTTGAGTTGAGTTGGAAGTCCTCATCATCCTGAGCTTGTCGAAGGGCGAGCGGCCGTACGGTTTTTCCGCGCGCTCCTCATGCTTCGACAGGCTCAGCATGAGGACGGGATCACCGCCCAGGCGCCAGCGTCAGCCTTTTCTCCGCCACGCTGTCCACTTTGGCGCGCGAGTAGAAGATCGGGAAATATTTCCCCAGCGCCCACAGATTATAGAGATCGCGATAATGCGGACTGGCGATATCGCCCGACTGGCCGGGATTGTTGAGGCCCACCGAATTGTCCCAATTCTCCGTGTCCATCACGATCTTGAAGGAGCCGCCGGCATTCTGATTGTCGCCGCTGCCGGTGGCGTCGATAGTGTAGCTGTCGCCGCCGCGCGGGCTCTTGCCGACATCGACTTTCTCTTCCAACTCGGGCGTCACCGCATTGGCGAAGGGGCTCAGAATGCGGGCATAATGATAAGCCCCCAGCGCCCAGGTGCGCATGTCCTCGCCCAATCTCTGCTTCAGCTCGTCCACCGCATCGGTGAGGCTTTTAATCAGAAGCTCGTTGCGGCCCTTGATCGGATCGGACCCGAAGCGCCCGTCCGGCGCTTGCAGCCAGGCGATGATGCGCGACATGGGCGGATTGCCGACCGCTTTGCGCGCTTCTTCCGGCACCATCAGGTCGCGCATGTTGGCCACCAGATGACGCTGGAACATTTCGTAGATGCCGGCGGCCACCGAATCCTTGTCCAGCACATAATTCCAGTCCGACAGGAAGAAGGCCGCTGTCCGCACCGTCACATCGTCGATGACAAGATCGCGCAGCAAGGGCGTGATGTCTCGCGCCGGGATCGAGAGATCATTGTTCTGCAGTAGAACCATGTCGGCGACATTGAATTTGCCGCCGGACCCCAGCACCTCCGCCACGCTTTGGGCGCGATAAGGATCGGTCCAGACATAATGCAACGCTTCTTTGTACGGCCAGCCGCGGGGGATCTGGTATTCGTTGGAGGTGTTGTAGAAACCTTTGTCCGGGTTCTTCACATGCGGCAATTGCTTGATGGGCAGAAAGCCGTTCCATTCATAGCGCCCATCGCCCGGCACCGGCAGAAGCCCGCTCCAATTGGGCCGGTTGGGCGCGATGCCCACCGCCTGATAGCCGATATTGCCCCCGCGATCGGCCCACACCATATTCTCCGCTGGAATGCGGCTAAAGCTGCAGGCATCGACGAACTGCTCCCAGCTGGTGGATTGGTCCATGCGTAAGGAGGCGAGATAAGGCGCCCCGCCGGTCTCCAGCCATGCCGCGCGCACGGCATAGGCCTTGTGATGCACATTGTCCTCGAACACCACCGGACCGTGGCGGGTATATTTCAGCTCGGCGGTCTGCGGTGCGGCGCCCTTCACGGGGATCGACTCCCGCACAACCGTCATCGTCTCCCACTTGTCCTTGTATTTGTATTGCAGCGGGTTGGCGGGATTGGTGTCATAGACATAAAGGTCCTCGCCATCGGTGCCGAAGATGGTGAGGCCCCAGGCACCCATCTGATTGTGCCCGATGGACACGCCAGGCAGCGCCGGCTCCCCGGCCCCGATCACATTCCAGCCCGGCGCATTCAGATGCACCCAATAGCGCAGCGACGGCGCTTCCTGAATGCGATGCGGATCGTTCATCAAAAGCGGATAGCCCGACATGGTGAGCTTGCCCGACACAACCCAGTTGTTGGAGCCGATGTCTTCGCGCCGCGCCGATTGGTCCAGCGGCGAAGCAAGGTCGATCCGCCGTTCCAACTCAGTGACGCTCTTGGGATTGCGATATTCCGGTTGAAGCTCGTCGGCGGTAAAGGTCAATTGCGTGCGAAACGCATTGAAGACATTCAGAATGTCGTTCGACAGCAGCGACGTGTCGATGGCGGGATCGATGCGCAAATCCGGATCGCCCGGCTGGAAATGCTCCAGATCCTTGACCTTCTCTGTCCCCAATAGCTTCACCGCCAAGGCCATGTTGATCTCGCTATCGACATTGCCCAAAAGGCCGTTGAAGCGGGAAATCACCACTGAAGGCGTCCAGCGCCCAGGCTTGAAATCCAGCATCCTGAATTCGGGCGTCAGCAGCGACGGATCTTTCTCCGTGGCCGCCACATAGGCATTGATGCCGTCCACAAAGGCATTGATGATCGCCGCGCCATGCGGGTGATACCAGTTCAACTCGTTGGTCAGGTCGCCGCGATAGCGGAACAACCGGTTGCCGATGTCGCGCTGGAGTTCCTTGGGCCCCAGAATCTCCGCCACCGTGCCTGTGGCCTGGCGGCGCCAGATCTCCAGCTGAAACAGCCGGTCGCTGGCGACATTGTAGCCTTGGGCGAAAAACAGATCATGCTCGTCCTTGGCGTAGATATGCGCGATGCCCCAATGATCCTTCACGATCTCGACTGGCTGATGCAGCCCCGGCGTCGTGAGCGTCTGAGTTTGCGCCAGGGCCGCTTCGCGCCCGGCCAGCAAGCTCACCACGGCCACACTGATGATACGCAGATTGGCGATACGGAAAACGCGCATCAGATCTTTCCTGGCTGGATCATGGGGATTTCGCGGATGGATCGGCCGGCTGCCACAATTCGATGCGGTTGCCTTCCGGATCGCTGAGATGGGCGAAGCGGCCATTGGGGTAGGTTTCCGTCACCACCTCCACCGCAATCCCCGCTTGGCGCAGCTGGGCCACCATCGCGTCCAAGTCGCGCACCCGGAAATTGACCATCCAGCTCTTGTCCAGATCGCCGAGATATTTGGTGTCGCGGGGGAAAGGGGCAAAAGCGGTGGGCCCGGCCTCCTGCCGCCAGGACTGCATGGCGTAATCGGTCGGCACCGGATCGACGCCCAGATGATCGCGATACCAGGCCGCCAGAGCGTTCGGGTCGCGCGCCCGAAAAAACAGCCCGCCAATGCCGGTGACTTTTTCCATGGCACCCTCCCCGTCAGAGCGCCTGAGCCTAAATCGCCCTCTCGCAATGCGCCACCGCATCCTGGGCGGCAATCAGCGCACCTTCCAGATAACCGGGATGCTCGCGGGCCGTTTCGCTGCCGGCCATGGAGGCCCGCGCGGCCCAGGCGGGATCGAACCAGGGCAGCGATTGCAGTTCGGGGTGCCCGGCGGCTTCGCCATCTGCTGCCGTGGCGGTCAAGGGATCAGCCGTCCAATCCTTGAAATGCGCGGCGAGGGGCGCCAACGCCTCGGGCCCGAAAAGCCGCGCCAGCTGCGCCAGGCAATGATGGCGGATCGCCGCCTCGCCTGCCTTTGTCCGCGCGGCTGCGGGCACGCCCAGAAAGCCGAACAAAGCGGCGCCTTCGCCATCCTCCCTCAGAGACGCATCGTGAATCTCGGTCATGGGACCCGCCAGGCTTTGCGCCGTGCCGGAAAGGCCCGCCTCGCGCCAGAAGGGCCGCGCATAAACCGCAAGAAATTTCGCGTGCGGCGCCATCCAGGTCGCCGTGCCGCGCCAGCGCGCCCGTACATCCGGCGAAAGGTCGGGCGCGAAGCGCAGATTCTGTTCGATCAACCTTGGCGGCAGCGCGAACAGCACATAGCGCGCGGCGATATCGCCGCCATCACGCACATGCAGCGTTACGCCATCCTCCCGCAAATGCGCCGCCGCCACAGGCGTGCTGGTCCGGATGCAGTCTCGCGGCAAGCCGGCGGCAAGCGCTTCCGCCAGCGCGCCGATACCGCCCCCGATGCGAAACGACGACGCCATCTGACCGAAGCCGGGATAACGCTCTGCCTTCAATCCGGGTCCCCGCTCGAACAACACATCGCCCGCCGCATGCTGGGCGAAGGCCTCCAGTCCCAGTGCTTCCGCCAGTCGCGCCATGCGAGGTTGCATGTCGGGCCAGAACCAGGTCGGCCCCAGATCATGCCCGCCGCGCGACAGAATGCGGCCGCCCAACTGCGCGCGGGATTCCAGAAGCAGAAAATCCGCACCGCGCTCTGCAAGGAGCCGCGCGGCGTAAAGCCCACTCAGCCCGCCGCCCACAATGACAATCGGATCGCGCAAGGAATGTCCCTGTCCTGCTTGAGGGTTTCGCGTGGCTGCGCGCTTTTCCTTCTCACGCGGTAGCGGCAATCGCGCCTCTCGTCCAGGCCATCTGTCGCTGGCATTCCGGCGCATATGCTCCTAGTGTCCGCCCGCGAAATTATCGGGAGTGAAATTGCCATGCTGCTCAAAGGGAAAAAGGCGCTGATCACGGGCGGTTCGAGCGGCATCGGGCTGGCGACCGCCAAGCTGTTTCACCAGAACGGCGCCCGCGTCGCCATCACTGGCACCGATCCGGACAAGCTGGAGCGCGCCCGGGCCGAGATCGGCCAAGACACGATCGGCATCCGCGCCAATGTCACCTCCCTGGCCGACCTCACGCGCATGGCGGAGGAAGCGAAGGCCGCGTTCGGCACGCTCGATATCTTCTTCGCCAATGCCGGCGCCGCGGCCGGCTCGCCCTTGGGTTCGACCGAGGAAGCCGTCTACGCGCGGCTGATGGACGTGAATGTGAAGGGCGTCTTTTTCTCCGTCCAGGCGGTGGTGCCGCTGATGACGCGCGGCGGCTCCATCATCCTCAACTCCTCCTGGCTGGATTTGCGCGGCGTGGCGGGGCGCGGGCTCTTGTCGGCATCCAAGGCGGCGGTGCGCTCCTTCGCCCGCACCTTCGCCGCGGAACTCGCACCCAAGGGCATCCGCGTCAATGCGGTGAGCCCGGGTTCGATCATCACGCCCTTGCATCGCGGCGGACGCAGCGATGCGGATTTCAACGCCTATGTCGAAATGACGTCCAAGATCATTCCGGCCGGCCGCATGGGTCAGCCGGAAGACATCGCCAACGCGGCGCTCTATCTCGCTTCCGATCTATCCAGCTATGTGCTGGGGGCCGAGATCATCGTGGATGGCGGCCGCGCGGAGCTTTGAGGCGTCATTTATGCCGCATACGGACGGATAAGCCCGAAACAAGCCGACACATAATGCAACCGGTGGGCAACCCGGAAGACATACGCGCGCGCGAAGGTGACAAGCAATTACGCGTCACGGGACCCGGTATGAAAGTCTGGCGTGCGGAATTTTCCGCTCTAGCCGCCCGCGAGGGAGGTCCGATGCGCGCGCTCGATCTATGCGTGCGCGGCGCGGCACCGCTGCTGCTTCTGCTGGTCTGCCTGTTCGTGGCGGTCCAGGTGGTCAAATCCGAGATGGTGGTGTCGAAGATCGGCGAGGCGCGCCGTGTCGAGGCCAAACTCTCTTTCACCTTCATCAGCGTCCACACCATCAAGAGCCGCGAGCTGGAATATCTCTTGACCGGCCAGCCCCGCTATCTCGACCGTGTCGAGCGCGACCGTGCCCAGGTGAGCGTCAATTTCGCCGATCTGCGCCGCCAATATGCACGCGATCCCGATCAATTCGCCCGGCTGGTTACCTTCCAAGCCAATGCCGAAGATCTTCTGGGCACCATGAGCCAGGCTGTCTCGGATTTTCAGACCGGCGATGCGGAGGGCGTGCGCGACTGGCTCTCCTCGCCCGCCTTTGTGCGGCTGATGAGCGACAACAGCATCGGCTCGGGCGATCTTCTTAAGGTCGAGCGCACGCGCATCTCCAGTCTTCAAGACCAGCGCACCCACGCGATCGCTTGCGCCTTGATGGGCGTGTTCGCCCTGGTCGTCGGGCTTGCCTGTTATGCTGCCTTTCGTCTGGCCCTGATGTCGCGTCATGTCCGCCACCAGCGTCTCACCTTGCGCACTTTGGAGCGCGCCAAGGCTTCGGCTGAGGAGGCGCGCACCGCCGCCGAGGAAGCCAGCCGCGCCAAATCCGATTTCCTGGCCAGTGTCAGCCATGAATTGCGCACGCCCTTGAACGCGATCCTGGGTTTTTCCGAACTCATCAACTTCCAGATGCTGGGACCCTTGGGTCATGCCCGCTATGGCGAATATGCCGCCGACATCCATAAGAGCGGGCGGCATCTCTTGGATCTGGTCAACGACATATTGGACCTGTCGCGGGTGAGCGCCGGCAAGGCGGAGTTGCGGGAAAGCACCTTCGCGGTGGCCGACCTCATCGCGGAATCCCTGGCGCTGTTGGGCGTGCAAGCGGTCAGCCATGTCACGCTGGAAAAGGATATCGCGCCGGAGCTGCCGGCGCTTCATGCCGATTTCCGCATGATCAAGCAGAGCTTGCTCAATCTTCTTTCCAACACCGCCAAATTCACCCCCGAGGGCGGCCGCGTCACCATCGGCGCGCGTTGGAAAAGCGGCGAAGGGCTCTTTCTTTCGGTCGCCGACACCGGCATCGGCATGAGCGCGCGCGATGTGGAGAAAGCACTCTCCCCGTTCGGCCAGGTCGATTCCAAAATCGCGCGCCGGCACAACGGCGTGGGGCTCGGCCTTCCCATCGCCCGCGCCCATGCCGAATTGCATGGCGGGAGCCTGACGGTGGAAAGCCGAGAGGGTCACGGCACGCGCGTGACGCTGCTTTTGCCCGAGGCGCGGCTGGCCCCAGGATCGCTCGCTATCGCCAGTTGAAAGGCCTTGGCGGCCACTTTCCGGGCACGGCAATAAAAAATTTTCGTTAAGCTTACCGGGAGGCCAAAGCTCCCTGCGGAGAGCCTTGATTTTCATGGTTAATATTTGGCGGCCGGGGAACTTGACGCGCCCTTGCATATTGATGCAATTGACCTTTCCTCAGTAATCTCTCCTTAAGAATTTCAACCTGCTCGGGGTACCCCATGCGCAAGACACTCTTTGCAGCCACCGCTGCCCTCGCTTTGGCTGCTTTCGCCGCGCCCGCCAGCGCTGCCGTTGTTTATGACCTCACGCTTGATGGAACGACGGGTTCGGCGCTCGGAGCAGGAACGTATGGCACGGTGAGCGTGACCAGTTCGAGCACGCTGCTGGACTTCGTTGTCCAACTGAGCCCAAATTTTTACTTCAATAAGAGCACGTCGTTTCAGGCATTCGATCTTTACGTGAATGGAACGGTCACGACCATCAATGTGACGGATGTGAACAACCTCGCCGTGACCACAGCGACAAGCGGCTTCACGCCGGAAGGTCCGGGCTCTTTCTCCGCACCCTCCGTTATTAACGGTGGCCCCAAGTCGCCCAGCTTCAACTACGCTCTTACCTGCGCTGCTGCTACATGTGGCAATGGTGGCGCCGGCTTGATCGACGAACTGAGCTTTAACGTCGTCGGCACCGGCCTGAGCATCGGCTCGATCGATTCCAGCACTTTCGGTGTGCCGGTCTTTTTCGCGGCCGATATCGTGAAGAATCCGGGACCCAATGCAATCACCGGCAATGTCGGCGCCCCTGGCCCGAGCGGCGTTCCGGAACCGGCCACCTGGGCCATGTTCATCCTGGGTTTCGGCTTCGTCGGCACCATGCTGCGCATGGCCCGCAAGCAGCAGGGCGCCAGCCTGGCGGCCTGATAGCTTTCACTCTCCTCGGGTTCCCGCGGCCGGTACGAGTTCCTCGTGCCGGCCGCGCTGCTTTTGTACGCCTGGCGCGCGCGGGAACAGCACACTTGTCCTCTTTTAAAACAATTCGCGGTTCCAACGGAACGGCAGATGGCGCCCGTAGTTGTGAGCCTGACCCGTCGTCAGAACGACAACGGTTCCTTAACCACTCCAACCCGGGGTTCCGCCATGCGCCACACCCTCGTCATTACAGCCGCTACTGCAGCACTCGTTGCCTTCGTCGTGCCGGCTTCAGCCGCAACCTTGTTGGCCACGACCGGCACCCCGCTGACCGAGAGGATCAAGAACAGTTCGGGCGTGGACGGCAATACCATCGTCTTCACCAGCGTGCCGTCGAATCTCGCGGTCGATTACAGCAGCACGGACGTGCTGCATGCCAGTTCGACCGGCGGCTTCGCCTTTGTGGAAGGGGCGACTGATAGCGGCTTCTCCGATCTCACCATCACGCCGGAGACCGTCACCTTCCAGCAGTTCAAGTTCAATCTCATGTTGCCCGCTTCCGATGGTCCCTCCATCCCGAACGGCTACCAGACCACATATAATTTCGACGCCCAGGTCTTCTTCACCGGTGGCGGATCCGAGACCTTCGACAATATCGACCTCGGTAACGGCGCCGGACAAAACCGCTTCCTGCTAACCGCGGGCGCTGGTCAAGAGATCGACAAGATCGTGTTCTCGGACCTGGAAGGCGTATCCACCCGGAACAACGACCCGACCCTGACCAACGACTTCAATTTCGACTCGCTGCGTCAGGCCTCGTTCAACTTCACGGGCGGGGCCGTGCCCGAGCCCGCCACCTGGGCGCTGTTCATCCTGGGCTTCGGCTTTGTGGGCGGCATGATGCGCTTGGCCCGCACCCGCCAGACAGTTGCCGTCTAGGCCTTTTAACTGACCACATGCATGCCAATATGAGGCCCTTCGGAAACGAGGGGCCTCATGCTTTTGAACGAGGATTTCTCCCAAAGAGCCGCGCTGCATGGCGCGCGTATGGATTGGGTCAAAAGCCCCACGCCGGGGGTGGACAGGCGCATGCTCTTCCGTATCGGCGAGGAGAAGGCGCGCGCCACCTCCATCGTGCGCTATGCGCCCGACAGCCACTTTCCCCGTCACGGCCATCCCGGCGGCGAAGAGATTTTGGTGCTGGACGGTGTCTTCGAGGATGATAGCGGCGCCTACCCCGCCGGCTCCTATATGCGCAATCCGCCAGGCTCTGGCCACACGCCCGGTTCGGTGGCGGGCTGTGTGATCTTCGTCAAGCTGTGGCAATTCCGCAAAGACGACGAGGCTTATGTGGTGAAGCAGCCGGACGAAGGCCCGGTCGCCGCCTGGCCCGGCGTCACCGCCTCGCGCAAGCTGTTCGACAATGGCCATGAAGAGGTACGGCTGGAGGACTGGCAGGCCAACGCCACGGTAGAGATCGCCAATCCGCGCGGACTGGAGCTCTTGGTGGTGGCGGGCGGCTTCCATGACGGCACGGAAGATTTCACGCGCCTCTCCTGGCTCAGGCTACCGCCAGGGGCGCATTTCAAGGCGCGAACCGGCGGTCAGGGCGCGCGGGTTTGGAGCAAGCAAGGCAAGCTCCTGCAGGACAATATCTGCGCCTTCTGATCGGGCGCCGGCATAAGCGGCATGCCGTCAGCGTATCGCTTTATTTCGGATTCTGGGCGTATTGCGCTTGCTGCTCGTTGAGCTGCTTGGTCGTCTCCGCTTCCTGCTCGTTCATCTGGGCTTCGTTCCTGGCCATCTTGTGATGAGCCTTGGGCTTGGCGGCGGATGCGTCGGCGCTGGCATCGGCCGAGGCGTCCGACTTCGTTGTTTCGGGCTTGGCCGTCATGCCGGCGGCGTCACTTTTGGGCGCCGCGCCCTGTTTCATCATGGTCGAGCCCGAGGAAGGCTGGGCGGTCGTGGCTTGGGCGAAGGCTCCGCCGGCGGCAAACAGGCTCAGCGCGGCGGCAAGGGCGAAGGTCTTGGTCATGGGCGGTCCCTCGAGGGATTGCTTCTGCGATAACGCCGCAACCCTGCTTTGGAGCCGCGAGCCGGCCATTCACCCCTTATGGAACCTTGGTGCGGCTTGGGTGTAACCTTGTCCTGTGAGCCGTCGCAGGAAGGAACCGATGCCCAAAGCCCAGCCCAAGACCAGGACCAGGACCAAGCCGAAAGCCAAAGCCAACAATGTCGCCGCCCAAAAGCTTGCAGCCAAGAAACCCGCGGCCAAAAAAGCCAACGCGTCCAAAAGCGCCAAGCCCGTCGACGGCGCAAAGCCCGCGCCGCAACCTGAACCCCTGCCCGCCACGCCTGTCATAGAAGCGACACAGGCCCCGGCGGCAAAACCGCAAACGCCCCCGCCGCAGCATCCCGGCAAGCCGGAACAGCCCATGTGGGCGCGTTTCAATCACGGTCATTCCCAGAAGATGAGCAAAGGCCGGAACTTCCGGCACCAGGGCCGCTAAGCCGCAAAGAATTCTCGTATCGAACCGTCGCTAAGTCTCCCACCGCACCGGCAGGGCGCACGCAACTTAATCCGGCTCGGCCTGGCAACTCTCGAAGTGGCCTAAAAAAAACAGCCTGGCACGAGTCCAGGCTGTTGAAATACCCCGCCGAATGGGAGGATCTTCGGCGGTCACTTCTGTTGGGCTGGATTTTTGGACCGCGGGCGAAAAACGCCGCGCTTTCCTTCGCCTTGATGCCCCACACACAATGCTCCGACCAATTGGCCGCGCTGTCAACCCGCTGGGGTTGTAGACCCACACGGTTCGAAACTCCTCAAGCGCGGCGGGCACTTCCCGCGCCGCAAAAAGCATTACGGCGGCATGAACAAACGGAAAGGGAACGGGGCGCGTTATTTGCTTCAATGCGCGTCCCTTTCGGGAGTTAAGTACAAAGACCGGCGTTCTTCGGTGCGTATGTGTTTCTCGCGTGGGGGATGCGTCATGTCACGAACAAGAGGGCCGGCCGGCGATCCGAGTGAAGAGGATGTGAGGCGGCGGGAGACCTGCGATTACATTTTCGACCTTCTGGGATCGCTGGAAGCGATGGCGCTGCAACACGATTTGTCGGTCCTGGCCAAGCTGATCCAGTCCGCCAAGAGCGAGGCGGCGGAGTATCGCTAGAGCGGTTCCAGGAAAAGTGTGCAGCGGTTTTCCGTCCGGAACCGCGACAATTCAAAAAGATAGAGCATTTTCGCGAGTCAACGAAAAGCAAAAATGCTCTAAGAGCGTTAGAAGCGACTTTCGCGTCGCTGCAGCGCGCTTTCATCCAGTTCCGCCACGGACGCGCGGCCGAGCAGCGTCATGGTGCGCACCAGATCGGAATGGAAGATCGACAGCGCCCGCGTCACGCCCTTTTCGCCGCCCGCCGCCAGCCCATAGGCATGGCCGCGTCCCAGAAGCACCGCCTTGGCGCCCAGCGCCAGCGCCTTGACGATATCGCCGCCCCGTCGGATGCCGCCATCCACCAGCACTTCGCATTGGCCGTTCGCAGCGCGCACCACTTCGGGCAGCATGTCCAGTCCCGCCGGCACGCCGTCGAGCTGGCGGCCGCCATGATTGGACACCACCACCGC
This sequence comes from Rhizomicrobium sp., assembly GCA_035605955.1. GTDB lineage: Bacteria > Pseudomonadota > Alphaproteobacteria > Micropepsales > Micropepsaceae > Rhizomicrobium. Next base: position 27,902 of record DATNGI010000040.1, read on the forward strand.
GTCGGCGCCGCCATCTATGGCGCGCCGCGCATCCTCGCCGGTATGCACACCCTTGATCGCGATAGGCCCTTTCCAACTCTCCCGGATCCATTTGAGATCGGCCCAGGTCACCACCGAGCGCGCCAGCGTCTTGGCGACGTCGGTCATGGGCAGCGGGCCTTCGCCCGGGATCACCACATTGGGCAGATGCGGCATGCTGGCGCCCGTCAGGTAATCGAACACCCAGCGCGGATGCGCCAGCACGTCGGGCAGATAAGGCAGCTTGGCGAGATGGTTCTTGCCCAGCAGCTGCACCATGCCGTTGCGCAAATCGCGCTCGCGCCGTCCGGCCACCGGCGTGTCGATGGTGAGGAACAGGCCCTTCACGCCACAGGCGGCGGCCCGCGCCAGCGTGCCCTCGCCCGCTTCCCGCCCGCCCAGAAGATAGATCTGCATGAAAAGCGGCACGCCCGTCGCGGCCACATCTTCCATCGCGGTGCCGGAAATGGTGGAGAGGATCTGCGCCAGGCCCGCCGCCTTCACCGCACGCGCGGTGCCACGCTCGCCATCCCGGTGCATCAAGGCGCTGTAGCCGATGGGCGCGGCCATGGCGGGCCAGGCCAGCTTCTGCCCCATCACGGTGACGCAGAGATCGAGTTTGGGAATTTCCACCCCCAGCCGGGGCCGGAATTGCCAGCGGCGGAAGGCCCGCATGTTGTCGCGCAGCGTGGTCTCGGCGTCGGCGGCGCCGTCCAAATAGTCGAACACCACCGCAGGCAGCCGCGCCCGCCCCATGCGACGCAGATCGGCGATCGTGACGGCCCGCTCCAGCTTCCCCATGGGGCGACTATACCCAAGACGCAAAGCAGGGAAAGCAGTCTTGGATCGGACAAGAGGGACTGCTTTCCCTGCGCCGTCCCGGTTAAGGGGACGGACTTAGCCCTTACGCTTGGTCGGGATTTGGGCTAGCGCGGTGAGACCGGATCAGCTGCTCTTGGTGTCTTGGCCGTCCGGCACGTGGGAATCCACCACGCCGGGCTTCAGCGTGCGGTTGTTGTCGTTGCCGACCTTCACATTGGGATTGTCCGCGCCGCCCGCCATGCGGGAATCGGTGTTGGTGACGCTCATGGTGGCGGGAATCTCGTCGCGCATATCGTGTTTCTTCTTGTCGTGGTTCATCACGCACTCCGGAATGGGTCCCAAGAGATAACGATGGAACCGCAAGACGTTTCCGGTTCCTGATTTTTGGAGCCTTGGCTGCGCCCCGCCTCCCCCTCGCGCGCGAAGCGCGCTGGAGGGGGAGGCGTCTCTGAGCGCTTGCGCGAAAGAGACGGTGGGGGTCTCTAACTAGAGCTGCGCAAGGTCGGCGGGGCATGCGCCAGCACCCAGGCCGCGGTGTCGTCTTGGACCTTGGCGCGCCCCAGATCGCGCAGCAGCATGTGATAGCCGCTGTCATACTCGCGCGTATCGGCGCGCGGCCCCAGCGCAGCCATGGTGGCCTTGGCCGGTTCGGGCGGAATGATCTGGTCCTTCCCGCCATGCAGATAAAGGATTGGCGGCGTCCGGGCCGGCAGGCGTTCCGGCGCGGCGCGCGCCTCGCCCATCAGATTGACCAGGCCGTAAAGCGTGTCGGCGCGGGTCTCTTTCTGAAATAGCGGATCCTTGCCCAGCGCGATCAGCATGGGGACATTGTCGGAGGGCGCAATTTTCACCACCCGGCCGGCGGCGTTGTTGCTGAGGATGATGCCCGGCGTGACATGCGCCACCATGAACAGCGCCACGCGATAAAGCGCGGGCATGTCGGCGCGCGACCACACCGCCGGCGACACCAGGATCGCGCCATCCACCGCAGGCGGAAACGGCGTCGCCAGGTCCGACAACACCACCGCCCCACCCATGCTTTCGCCCAAGGCGAAGATCTTGGTGGCCGGAAAGCGCGCATGCGCGGCGATGGCGAAATCATTCAAGTCGCTGCGCATCGCATCGCCGCCCGCCCACAGCCCTGGATTGGGCGAGCGCCCGAAGCCGCGCTGGTCGATCGCGAGCGTGGTGATGCCGCGTTTCGCCCATGCCGTTGCCGGCATGTCGAAGGCGTTGGAATAATCGCTCATGCCATGAAGCGCGATGATCACCGCGGCGGGCGCGCCGCTATCCGCATCCCATTCGCGCAAGGGCAATTTCATGCCGTCGCGCGCGACCAGGAACCCGTCTTCGAAATGGGGCATCACATTCTGGTTTCCCAGCGGCGGCGTCTCGGCAGCGCAGCCTGCCATAAAAAGGCCGAAGAGCAGAGCGCGAAGCCGGGAGGGAAAACGCAAACCGACACCGAGAATCTATATCATCAGTCCGATCATGGAGGCGGAAAGCCCGCTCGCCAAGGTGCCTGAGACCATGGCGCGCAAGGCCAGCGGCACGATCTCGTCCCGCCGCTCCGGCATCAAGGCGCTCATGCCCGCGATCAGGATGGCGACGCTGCCGAAATTGGCGAAGCCGCACAGCGCATAGACCATGATCAGGCCGGAGCGTGGATCCAGGGTTCCCGGCGGCAGCGCCGCATATTTCAGATAGGCCACCAACTCGTTGAGGATGGTCTTGGTGCCAAGCAAGCTTCCCGCCGCGCCCGCTTCATGCCAGGGCACGCCATAAAGCCAGACCAGCGGCGCGAACAGCCAACCCAGAACCCGTTCCAGCGTGACAGGCTCGCCGCCTGGCGCAGGCAACCCCGCCAATATCTGATCCGCCAGCGAGATCAAGGCCACCATCACGATCAGAAGCGCCATGATCTGGAGATAAATCTTGAGCCCGTCCTCGGTGCCTTTGGCGATCGCATCCATGCTGGAGCGGTATTCGAGTTTGGCGGGTACTTCCTCCGTTACCGCGTCACCCGGCACCATGATGCGCGCGATCATCACTGCACCCGGCAACGCCATCATCGAGGCCACCAGCACATGTCCCAGCGCGTCGGGCAGCACGGGCCTGAGCACCGTGGCGTAAAGCACGAACATGGTGCCCGCCACCGACGACAGCCCCACGCTGAAAAGAATGAAAAGCTCGGTGCGTGTCATCTTAGCGAGACAGGGCCGGATCAAAAGCGGCGCCTCGATCATGCCGAAGAACACGGTGGCGCCGCTGGCCAGCGCGGTGGCCCCGCCCAACCCCAGCACACGGCGCAGCACATAGGCAATGGCGCCCACGATCACGGGCAGGATGCGCCAATACCAAAGCAGCGCCGAAAGCGCCGAGATCACGATCACCAGCGGCAGCACGCCGAAGGCGAAGCTGGTCATGGCGCGGGGATTGGAGACGGCGAAGGGCGTCACCCCGCCGCCGACATAACCGAACACGAAACTCGCCCCCGCCGTGGTGGCGGTGCCCAGCACATTGACCAGATTGTTGAGACCCAGAAGTACAGCGCGCGCGGGCGGGAATTTCAGCAGCAGCAACGCAATCGCCGCCTGCAGCAGCAGGGCAGACACCACCATGCGCCAGCGGAATGCCCCGCGGTCTTCCGAGAATATCCAGGCCAGCAGAATGATGACTGAGATGCCCAGCGCCGATTGCAGATGCTCCAACGAATCTCCCCCATTGCGGCCAGGCCCACAAGCGGTCCCAGGAAAAGTGTGCAGCGGTTTTCCGTCTGGGACCGCGCTAATATATACATCTAAGCGGATTTTCGTTTCCCTGTCTGCGGAGTCTGCTTGCCCATCACCGAAATCGCCGGCTCGATCCTGGGCGCCGTCGCAGGCCTGCTGCTGATCCGCCGCAGCATCTGGAGCTATCCCTTCGGCATCGCCATGGTGGGGCTTTATGCCATCGTGTTCTTCCAGGCCCGGCTTTATTCCGACGCGGCGCTGCAATTGTTCTTCCTGGCGGTACAGGTCTATGGCTGGATCAACTGGGCCGCCAACCGCGCCCGGCAGGGCACCGTCATCGTGCGCCGTATGAGCGGCCGGGAGGTCGCGCTTTGGGTTGGCATCGTGGCGGCCGCGACACTGGCGGATTACGCCCTCCTAGCGGGTCACACGCGGGACGCGGCCCCCCTGCTCGACGCCTTGATCACCGCCTTCAGCATCGCGGCCCAGACATTGCTGGCGATCCGCCGGCTGGAGAGTTGGATCGCCTGGATCGTGGTGGATCTGATCGGCGTGGCGCTTTATCTCAGCCAGCAGCTTTATACCGTGGCCGGGGTTTATCTGATCTTCCTGTCGCTGTCGGTGGCCGGCCTGATCGCCTGGCGCCAGGCGTGGGATAGACAGCAAGCCATATCGTCCGCGACAGCATAAGCGATGCGAGATAGACTGGCCGCGGGGCGAATCCCATGAGCGACAAACCGGCCGAGATCCGCGCGCTGGCGGGGGCGAGAGCCTTTCCGCCGCTACTTCTGGTGATGTTTCATTTCAGCGAAGGCCATGGCTATCGCAATTTCTGGCCACAGGATCTGTTGGCGGCGCGCGGCTACCTCTGGGTGGAATTCTTCTTCTGCCTGTCGGGTTTTATTCTCACCCATGTCTATGGGGCGCGCCGCGAACTTCTGTTCACCCGCGCGGGCTATGGCAATTTCCTGAAAGCCCGCCTGACCCGGCTTTATCCGCTGCATCTCTTTATGCTGCTCACAGTGCTGGCGATGGTGATCGTCACGCGCAGCCTGGGTTATCTGGGGCACTATCCCTCCATCTTCGATCTCAAATATCACCAGGATGTCAGCGTGAAGGGTTTTCTTCTCAGCCTGGTCTTGATGCATGGCTGGAATTTGATGGACCGCCTGACCTGGAACGGTGTCTCCTGGTTTGTGAGCGTGGAATGGGCGCTGTGCCTGCTCTTTCCGATCTTTCTGTGGCTGGCGAAGGGAAAAATCTGGCGCGGCTTTGCTTTGATCGCGGCGGGCGTGGCGGGGCTGGTCGCGCTCGATCTCACCTCCGGCGCGCATATCGGGCTCGACATTACCTATCACAATGGCGTGCTGCGCGGGCTGTCAGATTTCTCGGTGGGCGTGGGGCTTGCGGTGCTCTATCGCGCCTGGAAGCCGAAAGACCGGCTTCCCGATTGGGCGCATTCCCTGATCCAACTCGCGGTCGCGGGTGCCTTGTTCTACGCCCTCTACAACACCGGCTGGTCGCACACGTCCATGGACATTTTCACCGTGCTGCCGATGCTGGCGCTGGTTCTGGCGCTCGCCTTCGATCGCGGCGTGATCGCCGCTCTTCTGAAAATGCGCCTGCCGCAGAGATTGGGCAACTGGTCCTATGCCGTCTATATCGGCCAGACCTTCGGCCTGCTTCTGATCCGCGTGTTCGAGCAACGCCTCTATCCGCCGCCCATGACGCCGGTTCTGGGCACGACGTTTCTCAGCCTGTCCTGGCGGCTGGAGCCGTTGTGTTTGGTTCTGTTCTGCATCGCCTGGGGCGCCTTCCTCGCCACCATTGTCGAGCATCCGGTGGCAGGCGGGCTGAGGCGCCGCCTTGACCGCCCGCGCGCCAGAGCGTCATCGTAGGCGGCATCGTAAGCCGTGCCCCGGAGAATTCCCCCATGCCCCACATCCCGATTTCCTTCAACGACAAGGTCGTCATCATCACGGGCGCGGGCGGCGGGCTGGGCCGGGCGCACGCGCTGGAATTCGCCAAGCTCGGCGCGAAAGTCGTGATCAACGATCTCGGCGGCGCGGTGGACGGCACCGGCGGCAACTCGGCGGCGGCAGAAGCGGTGGTGAAGGAAATCACCGATGCCGGCGGGCAGGCCATCGCCAATGGCGCCTCCGTCACCGACGACAAGGGCGTAGAGCACCTGGTCAAACAGACCATGGACACCTGGGGCCGCATCGATGTCCTGATCGCCAATGCGGGAATTTTACGCGACAAGAGCTTCGCTAAGATGGAGATCCGCGATTTCGAGGCGGTGATGAATGTGCATCTGATGGGCACGGTAAAGCCCGCGCATGCGGTGTGGCCGATCATGAAGGCGCAGAAATATGGGCGCATCGTGGTCACCACCTCCTCCACCGGGCTTTACGGCAATTTCGGCCAGACCAATTACGGCGCGGCCAAAGCCTCGCTGGTGGGCTTCATGCATTCGCTGAGGCTGGAAGGCGAAAAGGACAATATCAAAGTCAACGCCATCTGCCCCGTGGCCGCCACCCGCATGACGGAAAATCTGATGCCGCCCGCGGTGTCGGAATTGCTCAAACCCGAATATGTCTCGCCCGCGGTGGCGTTCCTGGCCTCCGACGAAGCGCCCACCGGCGTGATCATGACCGCGGCGGCGGGTGTGTTCGCGGTGGCCCAGCTGGTGGAAACGGACGGCGTCAATCTCGGACACAAGGCCAGCGCCGACGACGTGGCCGATCACTTCAAGCAGATCGCGGATTTCTCGACATCCGGTAAGCACTATAATCAGGGCGGCGAACAGAACATGAAGTTCTTCGCGAAAATCCAGGAACCGCCAGCTGTCGGGTGAGGAGCGGCGCGGCATCCCTCCATCCCCTGCGTGATGCCTCGGTGCAAGAAACCCACATGCCAGGAGAGCAATTGAGATGTTTCCGCCGCCACAACCTTGGAAACAGCGCACGTCCGTTGACCCTCAACGCGAATATTTGGCATTCACGTCTTGCTTCTATCTGAAGTCCTTCCGCCGCGTGCCGGCATTTCTGGCCACTTCCTTCGCCATCATGAAGCAGGCGAATGCGGCGCCGGGTGCCGTAGGCTGGTCGCTGGGCTTGAATCTCTTCAGTCTTGAATTCCACACCTTGTCCGCATGGGAGGATGCGCCAAGCCTGCGCCGCTTTATCCATGCCGGTCCCCACGGCGGCGCTCTCCGACTGCATAAGAATGACATGCGCCGCAAAAGCACCCTTGTGTATTTCAAAGTGCTGGGGCGCGAGCTTCCCCTGACATGGAAGGATGCCTTTGCAAGGCAAGAACGACAGAATCAATCGGACGGCGCAGTTTCTAAATCACTGTGACGTCAGGGGGAAGAAAATCACCACTGTGCAACCCGCCGATTGCGCTCCGGGCGTTCGTCGCTCCCGCATGTCCACTGGACATGCTCGCGCGGCTATGCCGCGCCGCTCCTCACCTCAAAAAAACATATTCACCGCGACTTGCGGGATCATTTGTGCGGCGGCGTTGTGCCCGGCCATGGCGATGTCAACGCCCGCGATAATACCGACATGCTCGGTGGGATTAAATTCAACCCCCGGCGCCACCCAGAAGCTGGTGCCCTCGATATCGGCCATCGCGCCCGTCACGCCCGAGGCGCGGATGTGCGGGCCCTTGCCGAAATCCTGCACCACATCCAGCGCCAGCGCCCATTGCTGGTCGAGCCCCACTTCATCGCCGATACCCAGCTCCGCCGACGATCCGGGCACCACCGTGCCCTCAAAACCCTGGGCCGTGCCGTAGGAGGTGATGCCGTGCAGGGCGACATTGTTCAGCGGCTGAGAGATCGTTCCCCAGCTGCGCAGCCTATGGGCGTGACCGAAGGTGGTGAAGCGCTGCTGCAGCTCGATCTGCTCCAGCGCCATATAGGCGCCGGTGCCGAAACCGTCGGCGGCGCTGCGCAGATGCTCGAATTTTCCCAGGGGAAAGGTGATGCCGAACGTGGTGGTGAAAGCCGGATGCCAGAAACCGGCGCTGCCGTCGATCCAGCGGTAATGCAGCCTGACCGGAAAATCCGCCAGACCTGTCTGGCGATCCCTGCCATGAGAGACGCTGGCCAAAGTCGGCAACAGCTGGAGCGAGAAGCCGTCGGCAAAGCCGTAATTGACTGAGGTATAGCTGCGCCACTGTTCATTGCCCGCGGGCGTGGAATGCAGGATACCATTGACGTCGAAAGCGCCCGCGCCGCGCTTGTCCAGGAGATAGGGTTCGATTCCCAAGACGCCGGTGCGCGGCACGCCCGGCGAAGGCGACAGCAAGGTGCCGGTGAACCATTGCGCCTGGATCGCCGCCGCCTCATCCGGGTCCACATCCACTGCGACCGCGGCCCGGCATGACGCCAGGAGCAGAACAACGCTCAGCCTGCGCGAAAGACTCATTACCCCCGAACCCTTTGGCGTTTTCTAGCGCAGGTTTCTTGCCCGGGCTGCCGCCAAATCGGCATGACGGTTCTGCGCGGGGCCGCCGCTCGGCGCCTTCCAAAAAAATCGCAAGCGGTTGATCGAAAGATTTAATCCTTGATGCTTTTTTGTACCCCTCCGGCCTGCGCGGCCCCGAGGGCCCGCTACGGCCACCTCCCCTGCGGCGTGCTTCGCACGCGCAAGAGAGGCGGGCCTGTGTGCGCGAAAAATTTCTCACTTGCCGCAACTACCAACTTGCGTCACGCTTTCGTCATGAGCGATCGCGGCGTGAGTCTGAGACAAGCGCGGCCCGGTGATGCCGTCCCGCTCGCGCGTGTCTATGTCGAGGCCTGGCAGGACACCTATGCCGCGATCCTGCCGCACAATCTCCTCGCCGGCATGTCGGTGGAACTGCACGCCGCCCGTATCAGCCGCGCCATCGACAAGGGCGCCGTGCTTGCGGCGGAAGACCGGGATTTTGGCGTGATCGGCCTGGCGGGGTTCGGCGCCGCTCGCGATCGCGGGCTGGGCTTCGACGGCGAGGTCTACACTTTATATGTCGCGCCGGCTTTCCTGGGCCGGGGCGTGGGCCGTGCGCTGCTGCATGGCTCCTTCGCGGCGCTGAAGAAGCGCGGCCATCATTCCTGCCTGATCTGGAGCCATGCCCAGAACCATGCCTGCTTCTTCTATGAGGCAATGGGTGGCGCGCGCATCGCGGAGCGCCGGGTTGTGCTGGGCGGCCAGGATGTCAGCGAAGTCGCTTTCGGCTGGAAGCGCCTGGCGGTCGTCCCCAGGAAGCTGACCATCTGACTTTGCCTTGGCTGACGTTCACCTGACTCACGGAGCCTTTTGCTGGCTCGCGGTGAACACCGCCAATTGCGCGGCGAAGGCCCGTTTGAAGGCGGGCCTGGCTTCGCCCCGCGCCACATAGGCGGCAAGATTTGGGAACTCCTCCAGCAGGCCGGATGATTTCAGCCGGCGCAGCACCGTCACCATCATCAGGTCTCCGGCGCTGAAGCCGCCGTCCAGCCAATCGGCCTCGCCCAGCCGGCGGGAAAGCGGAGCGAGCCGGGCACGAACGCGGTCCGTGAGTATGACAAGGCGCTCCTCGTACCAGCTCTTTTCCCGCTCGGTGTAGCTTGGCGTTTCGCGATCCAGGATCGCCGGCTCCATCGTGCTGAGCGCGGCAAACATCCAGTTGATGGCGCGCGCCCTGGCATCGGCATCGCCCGGCAACAAGCCGGCATGGCGCTGGGCAATATGGAACACGATCGCGCCGGACTCGAACAAGGCGAGCCCGTTGTCCTCATAGGTCGGAATCTGGCCGAAGGGATGAAGCGCAAGATGCGCCGGTTCTTTCATCGCTTTGAAGGAAACCAGACGCACCTCGTAAGGCTGGCCCGCTTCCTCCAGCGCCCAGCGCACCGGCATGTCGCGCGCCATGCCCCGGCCGCGATCGGGTGAGGCTTCAAAGGCGGTGATGATGATGGTCATTGCTAAGTTTCTCCGCAACCCTTCTTGTCATCCCGGCTGGGTGGGTCCCGTACTTGCAAGCCAACCTCCGAAGGCATTTCACTTCTTGCGTACCAACGTGTCCTGACCCTCAAGAATTAGCCCGATTACAATGAGAAGAAGAGCGCCATATGACAAATACTCAGAAAATTCGAGAACTCGCTGCTCCCAAGCGGTCACGAATACTCTTTTGCCATAGTTGACCTCGACTTTATAGAGGCGACCATCTTTCGCGTCTGGCGTGCTGGATCGATGCCATGTGTAAAACGACCACGCTGTCGTGAGAGAGACAAATGCGATGATCCATAGCATCGCAAAAATACCCAACCCATATCGAAGAACGGATTTGCGCATTGACCAATCCATCGAACAAGAGACGCTGACCAATCCGACTGACTTAGTTATTACTTTCTGGGCCCGTACTCGCCCGGATTCGCGCCTCGCCGGGGATGACAATGGCGATGTAGGAGCACCCATCCTACAAATCTTTAGGTCTCACAAAATCCACCAGCTTGCCTTCGCCGGGTTTGATCTCGCGCCAGCGATCGGCGTCGAATTCCAGCACCGCCAAAGCCGCGGTAGGGAATTTCTCTTCCAGCTCGTCGCGCCGCTCGCGTTCCTTGCGCCTCACCGCCTCGCGCGCCAGAATCGTGGCCAGTTCCTCCAGCCCTGGATTGTGCCCGATCACCATCAAGGCCGAAGTGCGCACCGGCAGATTCTGGATCATGCCCAATATCTTTCCCGGCTCGGCCAGATAAAGCGCGTCGCGGTAATCGGCGCGCGGCGGCGTCTCCAATTCGCGTAAGACCAGATCGGCGGTCTGCACCGTGCGCGCCGAAGTGGAGACCAGCACGCGGTCGATCTTGGCGCCGCTCTTCCTCAAATAGCGCGCCATCGCCTCCGCGTCCGCCACGCCGCGCAAGGTGAGCGCGCGCGCATGATCGTCCTGGCCGGGCTCGGCCTGCTGGGCCTTGGCGTGACGCAGAATGTACAGACGCTTCATGGGCAATCGCGCTGGGCTGTGAATTTTTGGCGGAACAGGCAGGATCGAGCCGCGACTCTAACGACCTTGACCCAGGGCCCGCAACCGCGTCACAAAAACGCCGCAGAAGGGCTTTTCCGACCATGGCGACCAACAAGAAGAATGGTAAATGGCGCAAGCGCACCCAGGGCGTGCGCGGCTCGACCATCCGCACGCCTTTCCAGGAAACCAGCGAGGCGCTGTTCCTCACCTCCGGCTATGCCTATGAGAATGCCGAGGAAGCCGAAGCCCGCTTCAAGGGCGAGATCGGCGGCTATCAATATTCCCGCTACGCCAATCCCACCGTCACCATGTTCGAGGAGAAGATGGCGGCGCTGGAGGGCTCGGCTGTGGCGCAGGCCACCGCCACTGGTATGGCGGCGGTGTCGGCGGCGCTGCTGTCGGCGGTGAAGACGGGTGATCATGTCGTGGCGGCGAAGGCCATGTTCGGCTCCTGTCTGCATGTGGTGACCGATATTCTGCCCCGCTTCGGCGTCACCCACACGCTGGTCGACGGCGGCGACGTGGCGCAATGGCAGGCCGCGATCAAGCCCAACACCCGCATCCTGTTCCTGGAGACGCCGTCCAACCCCACGCTTGCCATCGTGGATTTGCGCGCGGTGGCGAAGGTGGCCCACGATGCCGGCGCCATCATGATCGTGGACAATGCCTTCGCCAGCCCCGTGCTGCAGCGGCCGATCGAATTCGGGGCCCATGTCTCGGTGCACTCCTCCACCAAATATATCGACGGCCAGGGCCGCGCCCTGGGCGGCGTGGTCTGCTGCTCGGAGGAATTTCTGCTCAAGCATCTGCAGCCCTGGATCAGGAACACCGGCCCCTCCATCAGCCCCTTCAATGCCTGGCTGCATCTGAAGAGCCTGGAGACGCTGGATCTGCGCATGCGCCAGCATTGCGAAAATGCGGTCAAGGTGGCCGACTTCCTCGCCACCCAGCGCAAGGTCGCGCGCGTGCTCTATCCTTTCCGCGCCGATCATCCGCAGCACAATCTCGCCCGCGCCCAGATGGAAGCTGGTGGCGGCATCGTCGCCTTCGAGATCGAAGGCGGCAAGAAAGCGGCGTTCAAACTGTCGAATGCGCTGGGATTGATCGACATTTCCAACAATCTGGGTGACGCCAAGAGCTTGATCACCCATCCCGTCACCACCACCCATTCCAAGATCGCGCCGGACGCGCGCGCCGAACTGGGCGTGACGGACGGGCTGCTACGCCTCTCGGTGGGTCTCGAAGACGCCGACGATATCTGCGAAGACCTTGAGCAAGCGATCAAGGCCGCATAGGTTCGCGCGGATCTTTTGTCCGCTGAGTTCGTCGCGCGTACTCACGGGCTAACGCCCGCTCCGCGCGACGCTCCTGCTCATCGGCCAAAATCTCTCGCGCTCAGTTTCGGGCTTTGGCCAAAGGCTGGAGAGCCTTATGCTTAGAGTATGACCGCCCCCTTCCAAATCAAGCCGGTGCGCACGCCGGAAGATCTCGAAGCCACCATCGCTCTGTTCTACGCCTATGCCGATTTTCTGGGCGTGGACCTCACCTACCAGAAATTCAAAGAGGAAATGGCGGTGATGCCGGGCAAATATGCGCCGCCGGAGGGCGAGCTTCTGCTGGCGCGGGACGAGGACGGTGCGGCACTGGGCTGTGTGGGTTTGCGCTCGCTTGGGGGTGGCGCCTGCGAGATGAAACGGCTTTATGTGACACCCGAGGCGCGCGGCCTGGGGCTGGGCAAGGCGCTGGCCGAAGCGGTCGTCGCGCATGCGCGCAGCCTCGGCTACAAGAGGATGCTGCTCGACACTTTGCCCAAGCTGAAAGCGGCGATCGCGCTTTACAAGGAGATGGGTTTCCGGCGCACCGCCGCCTATTACGACACGCCCATCGTCGGCACCATGTTCTTTGTCCTGGAATTTTAGCGCGGTTCAAACGTCTCCATGGGCGGGCTTGACCCGCCCATCCAGAAAAACCGGCCTTGGCTGTCTAACTGGATGGCCGGCTCAAGGCCGGCCATGGAGAGCGAGGGATGTGACGTTCACGCCGTTCATGGCGGCTATGTTCACGTTGCGCCTGTCGCAACACGCCGACGCGTCTATAGTTCTCACGATTGAGGGAGGCCTCCATGGCGGAACACAAAATCAAGCTGGATTGGAAAAAGGGCACAGCTCCTTTCACCTACGACGCCTATCCTCGCAATCATCGCATCACCTTCAAGGACCGCGAGACCATGATCTTCTCGGCCGCAGGCGTCTTCAAAGGCGACGTCTCCAAGGGCGATCCGGAAGACATGCTGGTAGCGGCGCTCAGCTCCTGTCACATGCTGAGCTTTCTGGCCATCGCCGCCAAGAAAAAATTCACGGTGACGTCCTACACCGACGACGCGGTCGGCTTTCTGGAAAACGAAGGCGGAAAATTGTGGATGACGCGGGTGATCCTCAATCCCAAACTGGAATTCGAGAATCCGCCCGACCGCGCCACCCTGGAACAAATGCATCACATGGCGCACGAACAATGTTTCATCGCGAACTCGGTGAAAACGGACGTAAGGGTTGAAGTCTGAATCTTTCTGCCACCTGACTACTTCCTAAGCTGTGCGTGAAATCGCGCCGTTAACGCTGTGCGCTTTATGTCACTTGCGCGGGGTGGCAGCGCACCCGATACTGACGTCATGTTCGACAAACAGACCCAGATATCCCTTGAAGCGCCGGCTGCCGAGCCTTTTCCCTATGAACAGGAAACGCGCTCCATCCGCGTGGGTGTGAAACCGGCCTATCTGGACGATCAGTCCGACCCGGCCGACGACCGTTATGTCTGGTCTTATACAGTCAGCATAGAAAATCGCGGGACGGAGTCGGTGCAGCTGATCTCCCGCTATTGGAACATCATGGATGCGGCGGGCCGGGTGCACGAAGTGCGGGGTCCCGGCGTGGTGGGGGCGCAGCCGGTGATCGCCCCAGGCGAATGCTTCGAATATACCAGCGGTTGCCCGCTCGAGACCGCCTCGGGCGTGATGAGGGGCCGCTATCAGATGAAGGCCGCCTCGGGCGAGGCCTTTGAGGCGGAAATTCCGGCTTTTCTGCTGGAAAGCCCCTATGAGAGGCGCCAGGTCCACTAACCTGGCCCCCGAACCTGCGTGAAAGTGGCCTGGCGGGTTGCAACTTTTGGGTTGAACCGCATCTAATGGCTGTATCCGGTCAGGAAATCCCATGAACGACGCCAAGCCTTTTGCCCGCCCCACCCGCGAGGAAGCCGAACGCGCTGTCCACACGCTCTTGCGCTGGGCTGGCGACGACCCCTCGCGCGAAGGCCTGGCCGACACGCCGGCGCGGGTGGCGCGCGCCTTCGAAGACTGGTTCTCGGGCTATGCCCAGGACCCGGAGGAATATCTGGCGCGCACTTTCGAGGAAGTGTCGGGCTATGACGATATGGTGATCCTGAAGGACATCCGTTTCGAATCCCATTGCGAGCATCATCTGGCGCCCATCATCGGGCGCGCCCATGTCGGCTATCTGCCCAACAACAAGGTGGTGGGCATCTCCAAGCTGGCGCGGGTGGTGGACGCGTTCGCTCGCCGGCTTCAAGTACAAGAGAAGATGAACGCCCAAATCGCGCAATGCATCGAGCGCGTGCTGGAGCCCAAGGGCGTGGCGGTGGTGATCGAGGCGGCGCACCAATGCATGACGACGCGCGGCGTGCACAAGCGCGGCGTCACCATGGTGACGTCCACCATGCTGGGCGATTTCCGCAAGAACGACGTGACGCGGCGCGAATTCCTCAACATCATCGGCAACCCGGCCTCGCGAGAAGACCGGTAATCATGCAGGCGTTGGACCTGATCAAGGATCTTGTCGCCTTCGACACCACCAGCCGGGGTTCCAATCTCGCCCTGATCGATTACGCGGAAGATTTTCTCAAGAAACATGGCGCGCGTTGCCATCGCGTCTATGACGAAAGCCGCGCCAAGGCCAATCTCTTCGCCAGCTTCGGGCCGGACGGCGACGGCGGCTATGTCCTGTCGGGTCACACCGATGTGGTGCCGGTCGATGGCCAGGACTGGTCGTCGGATCCCTTCCAGCCGGAGGTGCGCGACGGAAAATTATACGGCCGCGGCGCCTGCGACATGAAAGGCTTCATCGGCGTGGCGCTGTCGCTGGCGCCGGAGATGGCGAAAGCGAAACTGACGCGCCCGTTGCATCTGGCGCTGTCTTACGACGAAGAAGTGGGCTGCGACGGGGTGCAAACGCTCTTGGCCGATTTGAAGGCGCAAAGCCTCAGGCCCGCGCTGGCGATCATCGGCGAACCTACCAGCATGCGGGTGGTGGGCGCGCACAAGGGCGGTGCGGTGCTGTTCACCGCCTGCAAGGGCCATGAACATCATTCCAGCGCGCCGGAGAAAGGCGCCAATGCCGTGATGATGGCGGGCGAGTTCGTCAAGCTGTTGGACGATGTCTGGGACAGCCTGCGCGCCGACACCGATCCCCGCTTCGATCCGCCTTATTCCACGGTGCAGGCCAACGTGATCTCCGGCGGCACCGCCACCAACATCCTGGCACGCGAAGCGCTGGTGACCTGGGAATATCGCAACTTGCCCGACCGCGACGGGCTTTCGATTGTCGAAGCCGTGAAGCGGCGCACGGCAGCCGAGCTTCAGCCCAAATATGCGGGCCGCGCGTCCGACGCCGGTTTCGAGACCAAGCTCCATGCCGCTTATCCCGGCCTGGTGATGGACGAGGACTCGCCCGCCATCGCGCTGGCGCGGGAATTGACCGGTACCAACCGGGTAGAAGCGGTGGCCTATGGCACCGAGGGCGGCCATTTCCAGAGCCATGGCATTCCGGCGGTGATCTGCGGCCCCGGCAATATCGACCAGGCGCACAAGCCCGACGAATATTGCCCGCTGTCGGAATACGAAGCCTGCGAAGCGTTTTTGCGCAAAGTGATCGCGAAGGCGAGCGCTTGACGCTCGATTTCATCCCCGGCGCGGCGCGAAGCGGCGAGGACGTTCAAATCGCAAAGCTTCCGTCTTAAAATCGTAAAGTTTTTGAAAAGCCGCGGCATCAACGCAGCCGCGCCGTTGACTGCGTTCAAGACCCGCGCAATCAGTGACGCTCCAAAGCGAACTTCCCAATCCCGCCGGTTCGCTTTTTTAGGTGAACCGGCGGATTTTTCGGATTCGCGCAGGGGAAACAGCATGAACAATCTCCGCGAACACCCCACCAGCCGTCGTGCCCTTTTGAAATTGATCGGCATGACCGCCGGAAGCGCCGTGCTCTATCAGGCGATGGTGGAGATGGGCTATGCCGGCACTTCCACCTTCGCCGGCCCGATCAAGCTGTCCGGCGACGTGAAAGGCTCGTCCGTCTTGATTTTGGGCGCCGGGCTGGCGGGCATGGTTGCGGCCTATGAACTGCGCAAGGCCGGCTACAAGGTACAGATCCTGGAATTCAACGACCGCCCCGGCGGGCGAAACTGGTCGCTCTATGGCGGCGACACGCACACCGAATTGGGCGGAAAGATCCAGCATGTCCAGTTCGACAAGGGGCTTTATTTCAATCCCGGCCCTTGGCGCATTCCCTATCACCATCAGGGCATTCTGCATTACTGCAAGGCGCTGAACGTAGCCATGGAACCCTTCACCATGGTCAATCACAATGCCTATGTGCATTCGGCGCGCGCCTTTGGCGGGCAACCTAAGCGCTTCCGCGAAGTCAATGCGGACTGCCACGGTTATGTGATGGAGCTCCTGGCCAAAGCCACCAGCCAGGACAAGCTGGATGGCATCGTCACCGCCGACGAAAAGGACGGCCTCTTGCGCATGCTGCGCGCTTGGGGCGCCCTAAATCAAAATCTCGAATATCGCAAAAGTTACAATGTCAGTCAGCGGCGCGGTTTCGACGCGCCGCCGGGCGGCGGCCTGAATTCCGTGCCGGTAGATTCCGAACCGCTGCCGATGCGGGAATTGTTCAATTCCAGCATGTGGGTTTCGGTCATGCTGCCCATGATCTACGAATTCCAAAGCCAGCTGTTCCAGCCCGTGGGCGGCATGGGCATGATCGGCAAGGCGTTCGGCAAGGCTTTGCAAGGCGCGATCCGCTACAATTGCCAGGTGCGGGAAATCAGCCAAGACGAGCACGGCGTCACCGCCACCTATGTCGATACTAAGAAGGGTGGCGTGCCGAAGACGGTCAAAGCCGATTGGTGCGTCAACACGATTCCCGCCAGCGTGCTCAGTCAGATTCCCATGAATGTGGGCGCGCCGATGAAGAATGCCATCAATTCGCTGTCGTATATTCCAGCGGTGAAGGTGGGCCTTCAGTTCAAGCGCCGCTTCTGGGAAGAGGATGACGGCATCTATGGCGGCAACACCTATACCGATCAGCCGATCTTCAACATCAGCTATCCCAGCCACGGCTATTTCCAGAAAGGCCCCGGCGTCCTGATGGGCGCCTATGGTTTCGAAAGCACGCCCACCTACATGATGGAGTCGCTGCCGGCGGACGATCTGATCAAGATGGCGTTGGAACAGGGCGCCAAGATTCATCCGCAATACAGAAGCGAATATCAGAACGGCGTGGCGATTGCCTGGCACCGCGTGCCCTGGACCATGGGATGTTCGGGCGGATGGACGGATGAGGGCCGGGCCCAGCATTACGACAATATGTGCGCCATCGATAGGCGGATCGTACTGGCGGGCGAGCATTGCTCGCGCCTGCCGGCTTGGCAGGAAGGCGCGGTGCTGTCGGCGCTGGATGCGGTGACACGCCTGCATCGGCGCGTGCTTTCGGCGTGAGGAGGAAGAAGATGCAATCGACCTTTATCTATTCCGGCCTGACCTTGCTCGCTCTGGCGCTGGGTCTTGCCTGTTCCAGTGCGGCCCATGCGCAGGTTTTTGGCCCGCCCACGAAGCTTCCGCTGCAAGGCGGAGAGGCGATCTACAAAGGCGTCTGTCAGGATTGCCACATGCCGGACGCGCGCGGCGGCAAGGTGGGACCCATCGGCTACCCTGCGCTTGCTGCCAACCCCAAGCTGGAAACCTCCGGCTATCCCGTCGCCGTGGTGGTTCAGGGGCAAAAGGCCATGCCCGCTTTCGGCCTTTCGTTATCGGATCAACAGGTGGCCGATGTGGTGAACTATGTGCGCAGCCATTTCGGAAATGACTATAAGGACAACGTGACGCCAGAGGATGTGAAAGGCGCACGCTAGTCTTAAGACGCGTCAGCCCTGAACGCCGGCTTCAGGCGAGCGCGTCCGGCCTGATCTCATGCGTCGTGCCGCAGAATTCGCAGCGCGCGCGGATAATTCCGTCAGAGTCAGCGAGGCCCGTGCGTTCCGCTGCCGAGTAACTCTTCAGCACACCGACAATGCGGCTCGCATCGCAGTCGCAGCGGAAGGTGACCTTCTCCGCCGGCTGTACGCGCACTTCGTCTTCGTGAAACAGCCGCCACAGCACCGTTTCGGGCGCAAGCGCGGTATCGACCAGCTCCAAATCCTCTACCGTGCGCGCCAAGAGCGACAGCCGGTTCCAATCGTCCTCGCCCGCCGCACCGGCTTTTGAGGCTTCCGGCGTCATCTGCAGCATCAGGCCAGCGGCGCGCCAGCGGGGCGTCTTCTCCCCCGCCACGAACAGCGGCGCCGCCGCCAGCCTTATCACGGTGGGCAATTGCTCGGACTGGGCGAAATAGGTTTCCGCCGAGGCCGCCAACCCGTTCGGCGACAATTCCACGATGCCTTGATAAGTTTGGCCGCCTCGCTTGGGCTCGATGGTGATGGCGAGCGCGCCCTCGCCCGCAAGCGCCGCGAACGCCGTACCGCCCAATGCGCCAAAGCGGCCTGCATCCAGCCGGGCATAGCCGCGCACGCCGCGCTCCTTGCCTTCGCCTGCGCCATAATAATCGGCGGTCAGAAGATCGAGCGGGCCGCTGCTCTTGGTCTGCACCGTCAGCCGCCCATCCAGCTTCAAGGCGGAGCCCAGCAGCGCCGCCAGCGCCAGGCTTTCGCCCGCCACGCGTCCGGCCGCTTCGGGCAGTTGATGCGCATCCAGCGCTTGGGCTGACGCCGTATCCAGCCGTACGAAACGCCCGCGCACCCCGGCCTTGGTGATGTCGAAAGGCAGCACAAAATCGCCGGGTGGCGCAGCCGCGGGCACGGCGGAGAAGACTTGGGGAAGTTCGGACATGGCCCCTATATGGCGGCGAACGGCTTTCTGTTCAACCGCGTCGAGTTCCGGCGCTGCAAGCGCCTACCGGAGCGCCCAAGCGAGAATAGCCTTCTGCGCGTGGAGACGATTCTCCGCCTCGTCGAACACCACCGATTGCGGCCCGTCGATCACCTCGTCGGTGACTTCCTCGCCGCGATGGGCGGGCAGGCAATGCATAAAGATGGCGTCCTTCTTGGCCAGCGACATCAGCCGCCCATTCACTTGATAAGGCTTCAAAAGATTGTGCCGCTTGGTGGCGTCGTCATCGCCCATCGAGACCCAGGCGTCGGACACCACGCAATCCGCCCCCGCCACCGCCGCTTCCGGGTCGTGGCCGAATTCGATCTTGGCACCCTTGGCCCAATGGCGCACTTCCGGATCGGAAGTCAGTTCCTTGGGCGAGGCCACGCGCAAGGTGAAGTCGAAACGCTTGGCGGCGTGTACCCATGAGGTCAGCACATTGTTGCCGTCGCCGCTCCAGGCCACGGTGGCGCCCGCAATCGAGCCGCGATGTTCCTCGAACGTCATCACATCGGCCATCACCTGACAGGGATGGCTCCATTTGGTGAGGCCATTGATCACGGGAATGGCGGCATTGGCCGCCAGCTCCTCCACCATCTCATGGTCCAGCAGGCGGATCATCACCGCGTCCACATAGCGCGACAGCACCCGCGCCGTGTCGGCGATGGTTTCCTCCCGCGCCAGCTGCATCTCGTTGCCGGTCAGCATCAAGGTGGTGCCGCCCAATTGCCGCATGCCGACATCGAAAGAAATGCGGGTGCGGGTGGATTGCTTGTCGAAGATCATGGCCAGCACGCGGCCCGACAGCGGCGCGTCGGCATCGGGCACGCCGCGCGCCAGGCCGATACGCGCGGTCTTCCTCGCCTTGGCCTCGTCGATGATGGCGCGCAACGTGGCGGTATCGTGATCCGACAGATCCAAGAAATGTTTCGGCTTGGTCTTGCTATGAATATTCATTACACGGCTACCTTGGTTTCCAGCGCCGCCGCGGCCTTCGCCAACAGCGCCACGCCTTCGCGCGCTTCGGCTTCGGTGAGGATCAGGGGCGGCAACAGGCGGACCACATTGTCGCCGGCCGGCAGCACGATGATGCCGGCGTCGCGCGCCGCGGCGATGAATTCGCCGTTCGGCACTTTCATCTTCAGGCCCAGCATCATGCCCAGCCCGCGCACACTGTCGAAAATGGCGGGATGGCCGGCCACCAGCGCGCCCAGTTGCTGATTGAGATAATTGGCGACTTTGTTCACATGCGGCAGGAAGTCCGGCGCGGTGGCGAGATCGATGGCGGCATTGCCCACCGCCATGGCCAGCGGATTGCCGCCATAGGTTGAGCCATGCGTGCCCACCGTCATGCCTTTGGCGGCGGCAGCCGTGGCCAAAGTTGCGCCCAGCGGGAAGCCGCCGCCGATGCCCTTGGCGATGCACATGATATCGGGCTCGATCCCGGCCCATTCATGGGCGAAGAGTTTGCCGGTGCGGCCCATGCCGGTCTGGATCTCGTCAAAGATCAGGATCAGGCCCTTCTCGTCACAGAATTTGCGCAAAGCGCGCAGGAACTCGGTGTCGATGGCGCGCACGCCGCCTTCGCCCTGTATCGGCTCGATGATCAGCGCGGCGGTCTTCTCGCTCACCACCGCTTTCAAAGCGTCCATGTCGCCTGGCGCAACCTGGTCGAAACCGGCGAGCTTAGGCCCAAAGCCTTCGATGTATTTCTCGTTCCCGGTGGCTGCGATGCCCGCGAGCGTGCGGCCATGGAAAGCGCCCTCGAAGCTCACGATATGGAAGCGTTCGGGATTGCCGTTCACGAAGTGATGGCGGCGCGCCATCTTGAAGGCGAGTTCGCAAGCCTCCGCGCCCGAATTGGTGAAGAACACCGTGTCGGCGAAAGTATGGGCGATCAGCTTGGCGGCAAGGCTCTCCTGCCCCGGCACGCGAAACAGGTTGGAGGTGTGCCAGAGCTTGCCCGCCTGTTCGGTCAGGGCCTGAACCAGCTTGGGATTGTTGTAGCCGAAGGCGTTGACCGCGATGCCCGCCCCGAAATCCAGATATCGCCGCCCATCCTCGGCGAAAAGGAACGATCCTTCGCCACGGACGAATGCGACATCCGCCCGGTTATAGGTGGGGAGCAATGCGGGAAACACGGGAGACTCCTTTTGTGAAAGCCGGGGTTTATCTGCCTTCCGTGGAGTTTTTACTACCCCAAGTCTCGAAGGTTAGCCCCTCGTGACGCAGCCCCAGGCCCGCCTCCCCCGCGCATGCGGAGACGCTGGCGGGGAGGGTGAGGAAGGCGGCCAGCCTTCCGAACGTAGCAGCGCTTGCGATGCGAAGGCCGGAGGGGGTTAGAATCCATGCAATCATGTGGACAAGCAATAGTAGCCCCTAGCCAATTCTGGTAAGTTCGGGTTCCCTAGGCACGATATCTTGTGGCTTTTGGCCTTCGGCCGAGTCGAAAGGGGACACGCCATGAACGCACTCAACTGGTCCGACGACCGGGTCGAACAGCTCAAGACGCTCTGGACCGAAGGCCTTTCCGCCAGCCAGATCGCGCGCGCCCTGGGCGGGGTCACCCGCAATGCCGTGATCGGCAAAGTCCACCGCCTGGGCCTGGCCGGCCGCGCCAGCCCCAGCCGGGCCGAGCGCCCCCGGGTTTCCATGTCGCCCAAGACGCCCTCATTGCGCAGCCACCAGCCGCCCGCCCCCATCGTGGAGGAGGATCCGCTGCAGCTGGAGGACGGCAATTTCGCCACCGTGCTCACCATCTCCGACCGCATGTGCCGCTGGCCGATCGGCGACCCTTCCGCGACGGAGTTCCATTTCTGCGGCCGCTCGCCCAAATCCGGTTCGCCCTATTGCGAGGCCCATGCCCGCAAGGCGTATCAGCCGCAGCAGCAGCATCGCGGCAAAGATAAGGGCAGGATGGCGTCCTAGACGCCAGCTCCTGATCTCCTCATGCTGGTCGCACGACGCTGTCGCTAACGACTGTCGAAGCATGAGGAGCACTCCCTCATCCTTCGACAAGCTCAGGATGAGGAATTCCATGTCCGTCTATGACTTCTCCGCCCCGCGCCTCGACGGAAACGAAGAAAGGCTCGAAGCCTATCGCGGCCAGGTATTGCTGATCGTCAACACCGCCAGCCAATGCGGATTCACGCCGCAATATGCCGGGCTGGAGACGCTCTACGAAAATCTCCACCAAGACGGCCTCACCATCCTGGGCTTTCCCTGCAACCAGTTCGGCGCGCAGGAGCCCGGCAGCGAAGCGGAGATCGGCCAGTTCTGCCGCGCCAATTACGGCGTCACCTTTCCCATGTTCGCCAAGATCGAAGTCAATGGTGAGCGTGCCCATCCGCTCTACAAATATCTGAAGGACGCCAAGCCTGGCCTGCTAGGCACCGAAGCGATCAAATGGAATTTCACCAAATTCCTGATCGGCAAGGATGGCGAGCCGGTGGCGCGCTATGCGCCCAACACCAAGCCGCAAGAGCTGGAAGCGCCCATCCGGAAGCTGCTGCAAGCCTGATCGTCCCGCCGCTTGACGGATGCCGCTAGATGTGCCAAATTTTTGGCATGCCAGATTTCCACCATGGGAGGATCGGCATGACGGAAAAAGCCAAGCGCTCCGCAAAGACATCGGACGGCCATAGCCGTCGCGAGCGCGAGATCATGGATGCGCTCTTCAAGCTGGGCCGCGCCACGGCGGCGCAGATCCGCGACGAGATCGCCGACCCGCCCAGCTACACCGCCATCCGCACCCATCTCACCATCCTGGAACAGAAAGGCCATGTGCGGCACGCCAGCGACGGCGTGCGCTATGTCTATGAACCCAAGGTGCCGCGCGGCGAGATGGGGCTGCGCGCCATCGGGGCGGTGGTCAAGACGTTCTTCGACGATTCCATCGAAGATGCGGTCAGCGCGCTGGTGAGCGGCGACGAAAAACTTTCGCGGGGCGAGCTCGACCGGCTGGCGCGCATCATCGACAAGGCGCGCAAGGAGGGACGATGAGCCTTCTGCTGTTGGGCGCGGAATGTCTCGCCGCCGCCACGCTTATTCCTTGGATGACGAACGCCTTGGCGGCGCGCGCCAAACAAGCGGGCTCGCGTCATCTTGTGCGCCTCTCCGGGCTCGCGGTGCTTCTGCTCCTGCCTCTCTTTGCGGCGCTGGTCCCGTCTGAATTCGTGCTGCATGCGGCCGAGCCGGCGGCGGTTTCAACCGCTGTTTCGCCGCCAGCTTCGACGCCAATTCTCGGCTTGCTGCTGACTGGTTTGGCCGTGCTGTGGTTCGCGGGTGTGTTCGCATTGCTGGCGCGAGGGCTGGTGGGCGGCCTGGCGCTTCGGGCGCTTTTCCGTCACGGCGAATGCCATTCCTTCGATGCGGCAAGGCTTTCCTCCTGGGCGGGGCGCGCCGGGTTCAAGGGCGATTGGCGCTTTCGTCTTTCGGCTGAGATCGAAACCCCGATCAGCTGGGGGATCGTGCGGCCCACCATCTTGCTGCCGCAGCACTGCGCGGCATGGCCGGCGCCGGAACAGGATGCCGCCATGCTGCATGAGCTTGCACATCTGCGCCGCCGCGACGGCCTCGCTCAGACGCTCGCTCTGTTCTGCTGCGCGTTCTATTGGCCGCATCCGCTGGTCTGGGCAGAGGCCCGGGCCTTGCGCGCCGATGCGGAGGAAGCCGCGGACGATGCCGTGATCCTGTCCGGCGTGCGCCAATCCGATTACGCGGATCTGCTGCTGCGTGTCGCGGGCGGCGGAAGCCAACCACCTGCCTTCGCGGGGCTGGAATTTTCGATGGCCGGGCATGGCGGCCTGGAGACGCGTATTCGATCCATACTGGCATCCAATCCATCAAGATCGGGAGTGACCAAGATGCAGATTCTCAAAACTTCCTTGTTCGGCACCGCCGCCGCTCTTGTGCTCGCGCTGGCGCGGCCCAGCTTCGGCGCCGATCAGCAAGCCGCGCCGCTTCCACCGGCGCAGCCGCCCGCCTCGGTCCTGCCGGCACCGGAGGCGCCGCCGACGCCCGCACCTGTTGTCCGCTCGCACCGGTCACCTGGCGCCGCGCGGCATACAGAACGCAATCGCGTGGACACAAGGCCGGATCCGGATGTGCATATCAGCGAGAGCGTGGCGCGCGCCATCGGCGACGCGCATATCGACGAAACCATCGCCCAGGCGATGGCCGGCGCGCACATCGAAGAGAAGGTCGCCGCCGCCATGGCCGACGCCCATATCAGCGAGAAAGTGTCGGCTGCGCTGGCTGAGGCGCATATCAGCGAGAAAGTCTCCGCCGCGCTGGCCGAAGCGCATATCGACCAGAAGATCGCGGCCGCGCTCAAGGCCGCGCAGCCAGAAATCGACGCCGCCATGGCCCGTTTGCAGGCCGAGCACGCCCCGCCGCCGCCGCCGCAATAATCCATCGCGAGCGACACAGATGCCTATCGCAGGCAAATCCTTCACTAGCGGCTGGGACCGGCGGCAGCTCATGGCTCTACTCGCGGGCGCGATGTTCATGCCGATAGCGCCCGCCATCGCCTCGCCGTCCATCGACCAAACGGATTTTGTGACGCTGGGCGGCTTGGAACAATGGATCAGCATTAAGGGCGAAGACCGCGTCAATCCCGTGCTGCTGGTGGTGCATGGCGGGCCGGGCGATGTGCAATGGCCGCAAGCCGAAAAATATGCGCCCTGGCAGAAACGCTTCACCGTGGTGCAATGGGATCAGCGCGGCGCGGGCCACACCTTCGCGCGCAGCGGCCGGGAGCAGACGCCCGGGGTCAATCTTGCGCGCATCGCGGCGGACGGCGTGGAACTGGCGGCGCATCTTTGCCGCCGCCTGGGCAAGAAGAAGATCATCGTGCTGGGCCATTCCTGGGGCAGCATGGTCGCCATCACCATGGTCAAGACGCGGCCCGATCTCTTCGCCGCCTATGTCGGCACCGGCCAGGTGGAAAGCTGGGCCGCGATGGTCCAAGGCCAGTTCGACCTGTTGCTGGCCAAGGCGCGCGCCGACAAGGACGAAGCCGAGATCAAGGAACTGGACGCCATCGGCACACCCGATCCCGCCAACACCGAGCAGTTTTTCCATTTCACGCGCAATTTCCGCCAGCTTTGGACGCCCAGCGACCAGGCATGGCTCCAGCATCTGCGCGAGCAGGCACGGTCCCTCAAGGACGACAAGGATTTCCAGGATGACGAGGCCGGGCAAATATTCAGCGGAAAAAGCGTGCTGCCCGACCAGGTGCGCGAGGATCTGGCCGCGAACACCAGCCATATCGGCACGGCTTTTTTTGTGATCCAGGGCGCGCAGGATGTGGTCACGCCCACCCGCGCGGCGGTGGATTACTTCAACAAGGTCGAAGCGCCCGCCAAAGAGTTGGTGCTGATCCAAGGCGCGGGCCATTTCGCCTTCATGACCAGCCCGGACGCCTTCCTGGCGGCGCTGACGGACAAGGTGCGCCCTACCGCCATCGCGCGCGGCGCGTGACCGCGCGCGGATCGAGCATCGCCAGCCTGCGAGCGGTGCGGCGCACTCAGGGGTTAAAGGACCCGCGGTGTTTCATGGCCGAAGGCGTATGACGTTTCCGCGGTTACCTTCCTTCGCGGCGATGGCGGAGCGGACCGCGCGTCCCAATTCATTGAGATTGACTGGCTTACGAACCACCGGAAATTCCGTGCCGGCGGCGGCATTGCGGTCGTAACCGGTTATCAGCAGCACCGGCAGGGTGGGATGTTTCCTGGCCAACTCGCGCGCCAGCGCCAGCCCGTCCATGGGACCAGGCATCACGACATCGCTCAAGACCAGGCGCGGCGCCCGATCTTTCGCGATCTGTCGCGCCACATCGTCCAAGGCGGTATGCCCGTCGCCGGCGATCTCGACATCGTAGCCCAGCTCTTCCAGCATCACGCGGGTGGCGGCGGCGACGTCCGGATTGTCTTCGACCACAAGGATCCGCCCCCGCCCCTCCGTCTCTTCCACGATTTCCGGGGCGGACCCGGGGATCGCCTCCTCGCATTTGGGCAGGAACAGCGTCACCGTGGTGCCTTGGCCGAGCATGCTTGACACCATCACGGTGCCGCCCGACTGATGCGCAAAACCATGCACCTGCGACAGGCCCAGCCCCGATCCCTTGTGCACATCCTTGGTGGTGAAGAACGGCTCGAAGATGTGCAGCAGAACATCCGGCGCGATGCCGGTACCCGTGTCGGTGACATTGAGGGCCACGAACGCGCCTTCGAGGCCTGCCGCCGTTTCTTCACGCTTTAGCTGCCTGTTCTCCGCCGCGATGGTTAGGGTGCCCCGTTGTTCCATGGCATCGCGGGCATTGATGGCAAGATTGAGCAGCGCCAGCTCCAATTCATTGGGATCGGCCCGGACGGGCCAGATGCCGGGCGGGACGCTGGTAACAATGGAGAGCCCACCCATGGTGGCCGCCAGCATGGTCTTGAAGGCCTCGATCCGGGGCTCAAGCGCCACCATCTGCGGCGCCAGGATCTGGCGGCGCGAAAAAGCCAGAAGCTGGCGGGTCAACGAGGCGCCCCGGGCGATAGCAGTATCGATGGCCTCGATGGCTTTAAGCGCCCTGGGATTTTCCGCCGCTACGCGCTTCAGCATCCGGTTCTGGCCACTCACGATCATCAGGAGATTGTTGAAATCGTGGGCCACGCCGCCGGTGAGATGGCCCAGCGATTCCATTTTTTGCGCCTGGCTCCTTTGTGCCTGCGCCTCCTCCAGGTCCAGTTGGGCGTTGCGGCGCTCGGTAATGTCGCGGGTGATCTTGGCATATCCCACCAGCACGCCTTTTTCGTCCTGGATACGATCCAAGACGGCATTGGCCCAAAAGGTGCTGCCGTCTTTTCGCACGCGCCAGCCTTCACTCTCGAAGCGGCCTTCGCGGGCGGCCACGGCCAGAGCCTTGGCCGGCAGCCCCGCCGCCCGTTCATCCTCCACATAGAAGCGGGAGAAATGACTGCCGATGATTTCGGCAGCACTATAGCCCTTGATCCGCTCCGCTCCGGAATTCCAACTAATGATGACGCCGTTGGGATCGAGCATGTAAAGCGCATAATCGCGCACGCCCTCGACCAGACGCCGGAATTGCCGTTCGCTTTCTTTAAGCGCCTCCTGGGCGGCGCGGCGCTCGCTGATGTCGCGCGTGATCTTGGCGAAGCCGATCAGCCTGTGGCGTCCATCGCGGATCGGATCCACCACGACCGACGCCCAGAAGCGGCTCCCATCCTTGCGCAGGCGCCAGCCTTCCTCCTCATAATGGCCCTCGCGCGCAGCGATCTCGAGGACGCGGCCAGGCAGACCACGCGCGCGATCCTCCCGGCTGTAGAAGAGGGAGAAATGCTGCCCGACCGCCTCGTCGGAAGAATAGCCTTTCATGCGTTGGGCGCCGACATTCCAGTTGGTGACCACGCCGGCGGGATCGAGCATATAGATGGCGTGATCGGTAAGGCCTTCGACCAGGAGGCGGAAGCGGCGCTCGCTTTCCAGCAGCGCCTCCTGGGTCGCGCGGCGCGCGGTGCCATCGCGGGTCACCAGTCCAAAGCCCAAGACCGTCCCTTCGGAATCGCGCATCGGATGGAGCGTGGCGATAGCCCAGAAGCGCTGGCCCCCCTTGCGCGTCTGCCAGCCTTCGAGTTCGGCGCGCTCCTCTTCCAGGGTTTGCTGCAACAATTTGGGAACCGAATAGGGCGAACCGGCTTCGGGCAGAAACCGCGGCAATTGCGATCCCAGCGCCTCGCCGGCGGAATAGCCGGTGATCGCACGCGCGCCGGCGTTCCAGCTGCTGACGATGCCTTCCGGCGTCAGCCTGGCGATGGCATATTCTTCAATGGAGTCAATTAGCCAACCCAGGCTTTGGTCGGGGAGCGTGTCCCGCTCCTCCCTGCGGACTTCGTCTTTATGCCCCATGGACAATTGACAAGCCCCCCTGGGGAGCGCTGAAATTAAAGTCGGTTGTTGCCCAACGCGTCAAGCCTAGGAGCGGGGCGTTCCTATTTCAATGGGTCCAATGCAGACAGTCGGCTTCGAAATCCTCAGAGTTCCGCGCGCGGACATGCATTACCGGTTTGCATCCGGCGACGATCCGGAAGGTCAGGATGATCGCGCGGGAAGCGCCCGACCTTTCGCTGCCGGCAGCGAGGATTTGCCTTTCAAGGTGGAAGTGTGGAGCGAGGACCGCTCCATTGTCGAACAAACCCTGGCGATAACCGCCAATGGCAGCATCGGCTACGCGGCTTATTACGAAGCGACAAGAGAATATCCGAACCGTTACATCACGTTGCGCCACCGCAAGCGGGTTCTGGCGCGATGGAACCCGCCCGACAATTGACCACTGGCAATTAATAGCCGGTTCGGGCGGTCTGCTTGGGCAGGGAAAGCCATCGACGTGCGGGAACAGAGAAAGACCCAGGCCCCCGAGGGCAGCGACGAAGAACTGCCGTTCGCCGTCGAATTGTGGGACGAGGCAGGGGCCAAGGTGCAAAAGATCCTGGCCCGCGCGTCCCGCTTGTCGCTGGCGCGTGCCATCTATAAGGCAGCGATCGAAGAAAATCAGGAGCGGCGGATCACCATCCGCCATGACGGCAAGCTCGTCGCCGAAAGCACCGGCGCCGTTCCTTAAGCGTGAAAGCTCGCACCAAGCCCGTGTGCCCGCGCCTCAGCTTCAGGACGCTGCCTTCACCGCGCCAGTGGCGTTTTCGTCGAGGGAGTAACCCGCGGAGCGCACGGTCCGGATGGGATCGCTGACGCCTTCGATGTTGAGCGCCTTGCGCAACCGTCCCACATGCACGTCCACGGTGCGGGCCTCGACATAGACGTCCGAGCCCCACACCGCATCCAGCAATTGCTCGCGCGAGAAGACGCGGCCGGGATGCTGAATCAGATGGTCCAGCAGCTTGTATTCGGTGGGACCCAGATGCACTTCGATGCCGGCCCGGCGCACGCGATGGGCGCCCCGATCCATCTCGATATCGCCCACGCTGATCACGTCTTCGGCCAGGCTGGGACGGATGCGGCGCAGCACCGCGCGCAGCCGCGCCAGCAATTCCGTCATCGAGAAAGGCTTGGTGAGATAATCGTCGGCGCCGGTATCGAGGCCGCGGATGCGATCGGTTTCCTCGCCCCGCGCCGTCAGCATGATGATGGGGACGTTGCGCGTCTCCTGCCGGCCGCGCAGGCGGCGGCAGACTTCGATGCCGGAGAGTTGCGGCAGCATCCAGTCCAGCAGCACCAGGTCGGGCTTTTCCTCGGCGGCGACCAGCAACGCCTCCTCGCCATCCTGGGCTTCCAGAACGCGATAGCCTTCCCGCTCCAGATTGTAGCGCAGGAGAGTGATCAGGGCGCCTTCGTCTTCGGCGACCAGGATGGTGGGTTTGCTCATGCGTTGCCGGCCTCAAAGGGTACGGATGTCTCGCTGGTGATGTCGGCCTTGGGCCGGTTGCTGGAAAGATGGTCCGCCCTGACCATGTGATAGACCACTTCGGCGATGTTGGTGGCGTGGTCGCCGGCGCGCTCGATATTCTTGGCCACGAACAGCAGATGCGTGCACAGTCCGATGGTGCGCGGGTCTTCCATCATATAAGTGAGAAGTTCGCGGAACAGGCTGTTGTAGATCTCGTCGATCTCGCCATCCTGGTTCCACACCTGCTCCGCCAGTTCGGCGTTGCGGCTGGAGAAGGCATCCAGCACCTGTTTCAATTGCGAAAGCGTGACGCGGCCCATGCGGGCCAAGGATTGCGTGAGACGGATGGGCGGCTCGCGGTTCAAGACCAGCGCCCGCTTGGCGATGTTCTTGGCCAGGTCGCCGATGCGTTCTAGCTCGGCCGCGGTCTTGATCGCGGCCAATGTCTCGCGCAAATCCACCGCCATGGGCTGGCGCAGCGCCAGCAATTTCAAGGCGCGATCCTCGATCTCCTGCTGCACGGCATCGACGCGGGCATCGCCGCCCACCGCGCTTTCGGCGGCGATGGAATCGCGCCGGGCAATGGCTTCGATGGCGGCGGCGAATTGCGCCTCGGCCAGGCCGCCCATCTGGGCCACCAGGGCGGAAAGCGCCTCAAGCTGCTCTGAGAAAGACTTGACGGTATGATCGGTCATGCGCGACTCGCGGCCTGTCGTTAGGCCCCCGGGATAGGGGCTTTCCGCCAATCCTATGCGACGGTTTTATAACACTTCCGTGACAGCGGCGGGGGCCGGGATTTTGGCTGACAAATCTGTGCCAATCGCGGGCAAAAACACGGTGAAGGTGGAACCCTCGCCCAATTTGCTTTCGATGGTGAGCCGCCCCTGATGGCGGCTAACAATGTGTTTGACGATGGCCAGCCCCAGCCCCGTACCGCCCCGCTCGCGCGAGCGTTTCACGTCCACGCGATAGAAACGCTCGGTTAAGCGCGGCACCGCCTGGGGCGGAATGCCTTCCCCGTCATCCTTCACCGCCACGAACAATTGATCCTCGGGTTCGGCAAGGCCGACCGTGACCCGGACATGCCCGCCCTCGCGGCCATATTTGATGGCGTTGTGGATCAGGTTCTGGAACAGCTGGATCAACTCGTCGCGTTCGCCCGTGACGGCGGGAAGGCCCGGCTGCGCTTCGATGGCAATGCCGATGCCGTCGGGACGGGCCAACGGCTCCAGCGCCGCCACCGCTTCGCGCACCACGCCTTCCAGCCCCACGCGGCCTTGCGGCGGCACATGCTCGTTCAATTCGATGCGGGTGAGCGAGAGAAGATCGTCGATCAACCGGCTCATGCGCGCGGTCTGCACCCCCATGATCTGGAGGAAATTCTCCCTTGCCGCCTCGTCGTCCTTGGCGTGGCCGCGCAGCGTGTCGATGAAGCCGGCGACCGCGGCCAAGGGCGTGCGCAGTTCGTGAGAGGCATTGGCCACGAAATCGGCACGCATCTGTTCGCTGCGCCTTATGGCGGTCAGCTCATGCAGTACCAGCACCGTGACTGTGGGATCGTTGCTGACCCGTGCCGAATAGGCTTCGTAATGCCGCTCGATCGGCACCGCGACGGTGAATTGCGCCCGGGCCGGTTCGCCATCGGCGCTGGTTTGGCCAATGGCAGTGAGAACTTCCGGATTGCGCAACACCGTGCTGATCGGCTTGCGGTCGGATGACGGCCCGACCACGCCCCGCATCGGCTCGTTGACGAACAGCACGCGGGAGCCGGAATCCAGCAGCATCACAGGCACCGGCATCTGGCCCAGCACCTTGCGCACCAAAGGCGAGAGAATGGCCAGGCCTTCGTCGCCGGGCTTGGGCCCCGCCACGGGCAGGCGCGCGCGCGCCTCCGGCACCACGAAGCGCACGGTGACGGCGGCGGCCAGGATCAAAGTGAGCAGTCCCCAGACCGCGCCCGGGCCGATCATGATCAGAAGAACGCCGGACAGCGCCACGCCCAGGGTGATGGCCCAGACCCGCTGCCGCAGAAACTCGAACACCGGCGTCATGCTTTCCTCCGACGACTCACTATAACGCCGATTGCGAAGCTTTTTTGAGCGGTTTCGAGCGGCACGCAAAGCGAGTGAGCAGGTCCGGGGGACCTGCGAAAGCGAGAAACGCCGCGAGCCTTAGCGAGCGGCCATGCTATTGCATGATCGCAATCCCGCGCTTGGTTAATCCACCGTTCAATCGAACGCAGGCCGCGCGCGATCCTTCTTGATCCGTCCACGGCGCGTCTTGCTGTCGGTCCGCTGCTGGCGGCTGGCCCGGCTGGGCTTGGTGGCGCGGCGAGGCTTTTTCGGCGCGGTCGCGGCCCGGATCAGTTCCGCCAGCCTGGCACGCGCGTCGGCGCGGTTTCGTGTCTGCTCGCGAAAGCGCCGCGCGGTTACGGTCAGAACGCCGGCCTTGTCCAGCCTTGTATCCGAAAGCGACAGCAGCGCGGCGCGGACCGGTTCGGACAGGCTGGAGCTGGCCCGGACATCGAAGCGCAACTGCACCGCGCTTGCCACCTTGTTCACATTCTGGCCGCCCGGGCCGGAGGATTGAATAAAGCTTTCTTCAAGCTCGCCTTCCGGAATGATGAGGCCGTGCCGGATGAAAATGCCGCTCATATCCCTGGCTTTAGCCAAAGCCGCGAAGCCTGTATAGCATGGGCCGCGCGCGACCTACGGACCCCACGCATATGAGCACTCACGGTTTCGACCCTGCCCGGCTGCAGCGCATCAATGACGTGATCGCCCGCAATTATGTGGAGACGGATGCCATTCCCGGCGCGCTGACCCTGGTGTGGCGGCGCGGCGATGTGGTGTGGAGCGGCATGAGCGGCCAGATGGATGTGGGCAAGAAGCTCGCCATGCGGGAAGACGCCATCTTCCGCATCTATTCCATGACCAAGCCCGTCACCGCCGTGGCCCTTCTGATGCTGATGGAGGAAGGCAAGATCGCGCTGGACGATCCCGTGGCGCGCTTCATTCCAAGCTTCGGCAATCTGGGCATTTTCGCGGGCGGCAATCTGGGCGCGTTCCTGGCCAGCCCCAACAGCAGGCCGATGAAAGTGGTGGATCTGCTGCGCCACACCTCCGGCCTCACTTACGGCTTCCTCAATCGCACCAATCTCGACGCCGCCTACCGCAAGCTTCATATCGCGGAGGCCAATAGCGAAGGCGGCCTGGCCGGCATGGTCGCCGATCTGGAGAAGCTGCCTTTGGAGTTCACGCCGGGCGAGATGTGGAACTACTCCGTGGGCCTGGATGTGGCGGGTTATCTGGTGGAGAAAATCTCCGGCCAGCGCTTCTCGGATTTTCTGCGCACGCGCATTCTGGCGCCGCTTCAAATGCACGACACCGATTTCGTGGTGCCCGCCTCCAAACAGGATCGCCTCAGCACTTGCTATTATGTCCGCGAAGGCAAGATGGCCCTGTTCGACGACGCCCAGAACTCGGCCTATGCCCAGCCGCCGCAACTGGAATCCGGCGGCGGCGGGCTTGCGGGCACGGCGTCCGACTATCTGCGCTTCTGCCGCATGCTGCTGAATGGCGGCGAGTTGGACGGCGTTCGCCTGTTGAGTCCCAAGACGGTCGGTCTGATGACCAGCAACCATCTGCCGGGACGGCGCACCATGACCGAGATGATGCCCGCCACCGGCGCCTTCAATGAAAGCGGTTATGCCGGCGTGGGCTATGGGCTGGGTGTGGCGGTGACGGAGGATGTGGCCGCCACCGGACTTCCCGGCACGGCGGGGGAATATTCCTGGGGCGGCGCCGCGGGCACCTACTTCTTCAACGATCCGAAGGAAGAGCTGGCGGTGGTGTTCATGACCCAGATCCTGTTCGCGCCGGATCGCATCAAATTGCGGCGAGACTTAAGAAGCCTGGTCTATGGCGCGATGACGGAGTCGTTTGCGTGATCCGCGAGGAATTCGATTTCACGTCGTGGGAAGGCCCGTTCGAGCCCGAGACCCGCGCCCGCGCGCAAAGAGCGCTGGAACATGGCAAGCTGCTGTATTTTCCCAAGATGCCGTTCAAGCTTTCCAACAGCGAGACGGAATTCCTGGACGGCCAGCTGACCGACGGCAAGGCCAAGAATATCAGTCTCGACCACATCAATGGCCGCTTGCAGGGCACGTCGGCGACCGGCGAGCGGGCCGAACGCCTGGCCGCCATGATCGAGCGTTTCGGCGCAGGCGCAACCCGCTTTGTGAAGGATCTGCTGCCCAATTATGCCAGCGTCGAACGCGCCCGCACCTCCTACCGCCCCGTGGAAGTGGAAGGCCGTCCCTACTCCGTGATCCAGGACGACCGGCTGTTGCATGTGGACGCGTTTCCCTCGCGGCCCATGCAAGATGGCCGGCGCATCTTGCGCTTCTTCGCCAATGTGGCGCCGCGAAAGCCCGATGGAAGCGGTTCGCGGCATTGGGAAGTAGGCGAACCTTTCCCGGATTTCGCCGCCAAATTCGCGCCCGGCATCAAGCCGCATCTGCGGGGGCAAAGCTGGCTGTTCGAGAAGCTGGGCGTCACGCGCGGACGCCGCTCGGCTTATGACGAGATGATGCTGTCCTTGCATGACGCAGCCAAGCGCGACGCGCAGTATCAGAAACATGCGCCCCACACAGCGCTGGATTTTCCGCCGGGCAGTTGCTGGCTGGTTTATACCGACCAGGTGCTGCACGCCGCGTTGAAAGGCGAATTCGCACTGGAGCAGACCTTCCATTTCGATGTCGCCCGCATGGGCGAGCCCGACACCGCGCCCATCAGGGTGCTGGAGCGCATCGCCGGCAAAACCTTGGCTTGAGGACGCAGGCCTTGGCTATACCAAGGTAAGCGAGCGCTCTTCCCGGCCCGCTATGAGCGCGTCCGCCACCATGGTCACGGCGGCATCCAGCCGCGGCTCGGAGAGATCGCCGCCCACGCACAGCCGCACGCCGGAAATCAGCGCGGGATTCACGATCGGCGCGTCCGGCGGCGTCAGCTGCACGCCATGGCGTTGAGCGCGCGCCGTCAAGCGCTCGGCATCCAGCTCCGGCAGGGGCAGCCAAAGATGCGGGCAGCGCCGATCCGCTTCCGGTTCCAGCAGCTTATCCAGCTTGCGCCGGACAAGCGTATTTCTCGCCCGGATCTCGGCGGTCACCGCATCGGCGATCTCATCGGCGGTGCCGTCATCGATCCACTGGCTGGCGATCAGATGGCCGACGCCGCCCAGCGACAGGCTGGTGGCGCGGATCGCCTGCCCGATCTTTTCCCGCATGTCGTCATCGAGCGTCTGCAGATAAGCGGTGCGCAAGCCCGGCGCCAGAATCTTCGACAGGCCACTGATATAGACCGTCTGCTCCGGCGCGAAGGTTGCGAGCGGCGGCGGCGCATTGCCTGCCGCGAAGGCGCCGAAAGTGTCGTCCTCGATGATCCAGAGCTTGCGCTTGCGCGCGATTTTGGCGATGTCGGCGCGCCGCTGTTCGCCCATGATGCGCCCGGTGGGATTCTGCAGAGTTGGCAGCGTGTAGAGAATGCGCGCCTTGCCGGACGCGGCCGCGCGGTCCAAGGCTTGCGGCAGAAGGCCTTCGCCATCCATGGCAAGGCCTTGAAGCTTGTAGCCGACATGATGCGCCAGCGTCTTCACGCCGAAAAAGGTGGCGGCTTCCGTCAGGATGGTCTCGCCTGGCTTGGCCAGCGCGCCCAGAACCAGGGCCGTCGCCTGTTGCGCGCCGCAAGTGATCATCATGCGGCCGGGATCGGCCAGCGCAAATCCGCAGCGGCGCTTCAGCCAGGCCGCGGCCGCGCCGCGATGCGCCTCCAATCCCGCCACCGGCACATAATTCAGCGCGTCCAGCAGATCGCGGCGTGCGCGCAGGCTCTTGAGCGCCGCCGTCAGATGCCGCGCTGCCGGCTCCAGCGGTGGAACATTGTAGGAAAGAATGACGTCGCCTTTTTCCTCCGCCGCCGAAGCGGCCAGAACGAAACTGCCCCGGCCGACGCGGGCTTCGATCAACCCTTGCTGCACGGCTTGCGCGTAAGCCGCCGTTACCGTCCCGACCGCCACGCCCAGGCGGTGCGCCAGATCGCGATGGGTGGGAAGCCGCGAGCCCGGCTCCAGAACACCCGCCCGAATGTCCCGGCGCATCGCCGCCAGCAACTGCCCGGTGAGGGTTTCGGCATCGTCGTCGAGGGCGGGTTTCCACATGGCAAGCCGGATTTCTAAGCGCCGCCGCAGTGGACAATAATATTGTCATAATGACAATACTATAATTGACTCATGATCATATCAGATACAATTTGCCGCCAACCCTGGGTCAATCGCCGCTGACCTGGGCGGGCCACGGGGCCACCAAAACGCGGCAGCGCGGGAGGCTTCATTGGGTCAGGATATGCCGCAGGATCGCCGGTCGTTTCTCAAAAATAGTGGTCTCGGCACCAGCGTGCTGGCGCTGGGGCCCTTACTGGCGGGTGCCGAAGCTGAGGCCGCGGCTACGCAATCAGGAGCATTTGACTTCAACACGCCGTTCAACCGGCTTGGCACCGACAGCGTCCATTGGGACGAGCCCATGCGCGACGAAAAGATGAGCAAGATTGTGGCCGGCATGGGCGTGGCCGACATGGATTTCCGTTGCGCGCCCGCGATCATGGCGGGTCTGGCCAAGCGCATGCGGCACGAGAAT
>DATNGI010000041.1:0-10057 GCA_035605955.1 Rhizomicrobium sp.
CGGGCCAGATTTCCGGCCACCCATTGGCCTTGAGCAGGATGCCGCGGACAATGCGCAGGAAGTGCGTGGCCGGCAGCACCTCGCCCAGGGCGCGGGCCCAGCCCGGCATGCCGGCGAAGGGAAAGGCGAAGCCGGAGAGCAGGATGGCCGGCAGCAGGAAGAACATCGTCATCTGCATGGCCTGGAGCTGGTTCTGCGCCAGGGTGGAGAAGGTATAGCCCACCGCCAGATTGGCGATCACGAATATCGTGAGCGCGCCCGCCAGCGGCAGCATCGATCCCAGCATGGGCACATGAAAGACAAAGCGCGCCACCACAAGCACGATCGTGCTTTGAACGGCGCCGACCAGAACATTGGGCGCGATTTTGCCGATCATGATCTCCAGCGGCGTTGCCGGCATCGCCAGCAGATTCTCATAGGTTCCCCGCTCGCGTTCCCGCGTCAGCGCCAGACACGTCATCAGCACCATGGTCATGGTGAGGATAATTGCCAGAAGTCCGGGCACGATATTGTACTGGGTGTTGGATTCCGGGTTGTAGAGAAGATGGGAGACGAGATTGAAAGGCGGCTGATTCTGTGCGCGCGCCGCCAAGGGGCCCACCAGATCGTCCTTGAGTGCGCTGGCGCCCAGCTGGTTGAAAGCCGCCAACGCGAAGGAGCCCGCCGCGGGATCGGTGGCGTCTGCCTCGATCAGAAGATCGGGCTGCTGGCCCTTGACGATGTCGCGGGAAAAATTGGGCGGGATCTCCACCACGAACAGCACCCTACCCTGTTTCAGCAATTCGCGGGCATGGGCGGGATCGTTGGTCTGTTCAATGATCTTGAAATAGCTGGAATTGCTGAGCGCCGCCACGATGGAACGCGCCATCACGCCGGGATCGTTGATGGCGATGGCGGTGGGCAGATCCCTGGGATTGAAATTGATGGCGAAGCCGAACAGGAAAAGCTGCGCCAGGGGAATGCCCACGATCATCGCCAGCGTCAGCCGGTCGCGGCGCATCTGCAGAAATTCCTTCACGATCAAGGCCCAGATGCGGGAAAGCGAGAAATTCATCGCGCTTCCTCCTGCAGATGGATGAAGACATCCTCCAGGCTGGGCTTGGTTTCGGTCACGGCAAGTCCCGCCTGCTCCCGGTAGCGCTCCACGCTTTGTCGCAGCGCCTCATGGTCGCGCCCGCTCACATGCAAGGCGGCGCCGAAGAAGCCCACGTAATCCACGCCGGGCTGGCCCCGAAGCTCTTGTTCCAGCCGCCGGACGTCGGGGCCTTCGATAACAAAGGTGGAAAGACCCGATTGCGCGATCACCTCGCTCACCGATCCGCGCGCCACCAGCTTGCCGTTCAACAGGTAGACGATGCGATCGCAGCGCTCCGCCTCATCCATGTAATGGGTCGAGACCAGCACCGTCAGGCCTTCGGCCGACAGCGCGTGGATCTCCTCCCAGAAATCGCGCCGGGCCTTGGGATCGACGCCCGCCGTCGGTTCGTCCAGGAGAAGCAGCTTGGGATCGTGCAGCATGCAGGCGGCCAGCGCAATGCGCTGCTTCCAGCCGCCTGACAATTGTCCCGCCAGCTGATCCTGCCGTTTGGCGAGGCCCAGCCGTTTCAGCGTCGCATCGACCTTCTCCTTGCCGCGCTCGACGCCATAGATCCGCGCCACGAATTCGAGATTCTCGCGGATGGAAAGGTCTTCCCAGAAGCTGAAGCGCTGGGTCATATAGCCGACCTGGCGCTTGACGGCTTCCGACTGGGTGCGGAAATCAAGCCCCAGGCATGTGCCATGCCCGTCATCGGGGTTGAGCAATCCGCACAACATGCGGATGCTGGTGGTCTTGCCCGACCCGTTGGGACCCAGAAATCCCCACACTTGGCCTTCGGGTACCGCGATGTCGATATGATCGACCACGGTCTTGTTGCCGAATTTCTTGGTCAGGCCGTGAACGTCGATAGCAAGCGCGCTCATGATGACCTCGCGCTCAGATCTTCTTCACAGTCACCGGCTGGCCGGGATGGATGGCAAGTCCGCCAGCGCCCCGCGCTTCCAGCTTGAACACCAGCTTCTCGCGGTTTTCCACGCTGAAGATCACGGGCGGGGTGAATTCCACCTGGGCCGCGATGAAAGTGATCTCGGCTCGCATGGGTTTGCAGCCGTCGCAATCGACCTCCACATGATCGCCCAGCTTGACGCCCGCCAATTGGGACTGCGGCACGAAGAAGCGGACATAGACATTGGCGGGCGGCAGGATCGAGACCACCGGGGTCGAAGCCGGCACATATTCGCCGGGCCGGAAATAAATGTCCTGCACCGGGCCGCCGGTCTCGGCCACCACCCGCCGCTGCGACAGGCTGTAGCTAGCGCCTGTGAGGGCGGCCTGCATCTGGGCGATCTGGGCTTTCAGTTGCGCGATGCGCGCCAGTGATTGCTGATAATTGGTGAGCGCCTGGTCGCGCTGAACCGGCGTTCCGGCGTTGGCGCGCGCCAACCCGTTCTGCCGCGTCAGCTCTGTCCGCATGTAGACGAGATTGGACTGTTCCTGTGCCAGCGACGCCTTGGTTTGCGTGAGCGTGGCTTCGGCTTGGCCCTGGCTCGCCTCTTGCGCCGTGGTGTCCAGCACAAAAAGAAGATCGCCGGGCTTGACGGTCCTGCCGCGCTCCACTGCCAGCTCCTCGATCCAGCCCGGCTGCGGCGCGGCGATGAAGGCAGCATCGCCTTCGCCATAGCCCAGCCAGCCGGCATCTTTTTTCTCCTCGCAAGCCGCCAGCAAAAGCGTCAACGACAATGCGATCCATTTTTTCATGACGGGTTTCCTTCGTCTTGAAGTCCCCTCAGCAATGTCTGGATGTGCGTCTCCACCAAGCCTTCATAATCGTACGGTACGGAATCGAATTTCTCGAAATGCATGCGCCACAGCGCCATAACCAGCAGCGGCGCGATGCACAAACGCGCGGCATGCTGGGTCGGCAGCTTGCGGAATTCGCCTCGCGCGATGCCGCGCTTGATGATCGTTTCAAAAAGTCCAAGACCTTTGTCGATGATCTCGCGCCGCCAGAATTCCGCCAGTTCGGGAAAATTCCCCATTTCCGACAACAACACGCGCGGCAGGATGATGCGGTCGGTGGTGCGCAGGAATTGACCCATGCTCAGGATCACAAAACGCAGAAGCTCCGGCGAAGGCGTATCGCTGGTCTTCACTTGCTCGGCAATCGCTGCGATCTGTGCGCCCGCCGATTGCCGCGCCAGTGCTTTGAACACCGCCTGCTTGCTGTCGAAGTAAAGATAGATCGTGCCCTTGGTGATGCCGGCCCTGGCCGCAACATCGTCCATCCGGGTCGCCGCGAAACCCTTTTCCCCGAAGCAGGCCAGCGCGGCCTCCAGGATCTCCGGTGTCCGTTCCTCTTTGCGGCGTTTCCAGCGTGCGGATTTCATATCTAGTAAATAACTGACTGGACAGTTAGTTCCAAGAAAAATTGCCGGAAATCCGCAGTCTTTGAAATAGTGTAATTATATCAATTATTTGTCTACTTCAGCCGGTCTTTGATCTTGTCCAACCCGGCCTCAGCGCATTGCTCGTCATTCACCTCTTTGGAAGCGCCCGACACCGCGATCGCGCCCATGACCTCACCGTGCGCCACGATAGGAAGGCCGCCCGGCAGCGGAATCCCCATCGCGGGATCGACGGCGAGCTGGAACAGCATCGGATCTTCGGTCTTGTAACGCCGGGCCGCCTCCGCGCTCGATATTTTCAGTTTGGCGGCGATGTTCGCCTTGGCCGTGACCAACCTTTGGCCCAAGGCACCCGCGCCATTGGCTGACAGCATCGCGATGGGAAGCCCCGCCTGATCCACGACCAGCGCGGTGGTGGTGTTGCCGTGCTGGGCGCAAAGCGCTTGCGCGGCCTCAGCCGCTTCCACCGCCAGCGCAGCGGAAATCCCGCGCACGCGGGGCGCGTTGTCCTGGGCCAGAGCCGGCGCGGCCAAGCCAATGGCGCCCAATAGAAAGAACGGCAAGGCATATCTTTTCATCTGATCCTCCCAATCCGGCCACATTGTTAGCTGGAAAAGCCGCCTG
The DNA here is from genome assembly GCA_035605955.1 of Rhizomicrobium sp. GTDB lineage: Bacteria > Pseudomonadota > Alphaproteobacteria > Micropepsales > Micropepsaceae > Rhizomicrobium. Next base: position 4,069 of record DATNGI010000041.1, read on the forward strand.
CGCCACAGCTCCGTCACCACAATGAATGGAGAATGAACGCCGCACCCAGACTGCATACAGGCTGCCGGGCCCATTCTCCCTTCCAAGGATGGATCGTCATCCCCCATGAAGGAGCAAAATTATGAAACGTCTGATCGGTGCGGCTCTTGCTTTGTCACTGTTGGGCGCTACCGCCGCCAGCGCCGCCCCGGCTCATGGGGCGCTTCAGCAGGTCGATTACCGCGATCATTCTTATCGCCATCGCGATAACGGCAATGGCGCCGCCGTGGTGGCCGGGATCGGCTTCCTGGCGCTGGCCGCGATCCTGGCTTCGCAGAACAACCATGACCATGACGGCTGGTACCGCCAGGACAATGGCTGGCGCGACCGCGATTACGGCTATCGCGATTACGGTTATCGCGATTACGGTTATCGCAATGACGGTTATCGCGACTATGACCGCGGCTATGGCGGTTACGGTTACTCTCAGCCTTATGGCAGCTATCGCGGCTGGTAGTAATTAGTTGCCCCCATCTGTCTCTTTCGCGCAAGCGCTCAGAGACATCTTCCCCCGTCAGGCCTCCGGCCACCGGGGGAAGAAAGCCGGAGCGAGACGCAGACGGCCCTGGTTTCCCCGCCAGGGCCAGTCGCGTGTCTGCTACCAGCGAAGACTGATCGTGCCGGTGCCGGCGAGAGCGGTGGTGCCGCCGCCAAGCTGGCTGTCGATCCGCGCGCCAAAGGAAAGCGCATCGCTGTCGTGCCAATCGATACCCGCGCCCAAAAGCGCGGTGTCGGTGGCGATCCGCCCGCCCTGAACCGCGAAACTTGATCCCGACAGCGCCTGGAATGCAGCAAGCGCAAAGGGAGCACCATAAAGCTGATGCGCCCAGGCGGCGGAAAGCTCCAGCGCTATCGCGCCGTCGCCCACAGCGACATTGCGTCCGGCCTTCAGGCCCACCTCGCTCCGACCAAAATTGGTATCCTGCGCGGTGTAGGACAGCGCGAAGTTGGCGGTGCCAGACACTGCGCCTTCGGCGTAAGCGGGTGCCTGGAAGGAATCCCACACGAAAGCGGCATAAGGAACAAGGCCGTCATCCTCATCCAGCGCCACGCGCCAGCCGCCTTCGACCCGCACGCCCACATCATGGGCGGTGTATTTGGCACCGAGCAGATCGGTACCAAAGATGGTGAGAAGGCGCAGCGTATCGACATCATGCCAGCCATAGCTGAAGGCGCCTGCGACATAGCCCTGGTCCAGGACCCCGAGACTGCCATAGACGCCGAGCATGGCATCGTCGCTCGCGCCCCCACCATTGCCCGCGTTGAAGGAGCCATGACCGCCACCGGCCGCAGCGCCCAGGCGCAGAGTGTCGTCCACCTGCATCTCAATGCCAGCGGCGAAACCGACATCGCCCGCCTTCAGGCTATGCGTGCCCGCTGCGGCATCGGCAGCGATGCCGGTGTGGCGGCCATAGACCGTGCCCCAGGCGCGCATGCCGCCCACTGCCAGCTGTGCGGGCCCCGGCGCCACGTCTTGACCATAAACGCTGCCGGGCGCGAAATTCGCGGCCGTCATGGTGGGACTTCCGCTTATTCCCTCCGCCATTAGAGTCGAGACGAACGGCAGGAAGGCTTGGCTGGCGCCTTGCGCCGCATCCGCGCCGGCTTCTCCGGATAATTGCGTGACCGCCGTTCCCAGCGCCGCACCCGAAAGCCCAAACAGCGCATTGAAGCCGGCATTGAGCGGTGCCCCATTCGCGATCGCTGCATCGATCCCCTTGGCGGCATTGATGCCGTTGGTACCAAGCCCGGCCGGCAGGAACGGCGAAACAGCATTGACGCTAAGGGTGAGGAACACGGAGTTGGCGTCATATCCAACAGTGGGCTGATAAACCCCGAAGCCAGATGTGCTAACCGACGCGAAAGTTCCTGAAAGCCCGCCCACCGCTGATAGCACAGTGTAGTGCTGACCAATTGCGTAAGAGCCCGATGCCGCGTTCACGGTCAGCGCACCATCAACGCTGGCCATGCCGCTGACTCTGGTGAGCCCGGTGACGGTCGGAGAAATTGCATCCACATAATTCGCGCCCGAGGCCAGTGCCAGATTGCCCTGCACCGTCAACGTGCCCGGCACGCCCGCCACGCCGGGGCTCAAAGTGCCGCCGCTCGCCACCGTCACTGCGCCGACCTTGCCCGTGCCAGTAAGTTTCGCCCCACTCGCCACGCTAACCGCCGAATTGGCGATCGAACCGGTAATATTCAACGTGCCCGCGCTGACCGTCGTGCCACCGGTATAGGTATTATTCGCGCTCAGTGTGAGGGTACCAGTACCCGACTGAACAAGGCCACCATTCCCGGAGACTGTGCCGGCATAGTTGATATTTGCCGCACGATCGAAGTTGATTGTTCCGCTATTCGTTATGCTGCTGCTCGCAATCGATCCAGCAGTCCCAAAAAAATCACCGGATCCGACATTAAGTGTGGCACCGCCGCCAATATTCGTGACACCGGTATAAGTATTCGCGCCAAGCAGCGTCCAACTGCCGGATGCAATAGTCACACCACCAGTGCCCGAGATCACACCTGAAACATTTTGGGAAGAATTGGTGAGTGTCAGCGTTCGGTTACCCAGAACGACATTTCCCGGGCCAGTTAATTTGACGATCGAAGCGCCGCTGCTTGTGCCGGAAATGTCGAAAATGCTTTGGTTGTCGATCGAGATTGAGGATGCGATGCTGCCACTCCCCGACAATGCCAGAGCGCCCCCCTGTAGAATCTGGGTGACCCCGGAATAGGTACTATTACCTGTAAGAGTCTCAGTACCCGACACGATAATTCCGCCGGTGCCGGTGATGCCGCCGGAAAAAATGCCTGTGCCGCTCACTATCACCAACTTGCTGGCCCCCAGGACCACCGATCCGTCCCCGCTCAGAGAGTTCACCGCGGTACCGGTCGTCGCGGCCGAGATGTCGAACGTGCCGTTGTCAACCAAACTACTTGCTGATTGAATTGAGCCAGGCCCAGTTAAAGCCAGAGTTGCACCTGCATCGATACGCACCTGGCCGGTGAAACTGTTGGCGCCGAATGTGCCAAAACCCAACGTCTCGCTGCCACCTGACACGATCAGCCCCCCGCTGCCGCTGATAGTGCCGGAGAACGTATCCGAGGCAGCAGTGAGGGTTAGACTTCTGGCGCCGAGAATAACCGAACCGGCGCCTGCCAAAGATTTGATTGAAATATCCGAATTGGCGGCGGAAATATCGAAGCGGCCATCGGCGATAACCTGGCTGGTTGGGCCAACCCTGCCTGAGCCCGAAAGTGCCAGCGTATTAAAGATAAAGGGCGAACCAGCGATGGTCGTCACACCCGCATAGCTGTTCGCGGCCGTGAAAGTGATTACGCTGCTACCCCCGCTGATGGTAACGCCACCGCTTCCGCTTATAAGATTGGCAATGGTTGTGCTTGGATGGCTGATTATCAACAACCCATTGTCTACGACCGCGCCCAACCCCAATGTGCCGGTAGTCGGACCGAATCCCAGAGCTCCAACTTGGAGTGTGCCGGATGCGATCGTCGTGGTGCCGGCGTAGCTGTTGTCCGCCGTCAGAGTGAGCGTGCCGCTTCCAGCTTGAGTTAAAGAGCCGCTGCCCGATATAACTCCACTGAATGTAGCCGTACCTGAGTTATCAAAAACGAGCGCACCATTATCGACCACATTGCCAGTCAGCGTTCCTGCGGCTCCGCCATTGCCGATTTGTAGCGTGCCAGCCGAAATTGTGGTGCCACCGAGCGGTATGGCACTTCCGGTTAGAATAAGCGTACCGGTCCCTGCTTGCTCCAGTTGCTGCCCGCTGCCGCCACCCGCGCTGCTTATGGATCCGCCATAGACATATGTGTCTGACCGGTCGAACACGATTTTCGAAGAATTGAAGAGTTGGATATCACCGGCGATCGAGCCCGCCGTACTGCCATTGCCGATCTGCAGGGTACCATCAACTTGCGTAGGCCCGGTGTACGCGTTGGCTCCGGTAAAAATCAGCGTACCGGCCCCGAGTTTTCCCAACATGAAAGAGCCACCCGACTCCGAAATCACGCCCGACTGCGTCGCGGTGCCGGTCAATACCTGCAGCTGGGTGCTGTTGTCAGTCAGCACGATGGGCGACGTGTTGTCGCTGCCGTTGGGATAATCGATCACCGCGCCTAAAGCCGGCGCGGCCGCCGTCAGCGCCAAAAAGCTCACGCCCAGCCCAAAGCCAATTCTGCGATTCGACATACCGCCCCCGACGCGGTTTCCCGCGGCCCCCTGCTCGGATGGCTGAAGAGTCCGGTCTACTGCCGGCCCGCAAAATGACCCACCCGCCCCGCGTGCATGTTATGCGACCGGCAGCGCCAGCCAAAGCGATTTCTGCCGCCAAATCGGCGCAGCACAACCGCCGCAACCCGAGAAATCCCGAGAAGCACGCCGGTCAGCTGGCCCCGCTCCGTTAAGCCGCGGATCGCCCTACTTCACCGCCGGAAACACATCCTTGATCAGCACGTTCCGCAGCTCCATGCGCGGATCGGCCTTGGGATCGGGCTCGGTGTTGGATTGCGCGTGGGTCGCGTCCACCGGCGCGCCCGTGTCGGTGGTGTTGGACATCACGATGGCGGCGCTCTTGCGTTCCGGATCGATCATGAACTCGGCGGTGAAGCCGCCCTGATCGCCATCGTGATAGACATATTTGTGCCCATCCACATTGAGCGTGAAGAAGCCCAGCCCCATGGCGGGCGCCACCCCGCCCGGCCCGCCGGTGTACGCCGTGGCCGGCTCGTTGGGATTGGCGGTCGAGAGCGTGCCCGTCCACATCTCGTCCAATGACGCGCGTTTCAGTACGGTGTCATAGACCGGCTGTTTGGGATCGCCGATCAGGAAGCGGGCATATTTCAGCATGTCGGTGACGGGCGATTTCAGGCCGCTGTTCGACACGGTAATGCCGGAATCGAAATCGAAAGGCTGCGGCGCCAGCGCGCCGCCCGACCCCGCGCGCAGAAAACTCCCCGACACGCGACCTTGCAGATAATAAGGCGAACGGTCGAAATAACTTTCCGTCATGCCCAAGGGCATCAGGATATTCTTGGTGACATAGACTTCGTAGTCATCGCCCGTCAGCCGCTCGATGATCTGGCCCAAGAACACGTAACCGACATTGGAATAGCTCCAGCGCGAGCCCGGCCTGAAGGCGATGTTGGTGAAAGGCAGCATCGCATTCACTTGCGCCCAATGCGTGGGCTCGAACGGCACCCAGGAACAATCCGGCGTGGTGTCGCAATCCCAGGGCCAGGTGGGATTGCGGAAGCCGGCGCTGTGGCTCAACAGCATGCGGATGGTGATGGCATCGATCGGCCCGAACGGATCATGCGCTTGGCGCAGCTCCGGCACATATTTAACCGCCGGATCGTCCAGGGAGAGCATGCCCCGGTCGCGCAGTTGCATGATCGCGATTGCCGTGAAGGTCTTGGTGATCGAGGCCCAATTATAGGCCGTGTTCGCCATGATCTTCTGGTGATTGTCCTGCCTCGCGTCCCCAAAGAAGAATGTCGTGGCCGGATCGCCCGCATGCTGGAAGGCAAACGCCCCGCCCACCAGCCCATGCCTGGTGAAGGCCTGGTCGAAGCTGGGATGAAATTTGTCCAGCGCGGTTTTCAAGCCGCCCGATTGCGCAAAGGCCGCATCGGACATGAAACCAATGGCGGCCGTCAGCGCCAGACAGAAACCGCCGATAAAGGAAAGCGCCCGCATCCCGTCCCCCTGACTTCTATATTCGGGGCAACGTTGCACCAGCGCGGCGGCTTTTTCAAACCGGCTCAACCCTTGCGGAAATAAGCCTTCATCGGGTCCCAATAATGCGATTTCCAGCCCGCCACCAGCGAGGCGCGATCGCTTTGGGGATAACCCGCCTGGTCGAAGGAAACATGCGTGCTTTTTCCCGCCGCCGAAAGCTCGAATTTGATCACCGAATAAAGCCCAGGC
>DATNGI010000042.1:0-37455 GCA_035605955.1 Rhizomicrobium sp.
TCATCAGCGTGGCGGTCGAAAGGTGATTGGTCCCATTCTCATATTTTTGAATCTGCTGATACGAGACGCCAAGATGCTTGCCGAGTACTTTTTGAGAGATGTTACGGCGCCGCCGATGCATCTTAATGCGTGCGCCAATCGCCTCGCTTGTCGAATTAGGCTTGATCTTCGGCATGGTAACCCCCGCTGTCATATCTGCCTCACGATAAGGGGCCGTCCGAATGTTTGTCCATTATCAAAGCGGGACAGGAATTCCGGCCGGCGCGGCAAGTTCATTAACTCCCCTGCAAGGTCACGGGCGCACCGTCAGGCACCGGCACCTCCAAAAGAACAGCAGGAGCGCTACCCATCGCGGACCCCACAATATCGAATGATCTCCGCGAGGCATTCATGCATGCCGCACATGCCTATCGCGGATGGCTTAGAGATTCGGGTCCGGAGCCCACTGTCGTTTGGTATGACGAAAAACAGACACGGCATTGTTTCGAGATAGGGGTTGTTGCTGATTTCTGCATGAATTTTACCGACGATAGGATGCCGGACAAACTATACGACGTTCTGCTAGAGCTATCGAAGCCCGCCAACAATGGCGAATACGTGCCAGCCAGCAAATCCTATGCGGACGGTGCCAAATGTCTCCGGGCGCTCATCAGGCATGAACTTGCGCGACAAGCCAAGTAAGATGACTGTCCTGTATGATCCTCACGCATTAGGCGAGCGGCGGACTAGCCAGGATCGCAAAGATCGCGGCCAAGATGATCCCGATAAAGACAAGGCCTGCGGTCACGGCGCACTCACGATGCGGTATTCCGCGAAGGGCCGGTAGGCACTGAGGTTGCGGGCGCTGACGAAAGCCTCGGCCATCCACTTTTCCGCGAAGGCGGCGATTGCCTGCCACTGGCCAAAGCGAGGGCCGCAATAAGTCGGGCGATGCGGGTCGAGTGAGCCGCAGCTTTCCGCAGTCCTGGCCTCCACAACGAACGCAAACACCGCCGTTCACTCCACCGAGGCATGGCTTGCGCGCGCCAGGGCATGAAGCCGGTCCGCGATCCTTTTGATCGCCGGGGCCAAATCTTGAACCTGAAGTCGCGCGGAATTCCAAACGTCACGCCGGGCGAAGCTCTCGAAAGAACAGTCCACCGCTCCGGCGTGATGTTCCAGACTCCGGCAACTTGATTTCAGAAAGCCGGCGACGTGAGGCCAGGGTTTGCCGGCGAAAGCGGTCGCCTCCGGTTCCGATGCAAGCAGATCGCGAATGTTTTCGAGATTGGCGCGCAGCAGGCTGACATAGTGCCGCGCCTTTATCAGTTGGACGCCGGCCTCTGGGCTGACGCCTGGATCGTCCAAACTCTCATACAGGACGCGATCAATCCGAGCGTCAAGGGTTCGGATGGTCTTTATCAGGCCATCCGATATGAGCACGTTACTCACGGGGCACCTCCACAACCTGGAAATCATCGAAGCTCTGCTTGTGCAGATTGAGCATTCCCGCGAAGTTCTTTGCGTGCTGTTCGGACACAAAACCCGCGAGTGTGAACCAAGGTCCGAAAGTTGACGCCCCTCCGCCCGCCTTGGTCTCGCCAGTCCGCTTACGGCCGTCTACTTGGTATCGAAATTTCATGACACGTCCTTTCTAGTGTTTGAGAGATTGGGCTTGGAGAAAGTGCAGGAGCGTCGCTGCGGCCAAAGCTCCGCCTTGCCGCGCCGATTTCCGTATGTCGAACTTTGCTTCGTGCTTCGACAATTCCTTGTTGGCCGCGTCCAAGGTCTCGGCAGAGAAGAGGCTCTCAAGGCTGGCGACTTGCCGCTGTTCCCAGATGTCGCGCTGCTCCGGTGACATGGATCGCGTCTCGCGACTTGCATCGGCGGAGGTTTGAATGATCCCGCTCAAGACAATGGGATCAAGCTGCAATGCTGTTGCTGTCGCCTGAAGGCCAGCGACATAGGCCGGGTCGAAATCATGGACGCCGGAAGCTGCAAGCGCGGAATGTACGGGGGCGAGATAGTCTTCCGCCGTGTGCGGACGATCCGTCATTTTGCTATCGCCTGACTTGTTGGCGAACATCCGCAACGCGGAAATCTCTGCTAAATGCTTCTGGCCTTCGATTGTGCCGTCAGCTATAGCTTTCTGAATTACCGGGTCTCGTTCAATCGCATCGGCGCGGGCGGTTGCGAACTCAGCCGAATTAATATTCAGAGTTTCCAAGCCACGGACTGCCAATTCCGATTGAATTTTGTCCAGCGGCATGCCGTTTTTCGCCCACGCAGCGGCAAGCGTGCGAACCTGCTCAGGCGGTGTGTCTTTATCTAGCCCGCTGATTGGATCGACGGCTACGGACAAGCCTTCCTCAAAAACGTCACTCATTGTCATTACTCCAAAGTTGAATTACTGCGAGCGGCGCAGTGCCGTTTCTATTTCCACCAGTCCCAACTGAAGGCTCCGCCTTCGGCGACTTGCACGTTTGCGCTATTGCCGCGCTGTTCAGCCATACGCTGATTGTAAATCGCGGCGCTTGCGTGCCGGATGGACATGACGCCGACGCGAATACTGGACAGCAAATCGTCGCGGATTTTATTTATGAGACCGTCCGTCTTCCTGTGATACAGGCGATACTCCTGGAGGATTTCAGCGGAACAGGAGCGAAAGAGTTTAAGTCTGCCAGTCGAAAACCTATCGGCCATGGCCAAAATGCCCGCTTCGGTCGAATTGTTCTTTCCGTCGAACGTGGCGTGCTCGTGAAGCATCTTGACGCCCAGCTTGCGGTAATAATCCGCCATGGGAACAAGCGCGCCTTCAAATTCGCGACGCTGCCCCATGTCCTGCGGCCAGGCGCAATTGATCTTGGCCCCCCATCCGCCGTTCCATCGCTTGATCCGTTCGGCATGTTGCAGGCTGGTAGCGTCTTTCAGACGGAAAGCGTCCACGACATAAATGATGTCCGATTGGCTGTCGTGAGCTAAGAGCGTCCCAGCGAACGGATGGCTTATGCCCCAGTCCACCGACCACAAGAGCCGGTACCAATCCGGTAACTTGAAGTCATCGCAAACAATCTGGTCTTCCGGCGTGGTGAAAATCTTGCCGGCGCCGATTGTCGGCCATCCATGTGCGCGGGCATCACGTTCATGAGCCGGATAGCCGGCGATAATTGAGGCGCGTTCCGATGCGGGAATGTGCAAAGCGTCGGTAATATCGAAATAGACATGCCAGCGATCCGGGCTTTCCTCTTCGGTGAAGCGGAGAACCGTGGAAGTAGACCCGTAAATCGGGGTCGCGGTTTGGAAAATAATTCCGCCCGTCGAAGCGACGCGGGCCAAGCACTCCGTAAAGATTACGGCGTCACCCGCTTCCGTTGGCTTTTCTGGCTCGTCTAACCAGATCACGTCCACATGGGCGCCGAAGAAGGGATCGCGCCCTTGGGCATATGTCTTGAATGTGATCGTACTCGTTCCGCCGCTGACGTGTTTTACCTGTACAGTGTCAACCGCGTCGGGCGCCGAATGTGAGGCAGAGGTTTTGAGGATGCAGCTTTTGGGGATAAAGCCGCTGCCTAGCGCGGCGGCAACGCCGGGAGGGCCAAGCAGCTTTGTTTGGCTCACGTCACGGACCGCCTGGCCGGAGACGCCGGCCGCCCATATCGTGACCGGGCGCTTCCATCGCTTCCCGCGCCACCACGAGGGGTAAAGACCCGTCGCGTGGTAGGCGACTTCCGCCGCTCCCGTTTCCGACTTGCCCGTTCTATTTCCTCCGAGGATCATTCGTTCGCGGAACGTGGCGCCCTTCTCGAAGAAAAGCTGTTGCTTCTGGTACGGCTTGAATTCCGCGATCTTGTTGAACGTGGTCGCCGCGTCGAGACGCTCAAGCTCTTTCAGTGCGGCTTCCAATTCTGCTTTGGTCTTTTGGGCCATTGGATTTCCTTTCAGAACAGGTCCGCGATCTCAGGCGGAATGTCGGACGATGCTTTGGGCTCGGTCGGGACTTCCTCAGCCGTCGTATCAATTATGTTTGGATCGTCCTCGCCTACGAGAGCGGCGCCGTCGAAGCCGTGTTTTTCCGCCAGGGCGATAATGCGGGCGCGAAGCTCGGGCACCGTGTGGCGATGCTCCACAAGCAGTTCATGGGTCGTGCTGCTGGAAAAGCCGCTGCGATCCAGAAGCTGAGCGGAAGCGGCGATTATGTCCCGGTTCTTGGCTTGCGGGTCATCTACAATCTTGACCAGCGCGCGAAGGGCCTTGGTGCCAGCGACGCGCGCGAACGCACGGCCAAGCTGTAAGATTGCATCCTGAACCGCTGGGCTATGCGCGAGCCGGGAGCCGCCGCTATCCGCTGTCTGTTTGTTGGCCGCTGTATATCCAGCCTGCACATAGGCCGCCGCCTGCGACAAACCCTCGACCACAAGCAAGTAAACGAATGCTCTCTGACGATCATTCGACAGCGCGATCATCGCGGGCAGTTCTTCAATTTTGTCGGGGATTGTGATGGCGGTAGTCATGGCGTTACGTCCTTAACAAGCGTTCTGAATTTCGCGTCTCGTTACACGAGAGGAAGCCGCGAACTCACAGCGGAAGCCTGCGGCGCTCCCGTGCCGGCATACACCCGGTCTATTTGGCGCGAATGTTCTGGGCCGCATGGAAGTGGCTGGCGTGCGACCCAGGACGCGACCATCCTTGCGCGTGAAGGCATATGTCAGATCGATGCGAGCATGAGGCGCCAAGGCCATCACCACACGATTGAGGGCCGTACTAAAACCCCTCTGAAATGCCTTCGCGAAAGACCGCAGAAAGCCTGCAAAGTCACAGAGCATAAACCATGCGTACAAAATCATTTGATTTAGTACGCGCCAAGTGCTATATGATGCAGCGTCGCATAATGGGGGATTGCCATCATGGCGAATAAGCGCGTGTGTCTGTATGTCCGTGTCAGCACGGATCATCAGACTGTCGAGAACCAAATCCTTGAGCTTACGGCCATCGCGGAGCGGCGTGGCTGGCAGATCGTGGCGACCTACAGCGATGCGGGTATCAGTGGCGCGAAGGGCCGCGATAAACGCCCTGGCTTGGACCAGATGCTGAATGAGGCCAAGAGGCGCAAGTTTGATGTCGTGATGACCGCTGCGATTGATCGGCTCGGGCGATCCCTTGTGGATTTGCTCCACACGATCCAGGAGCTTGAGGCGTGCGGCGTCGATATGTTTATCGACAAGCAGGCTATTGATACCACGACACCCATGGGAAAGCTGATATTCCAAGTATGCGGCGCATTTGCCGAATTTGAGCGCAGCATGATCCGTCAACGTGTCAGGGCTGGCCTCAAGCGCGCCGTCAAGGATGGAGTACGCCTTGGCAGGCCAAGCGGGCTGACGCCGGCCAAAGAGAACCGTGTCCGCGAAATGCTGGCGCAAGGCATTGGCATTGCGCGCGCCGCAAAGAAAGTCGGCATCGGCACTGGCACAGCGCAGAAGATCAAGGCGCAGATGGAAGCACGCTAAGTTCATTTCAGTTGCTCGCGGGCTTTTTCGATCTGCTTCCCCAATGCGGCGTCCATGTCCCTCAGCATGGAAACCAAGGGAGTTGCCGCAGATGGCACCGCCTGTTCGCTGAGGCTTTGAGGCTTGGCGGGTGGAAGCTCCAGCCCTGCGCTCACGCCACCGCGCGCGACGCCAGACAGGCGCCAGCCTTCGGAAGAGACGGCCTTCTTGATTTCTTCAGTGATGTATTCGCGATCACGCCAAGGCGTGTCGATCCCATAACTGGCCGGCCAGATGTCCAGAATGTTGGCCGTCTTCTCCACGATGACGTGGTACTGCTTGGCCGCTTCTGTCAGGGCGGCCGTAAACGCTTCGGCCGCTTTGGCGCGCTCGCGGGCTCGCTTCTCGGCAATCTTGAGGCAATCGCCGATGCGATCTTTCTGTGCAGCAACCCTTACCTGGCGATCATGCTCGCGGGCGCCAGCCAAGGCTTGCTCAAGCGCCTTCACGGCGAGTTCTTGCTGCGCGACGGCGCCTGCCCAATGGGCATGCTGCTTCCTGGCGCTGGCATCGCCTTCGAAGGCCAGCAAGGCGTAGCTGTCGCGCTCGGCAGCCAGCCGGGACAACTCGGTCCGGGCAGTATCGAGATCGGCCTGTACAGTGCGCTCTTTGGCGCCAATGGGAATTGTAGGGGCAAGCATGGTGATGTTCCTTTCAAGGTTTGGGATGGGCGAAATGAAAAAGGGTCCCAGCGCCGGGGGCGCGGCGCTGGGATTGCGGTTCGCAACCTTCGAGGCAAAAGGTGCGACGCCGCGTTTTCGCCGGGAGGGGACCGGCGAAACGGCGAAATTCGTGAACTGAGTACGCTTTGGCCGAGACTGGCCTACCGCTGAGGCCATGGGCGCGCGGAATGCCTGGCGCCCTTGGAGACGATGGAATGTTTAGGGGCCAACCCTCCGCCCGGCGCGCCGTGGGCAAAGGCAAGGGGTCTCGCAATGCTTCCCGATCAAGCCGGCGAGAAAAAGAGTTTGCTAGTTGGTTTCCCGACACTAGGAGGGAAAAACCAATAGTAGGGGTATGGGGGGACCACGTTGACCCCGGTTTTACCCTGGTTTTACCCGGGTTTTGCTTCCGGTTTTGCACCCGGTTTTTACCCGGTTTTACACCCGGTTTTTCACGCGAAAGGGCGGGTTTACCCATGGACGGCCTCCCGCTTTTTCGCGGTCACAGAGAGAGCCTCAACCTCGGCGGCGTGCCGTTTTGCCTCTGCCGCCATCTCAGCGGCCCGCTGTTCGTCCCACGGATAGAAGCCGGCCATCCGTTTGGAATTGCCTTTCATGTAGCGGATGCGTCCGGCACGAGAGGCGTAATTGAGAGTTTCGAGAAGCTCACGGCGCGTCGGGCGGCGGCCGGCACTCTTTTCGATTTCATCGAATACCCACTTCGGAGGTTTCCGCTGTGCCTGGATCGGGTACCCTTGCTCGGCGGCAGCAATCGCACCGACGACACACGCATCCATCAGCCTGGCGTTCTCTTCGGCTGGCGCCTGCGCTTCCCGTGTTAGGAAAACGCCCTTGAATAGGAAAAGCTCGATCTCGCCGGTCTGGCCATAATTGGATTTGGCGATCTTAAGAATGCGGCGATCACCCGTCATGGCATCCGTGGGCCATTCGAGGGACAACCTTTGGCGGACGGCGTTATTCCACGCCGTGGTGCCCGCGTAGCCACTTCCATCAGCCAATGCAGCCTTAGACGGATGTGTAATCAGCAGAATTGTTGCGCCGTACCTCTCACAGAGGCGGCCGAGTACTTTCTTGATAAAAGCATTCACGGCGCCGCGCTTTGTTTCATCCAGCACGGCCACATCAGCCACGTTATCAAGAATGAGAAATATGGGCTGCTCATAAGCTGCCAGGCGTGCTTCGAGGTGTGGAAGGAACGGGCCGCGCCTCCAATCTCCGTTGTCCTCCACATAGGCGAGCGGCGCGTCATGTCCCGCGAGGCACCAGAAATCTATGGGAGCGGTCTCAAGTTGGGTGTCAAGCTCTGCGCACGCAGCTTCGAGTCTCTTGCGCTCCGTGCCTAGATCGTCCTCATAATTCACAGACAGGACAGGCATCTGACTTACTTGGCGGCCAAACAACGCCTTGCCCGTTGAAACAGAGAGGCCAGCCTGTTTTGCCAAAAGCGACTTGCCAACACCACCGACGCCGCTTGCCAGGTTTACATGGCCCGCAAGAACGATCCCATCAATCAAGAATGACGGTGCTGGGTTGGTTGTCTTGTGAAGATCGCGCGCTGGAACGGGCAGAGGAAAAGGCTCTGGAGTGCTCTCGGTGACAGTCACTTCCTGTTCCGCTGTCAGCCTGTCGAGGACTTGCGGATCAATCGTAAAACTTTTGCTCGGCCCGGAGTATCCGTTATCACGAGCGAGCTTTACGAGCGCGCCGAAAGGAGGAAGCTCATTTGTCATGGAGCTTTCTCCAAATCTCTATTCCATTGCGCTATGCAGTCCTCTTCGCCTTGGAAATTGACCGGCACGGTGCAGCCATGCAGATCACCGCGCGACCAGCGAATAAACAAATCAAGTCCATCCCATTGGGGATCGGGGACAGGCGCAGTTACGAGGCCGCCGCACACGATAAGCCACTTATCGCGCTTACAGTTTGGCGAGATTTGGCGAAGCATTGCTTCGATGATCTCCGGTGATACAGGATCGCCATATGCAGCGGATTTCATGTTTGTGCGCTTGGGAGGTTCAACAAGCGCGGAAACCCAATTGGGCAGGGGCGCAAGCGGCAGATCGTTCAATGGCTCGTAGGTTATGCCGTTGACGATTGAAGGTGGCGCAATGACGTAAGAACCCCGGCCTCGCGTATCAATCTTTGCGCCAAGCGTCCCAATGGTGGGCGGAAGCGAGCCTTTGAAGTACAGATGGCGCCCACGAGGGGTTTTCACTCCGAATGTTTCCGGCGCTCCCCCATTTTCACATTCACGAATGACCCATGCCGCTTCCGCCTCAGGGCCATCTAGATCAATGGCGCATTCGCGAGACTCCTCCAACGCGATCCCTATATTGAAGTTTGGATTGGACCAAAGTTCGCGAATGCGATCTGGGTTTATGGTGGCGTCTTTCACGCCATGCGCGCACGCCGGAGCTTTGCCATTTTCCTGACATGGAAAGACAGATCGCTTTTGGGAGGCATAGCGCAAGGCGTGTTCAAGCATCGTCATACATCACCCGCGCTTTTTGCTGAGATTGATTGCCTGAGCCTTCCAATAGGCCGCAGCAAGACGGTTGAGTTCTTGATCGCCGCTATGTGGGCGCCATGCCGGGTGATACGTCGCGTCGGCAAAAAGCGCCGGTAGGACTTCAAGCGCACATTCTCGGCATGCGAGGATGAGTTTGACGGCGCCGCGCCACGAGCCGGTGTAGTCGTGCTTACCACAGAAGGAGCAACGACTTTCGTTGTAGTCGAGATCATCAGAGAATTTGCTAGACATTGGCGTTCTACTTTCATCGCGACCCGCATTGCTTCCTCCTTTCGCGTGGTTGTGGGGTTGATTGTTCAGTCGGTGATCCGCTTCACCTCATTCTCGGCAAGCGTCACGATTGCTGGTCTATTCGTGCGGTGCGCTTTCTCGTAAGCCGAGAGCGCGGGCGCCAAGTCAGGCTCGCTGAGACCGAGCCGCGCCAATACGTGGCTCAGGCCAAGCAGTAATCCACGCTCAGAATTCCGGGGCCGGTACAGCGGACCGAAGCGGCCAGCGCGCGCCAGCTTTCGAGTCCATTCGCCGGAGCATGGTCTCAGAAATCTGAGGCAAGAAAGCCGGATGAATTTTCGGGTTTGCATTTTTTGTTGCCTTGTGCTATCTTTGGCAACAATACATGAGCAATAAAATTACGTCAAGAGGGCAATGCCTGACATGGAACCGACTAAAAGGACACGAAATATCTCGGTAAATCTGAGGCTTAGCGAAAATGAACTGCGCCCAATAGATGAGGCGCGTAAAGCTAGCGGCCGCTCGCGTGCCGGCGAGATTGCCTATCGCCTGCGTGAAGGCGCGGTCAGCCCCGAACCGTCGCTTTTCGCCGGCTGGCCGGAGGCCGAGGCAAAGACGTTCGAGACATTCGGAGAAGCAGCCGCAAGGCTATTGGCGGATGTCACGTTGGCGTGTGGCACACAGACGGCCTTGCGAGACCGCCTTGGGTTTATGAGGGCCGCCCTCCCCGTCCTGCTTGACGAGCTTGGAGCTAGCACTCCGAAAGGAGTTCATGAAAGTTACTATGAGCGCAGAACGCGGGACGCTGTCAGAGGTGAGTTCTTCAAGTCCGCCAGTAAATCGTTAGGCGTCGAGTATGCCGAAACTGACTTGGCCAGGGTGTGCCGAGCGCTGAGGGAAGAGGTAGCCGCTTCTCCGCGTCGAGACCCAACAGCGCGACCTACGGAATGATCCATGAGCCGCCGCACCCAACATCCTAAGATCACCCAAGCCGATCTTGGCCGCGTGGCCGAATTTCTAAAGGACATGGGCGCAAAGGTGGCAGCGGTCGATCTAAGGCCAGGGACAGCGCGAATTACTACAACTGATGGCCAGAATTTGACACTGGACTCGAATGAGGCTGAACTTGATGAGGAGCTTGAAGAATACCGGCGCCGGAGTGGTCAACGTCCCGCTTAAAGGCTTGCATGTCGTGCGTTCCAATGGACGCACGTATTACTATGCCTGGAGGGGCGGTCCGCGCATTGATGCCCCCTTCGGCGCTCCCGAGTTTCATGCCGCGTTTGCCGAAGCCAAAAGCCCAACTAATGATCTAGACAAGAAGCGCCTTGCTGCCTGGATTACGCTTTATAAGGCCAGCGACGAATACGAGAAAATTGCCGACAGCACCAAGCGGCTCTGGGCGCCGTGGTTCGATCACATTCGGGACGAATTTGGAAAGCTCTCCATTCGTCAGTTCGACCGGCCCCGCATTCGGGTGGACATAAAGCACTGGCGCGCGAAGTGGAAAGATCGGCCGCGCGCCGCCGACACGGGCAAGCAGGTTCTGTCCCGCGTTCTCAGCTACGCCGTTTCCGAGGGCGCCTTATCGACCAATCCATGCGAAGGCGTACCGAACCTATACGAGAGCAACCGGGCGGAAATCATCTGGACCGATGATGACTTGGCCCTCCTCTGCAAGCACGCTTCGAAGGAAGTGGCCGCCGCCGCGAAGTTGGCGAGCCTGACCGGCCTCCGATACGGCGACTTGTTCAAGCTTTCTTGGTCGCATGTCGGGGCCAATGCGATTGAGATCAAGACTGGCAAGAGCCGGGGCAAGCGCGGTGCCATCGTCCCGATTTACGACGCGATCCGCGAACTGTTGAAGACCATCCCGCGCCGGTCCACGGTGGTCTTGACCAACTCCAAGGGCAAACCATGGAAGGGTTTTAGCTCATCCTGGAACAAGGAAATGAAAGACGCAGGCCTGGCTGATCGCGATTTGCATTTCCATGATCTGAGGGGGACGGCTGCGACCAAGTTCTTTATTGCCGGCTTTTCCATTCGCGAAATTGCTGAAACGCTGGCGTGGTTAGAGGAGCGCGTTGAACGACTGATTGACCGCTATGTGAAGCGCGATGAAATCATGTTGGACCGCATCCGGCGATTGGAAAAGTCACGAGGGTCAAATGGCTGATATGCCGGCATGGCTTGGGGTCAAACTCGCAGGAACCGATCATGCCATACATATAGGCTTCACAGAGGCAGTACACCTCCGCAAGAAGGGCGCCCTTCCGGAACACTTGAACGAGCAACGCGAGCTTCTGGAAAAAGGTTATCCGGATGACCGAGGGCCTCGAAATATTCACTACGCGGCTTGGCGCCTCGGTTTTGACGCTGGCTATCGTGGAGAGAAAAAGCCGGCGGCAGATCAAGTCTGAACGCGAAGCATCTCGTAATCATTCCCCAGGCGGTCGGGATTGGCGTGAAGGAAGTGGGTCGCGCAAAGATATTCCTGCGGGTCTCCAACCTTATCTCGGCGCCGAAGATCAGCAATGTCGCTGCAACCCGGATGCTGGCATTTGGGCTTGTCGAGTTCAGGCATGCTGTCATCCTCAAATCGTTTTACACTTGGCTGATAACCGCTTGATTGAATTATAGTGCGGAAGGACCGTTTTTACAGCTATGTTGTTGAAAGCGTTTGAAAGGAACCCGCTTCCCAAGCTGCATACGAGGGTTCGATTCCCTTCACCCGCTCCAGAATCCTGTCCGCGGCATACCGGATACCGCCGACAAACATATCGACGACAGCCCAACCAATAGCGGCGTTCGCCACCGTCGCTTGCCCGCACCGACCGATTTTGCGCGGCCGTGACTTACTCGGTCACCGCTGCGGAGCATTGTTGCCATCAAACGCATATCCGCCCAAGCTGATTTAAAGGATGGACCAACGGTAGCCATTTCTTTGGTTAAGGGAATACTGGCGTCCCAAATAGGCCAGTACGGGCCTTTTGATACGGATGACTTTATGAGCGAACCCGTTCCATTCACCCGTCGTGCGGTCCTCGCCCTTGCCGGAGGAGGCATTGGCGCATCGCTGCTCCCGCCGGCCCGCGCCGCCGCATTCGCGGAACCACAAGCCCGCAAGGGCGACGCACGGCCGCGACCAACGCCGTCGCAACTGGCATGGCAACGAGAGGAGCTGTGTATGTTCGTCCACTTCACGGTGAACACCTTCACCGGAAAGGAATGGGGCGACGGCACCGAGAGCCCGAGCATTTTCAACCCGGAGAAACTGGACGCGAGGCAATGGGCGCGCGCGGCCAAAAGCGGCGGCTTCCGCAGCATGATTCTCACTACCAAACACCACGACGGATTTTGCTTATGGCCGAGCAAGACGACCGAGCACAGCGTGCGCCACAGCTCTTGGCGCAATGGTAAGGGCGATGTGGTTCGCGAATTCGTTGATGCCTGCCGGGCCGAAGGTCTCGGCGTCGGCTTCTATTTATCGCCTTGGGATCGCAACGCTTCCGTTTATGGACAGGACGAAGCCTATAATGACCTCTACATTGCCCAGTTGGGAGAATTGCTCGGCAATTACGGTGAACTGGTCGAAGTCTGGCTTGACGGCGCCAATGGGGAGGGGCCAAACGGCAAGCACCAAGCCTATGACTGGCCGCGTATCTATACCACCATTCGCCGACTTCAACCGAATGCGGTGATTGCTAGTGACGTGGGACCGGATGTGCGCTGGATTGGCAACGAGGCCGGCGCGGCCGACACAACCTGCTGGAGCACGATCGATCCAGCGCGTCCGCCGCGTCTGGGAATGGCCGAGCCGTGGGTAGGCGAAGCCCTGATGCAAGGCGATCCGCGCGGCGTGGTTTGGCGCCCCGGAGAATCAGATGTGTCGATCCGTCCAGGGTGGTTCTGGCATGCGGCAGAAGACGACAAAGTCCGTGACGCCGACGATCTGATAAATTTGTATTTTCGGTCAGTGGGCCGAAACAGCAAACTACTGCTCAACGTCCCACCCACACGAGAGGGCCTGTTCCACGCGAACGACGTGCAGGCATTGATGGAGTTTGGTGCCAAGCGAAGCGCATTGCTCTCAAATGACCTGTGCGAAGGCGCGCGCGTAAGGGCAAGCGCAGGCGAACACCCGGAAGCGATGATTGGTGAAGGCTCTTCAAAATACTGGCAGGCCCCGCCGGGCGTGCGCGAGGCCTGGATCGAATTTGAATTGCCGAAAACAGTAGGCTTCGACGTTGTGCGAATAGAAGAAGCCATTGAGTTCGGTCAGAGCATCGCCGGCCACCGTGTTGAGGTCTGGGGGGACGGCGGATGGCGGACCGTTGCGAGAGGAACCACCGTGGGCAACGCGCGACTCCAGCACTGTCCGCTGACCAACGCTTCGCGCATCAGGGTGGTTATCGAATTCGCTTATGCTCGCCCGGCACTCCGGCGAGTGGCGTTGTTTCGATCGCCTTCGACCTAGACGCCCCGAGATGCCAGAGGGGGGCCTGGTTGGGGGCTTGTGTAACCGACGGCATCACCTAACAACCTGAATAGAAGTGCAAAAACACGGGGAATTCGAATCCCTTCACCCGCCCCAACTCAAATCAAAGAGCAGATCCATGGCACAAGCCGTTCATCGCGAGGTGGCGCATAAAATCTCGCTGCCCTTGGCAATCGCGGATTGCTTTCCTCTGTTCACGCCAATCGGTGAAATGGATTGGGTCCCCGGATGGCAGCCACGCTTCCTCTGGCCACAGGATGGACGCACCCAGAAAGGCATGGTGTTTCTCACCGGGCAGGGATCGGAAGAAACTTTCTGGATTGTGGTCGATTTCGATGAAGCCCAGCATTATGCCCGCTATGCGCGGATCACGCCCGGGTCGCGCTCCGTGCTGGTGGAAATCCAGTGCAAACCGACCGGTCCACGGGAAACTGGCGTCGAAGTGCGGTACGCGCTGACCGGGCATAATGAAGCCGCAAACCCTGACCTACTAGCGTTTGCGGCTGGATTTCCGGCCATGATCGAAGAGTGGCGCGCCCTTATTCTGAAATGGATCGACCGGAAAAACAGCGAGGCCTGAATCCCGCGCTTTGCCAATCGCGCCATAGCCGATAGGCTGCTTCCGTCTCCGGGGGCATCATCATGGCCGATCAAGAACCCGTTTTCCTGAAATGCGCCTGGCGGCTGTTGCCGCTGATGATGCTGCTTTACTTTTTCAATATCACCGACCGGGTGAATGTCGGCTTCGCGGCGCTGACCATGAACCACGATCTCAATTTCAGCCCGGCGGTCTATGGCTTTGGCGCCGGCGCGTTCTTCCTGGGCTATGCTCTGTTTCAAGTGCCCGCCAACGCGATCCTGGAGCGGGTGGGCGCAAGGCGCTGGATTTTTCTCATATTGCTCGTCTGGGGTGCATTGTCCGCATCAAATGCCGCCGTTCACAATGCGGCGCAATTCTACACGGTGCGCGTTCTGCTGGGCATCGTCGAAGCGGGTTTTTTTCCCGGCATGATCCTTTACCTCACCTACTGGTTCACCAAATCCTTCAGTGCGCGGCTGGTGGCGCTGTTCATGGCGGCGGTGCCCGCAGCCAATGTCGTGGGCGCGCCGCTCTCAAGCCTGATCCTGGGGCTTAATGGCGTGGGCCACCTTGCCGGCTGGCAATGGCTGTTCGTCATTGAAGGCATTCCCACCATGCTGCTGGCCTTTGTCGTGCTCAAGGTTCTGCCCGACGGACCGCGCGACGCGCCGTGGCTGGATGATGAGGAGCGCGGCATCATCGCGGCCCGGCTCGCGAGCGACGACACGTCCGAGCATCGCTCCTTCTGGCCGGCGCTGCGCGATCCGCGCGTCTATGCCCTGGGCGTGGTCTATTTCGGTTATTCCATCGCCTTTTATGGCGTCGGCCTGTGGATGCCACAGATCGTGCAGGGCATGGGCGTTTCCAACCTGATGACTGGTTTCGTCATCGCGCC
This sequence comes from Rhizomicrobium sp., assembly GCA_035605955.1. Taxonomy (GTDB): domain Bacteria; phylum Pseudomonadota; class Alphaproteobacteria; order Micropepsales; family Micropepsaceae; genus Rhizomicrobium. The sequence goes on from DATNGI010000042.1 coordinate 14,943, forward strand.
CGCCTATCTCGTCGCCATGATCGGCATGATCCTGTGGAGCCGCTCCAGCGACAAACGCGGCGAGCGCGTGTGGCATGTGGCGCTGCCCGCGTTGCTGATGATGACGGCCTTCCTGGTGGGAAGCCTGGTGCACGACAATTTGGTTATTTTTCTAGCGCTGTCGCTGGTTCTGGTGGGGTCGATGGCGCTGCAAGGGCCTTTCTGGGTGCTGCCCTCCACGTTTCTGGGCGGCGCGGCGGCGGCAGGCGGCATCGCCCTCATCAACACCATGGGCACTGCGGCTGGCGGTTTCGCCGGCCCTTATATTCTGGGATTGTTGAAACAGGCGACGGGCGGCTATGCGGCCGGGATGGCAGTGCTAGCGGTCGGGCCGCTGCTGACGGCTGGCATTGTGCTTATTTTGGGACGCGCCGCGCGCCGGGCTAGGGTGATCAAAGCGGCGGCGTGAGCCCTTATGCGACGGGCGCTTGCGAATACCAGCGCACGAAATTCTCCTCGCCACGCCGACTGAACGAAACTGTGCGCAGACGCGATTCGCGCACCGCCCAGCCCTTCGCCACCGCCAGCGCCAGGATCTCGGCACCTAGCAACCCCGCCAGATGATGCCGCCGTTCGCTCCAATCCATGCAGGCGCGGCAAAGCGGACGCTTCTGGCCTTCCAGCACATCCAGCGCCACGCCGCGGCCGCGCAGGAAGTCGCGGCCCTTGCGGGTGAGATGGATTGCGCCTTTGCGCCATGCCAGCAAGCCCGCCGCCAACCAATGGCCGAAGAGATTGACCGCCAAGCGCCCCGCCAGATGATCGTAACAGGAGCGCGCATGCCGCATCGCCTCGTCCCTGGGACCCGGCCGGGTGCGCAGATGGCCGGCGCGCGCCGCCACCGCGATCAAGGCTTCGACCGCATGCGCCACGTCCAGCTCGGCAACGGTGAAATAGCGGTTGCGGCCCTGTTTGCGCACGCTGAGCAGACCCGCCTCGACCAGCTTGCTCAAATGGCCGGTAGCGGTGGACGGCGTGACGCCAGCCTCGCGCGCCAGATCGGCGGCCGACAGCGATCCCCCCGACATCAAGGCCAGCATCATGTTGGCCCGCGCCGGATCGCCGATCAGGCTGGCGACGCGGGAAATGTCGGGGCCGGTTTTCATAGTTTGACGCTAGTCAAACTTTCGTGACTTGTCGATTTGCCATGCGCTTTGGGCGCGGCCGGGTCCCGGTTTGCGCGCAAGAGCGGGATGGCCGCTGGGCGTCGCGCGCTGGTATCCTGGGCCATGCTTGCCCGGGATTCGCATGTGACGCCCGAAATGCGCGCGCCTCGCATGGGCGCGCCGGAATGGCTGGCGCTTTTTGCGCTTTCAGGTCTTTGGGGCGGCTCCTTCTTTTTCTTCAAAGTGCTGGTGGCGGAGCTGCCACCCTTCACCGTGGTGCTGGGGCGGGTTGGGATCGCCGCCCTGGCGCTTCACCTGTTGCTCTGGGCGCGTCGCGATCCGCTGCGCCTCCCCCTTCGACAATGGGGACCGTTCTTGATGCTGGGCTTCATCAACAACGTCATTCCGTTCAGCCTTATCGCTTTCGGCGAGACCCGCATCACCAGCGGTGAGGCAGCCATCCTCAACGCCACCACGCCGATCTTCACCATCCTGGTGGCGCATGTCGCGACCACCGACGAGAAGCTGACCTCGGCGCGCAGCCTGGGCGTGCTGTTCGGCTTCCTGGGCGTGGGCGTGTTGATCGGGCGCGAGGCACTTTCCGGCTTCGGCCAGGGCGATCTGGTGGGCGACGCCGCTTGCCTGCTCGCCGCGGCGGTCTATGGCCTCGGCGCCATCTATGGCCGCCGCTTCAAGGGCATCCCACCGCTCAAGATCGCCACCGGCCAAGTCACCGCCTCGACCCTGATCCTCATTCCCTTGGCGGGCTTGGTCGACAGGCCTTGGATGTTACCCATGCCCACAGCCGGAGCCTGGGCGGCCCTCTTCGCCCTTGCCCTGCTTTCTACTGCGTTGGCCTACCTGCTTTATTTTCGCATCCTGGCGGTTGCGGGCGCCACCAACATCGTGCTGGTGACGTTCCTCCTGCCGGCCAGCGCGCTGGTGCTGGGCGCTCTGTTCCTGGGCGAGTCAGTGACGGCAGGCGCTCTGGACGGGATGGCCCTGATCGGGCTGGGCCTGGCGGCCATCGATGGCAGACCGTTGGCTGCTGCCCGCCGGTTGCTGGACGGAAGCGGGCATCCCCCGCAAAATGGCGCTCCAGGGGTGGGGACAAAAGCCTGATCGGCCGTCTCCGATCCATAAGGCCAAGGATGGCCAACAGGGGATAAGGGAGACGTTCATGAAAAGAGATGCCCGGGTGAGATTTTCGCGCGCGCTGGCGGTGATGGCGGCACTCTCAGCGCTCGGCTTGGCGGCTTCTTCCGGATCGGCGGCCGACCTGGGCTCGTCCATCTGCTCTAATGCCAAGGACGCGCAGAATCCGGCCTTCTGTCATGCCGTGCGCGGCGACCGCGCCGAAGGCTGGATGGCGCAAGGCCGCTCCGAAGTCATGGCCCGTAACGGCATGGTCACCACCAGCCAGCCGCTGGCGGCGGAAGCCGGTCTTGAGATTTTGCGCCGGGGTGGAAATGCGGTGGACGCCGCAGTCTCCATAGCAGCTGTACTCAATCTAGTCGAGCCCATGAATGTAGGGCTCGCGGGCGACATGTTCGCCATCATCTATTCGGCCAAGGATCATAAGCTCCATGTGCTCAACGCCAGCGGCATGGCGGCGTCCGGCCAGACCTTGGCCTTCATGAATGCGCATGGTTACAAATTCGATCCACGCAATATCGGACCCGGTTCCGGCATGGCGCGCGGCGTTCTCTCGGTGACGGTGCCTGGCGCGGCCTGGGGCTGGGGCGAGGTGCTGGACAAATATGGCACCATGAAATTCAAGCAAGTGCTGGAGCCGGCGGCGCAATATGCCGAGAAGGGCTTTCCTGTTTCCGAGCGCATCGCCTTTGATTGGCATCTGCCCAAGGCGGTGAATACCAACCACGCCCAGCTTGAGAATTGCTGCAGCGAAATGGATCCGGATTCCATCGCCGCCTGGTACATCGACGGCAAGCAGCCAGTGGCGGGCCAGATCTACAAGAACCCCGATCTCGCCAAGACCTTCCGCATCCTGGAAGAGAAAGGCCGCGACGGCTTCTACAAAGGCCCAGTGGCGGAAGCGCTGGTGAAGAAGGTGCGTGCACTGGGCGGCACGATGACGATGGACGACCTCGCCAGCTACAAGGGCGAATGGCAAGAGCCGGTGATGACCGACTATCACGGCTATACGCTGGCGGAATTGCCGCCGCCCAGCCAAGGCTTTGCCGCCAACGAGATGCTGAACATCCTGGCGACCTGCACCAGCAAGGTTTATCCCGGCCAAACGCTCGCCTCGCTGGGGCCGACGGATGCGCGCTATTGGCACCTTCTGATTGAAGCCAAGACGCTCGCCTATGCCGATCTCAATCGCGTCAACGGCGATCCGAACGCGAATTCCGGATTGAAGGCACAGGTGCAAGCGCTCACTTCGGCCGCCCATGCGCAGGAATTGTGCGCCAAGATCAGCCCGGACAAGGCCATGCCGGCGCTTGGGCCTACCGTTCCCACCGGCGGCGACACCATCGTGCTCTCCACCGCCGACCGCTGGGGCAACATGGTGTCTTGGGTCAATTCCAACTATGCCAATTTCGGCTCGGGCATCACCGTGCCGGGCTATGGCTTCATCCTGCACAATCGCGGCGCGCTCTTCACCCTCGACCCCAACAGCCCGAACGTGATTGCGCCACACAAGCGGCCTTACAACACGCTGGCCGCCGCCTTCCTGATCCAAGGCGGCCGCACGGACGGCCAGATCATGGCGCTGCAATTGATGGGCGGCGACATGCAGTCTCAAGGTCACGCCCAGGTGGTGGTGGACATGGTGGATCTGGGCGCTAATCTGCAAGCCGCATCCGACATGGCGCGCTTTCATCACAATCAAGTGACCGACACGGTGGGACTGGAATCCGAGGCCTATAAGCTTGTGGGTCCGCAACTCCTGGCGATGGGACACAAGGTGGTGCCTTCCAATGGCGGTCCCATGGGCGGCTATGAGGCGCTTCTGTTCACGCCTGATTCCAAGGAACCAAAACCGGACGGCAACAAGGCGTCGCAGCAGCCCGTCAACGGCACCTATCGCGCCGGCACCGACCACCGCAAGGACGGCATCGCCGTCGGTTGGTAATATGCCTGGCAGCATGCGCGAGGTTTCGGGACCCGAAATCGTGGCGCGCATTGACGTGGCCGCGATCCTGCCGGCGATGCGCGACGCCTTGCGCGCCGAAGCGGAAGGCCATGTGGAAGTGCCGCTGCGCGCCGGCTGGCAGCTGGGCGGCGGCGATTTCGGCATGCTGGCCATGCCGGCGCGATCGGCCGCGCTCAACTTCGCGATCTTCAAGATGCTGACTTTGGTGGATGCCAATCGCGCCTTGGGCATTCCCGGCGTGATGGGCGAATTGACCTTGCTGGACGCCGTTACTGGCGAAGCCAAGGCGCGCCTTCCCGCCGAAGAGGTGACATTGCTGCGCACGGCCGCCTGCAGCGCCATCGCGACCGATCTCCTCGCGCAACAAGATGCCAGCGAACTGGCGCTGTTTGGCTCCGGTCCCCAGGCGGCGCATCATGTCGAGGCCATGCTGGCGGTGAGGCCGATCAAGCATGTCTTGATTTACGGCCGCCACAGGAAAAGGGCAGAGAGGTTGGCGGAGGAAATAAAGTCCCGCTTCGGACTGGCGACCGCTATCGGCCCCAATCCTGCAAAATTGCGCCAGGCTGCCATCCTCTGCACCGCCACCAATGCGCGCGAGCCTTTGTTTGAGGCAGAGGATTTGCGCGCCGATGTCCATATCAACGCTATCGGCGCCTACCGGCCCGACATGTGCGAACTGCCGGCGGCCCTGCTCCGGCAAGCCAACATTTTCGTGGACAGCGTCGCGCCGGCGGCGCGGGAAGCGGGCGATCTGCTCAAGGCCTTTGGCACTGCGGAAAACGTGGCGCGGCATGTTCGCGCCATCGGCGAGTTGGTTGCCAAACCCCTCGCCCGGCGCCCTGCGGGTCGCACCGTCTATAAAGCCGTCGGCAATGCCGGGCAGGACTTATATGCCGCCGTGGCGATCTTGAAATTGCTGGAAGCTTGAACTCAGACGGCGATGGCCGCCTTGATGCTGGGATGGGCCTGATAATTCTCCAGCGTGAAATCCGAATATTGAAACGCGAAAATATCCGTCACCGCCCGATTGAGCCGCATGGCCGGGAGCGGATAGGGCTTGCGCGACAGCTGCTCTTCGGCCTGCTCGACATGGTTGAGATAAAGATGGGCATCGCCCAGACTGTGCACGAACTCGCCTGGCTTCAGGCCCGTCACCTGCGCCACCATCAAGGTCAGCAGAGCGTAGGACGCGATATTGAACGGCACGCCCAGGAAGACATCCGCCGAACGCTGATAAAGCTGGCACGACAATCTCCCGTTCGCGACATAGAATTGGAACAAGCAATGGCAGGGCGGCAGCGCCATTTTGGGCACGTCGGCGGGATTCCAGGCCGTCACGATCAGGCGGCGTGAATCCGGACTGGCCTTGATGTCGCGGATCAGGTTGGAGATCTGGTCGATGGTGCCGTCGGTGCGCGTCGGCCAGCTTCGCCACTGATAGCCATAGACCGGGCCCAACTGGCCACTGGCGTCGGCCCATTCGTCCCAAATGGTGACGCCATGCTCCTGCAGCCAATGCACATTGGTATCGCCGCGCAGGAACCACAGCAGCTCATAAATGATGGATTTGAGATGCAACTTCTTGGTGGTGACCAGCGGAAATCCGTCGGCGAGATCGAACCGCATCTGGTGGCCGAAAATGGAACGCGTGCCGGTGCCGGTGCGGTCGCGCTTTTCGGCGCCATGGCGCAACGCTTTTTCCATCAAGTCCAGATATTGGCGCATTTTCTGGTTCCGGCGCGGACTCGCGCGACTTTGAAAATTAACCCGCGACGCCTTATATTGGAAAGGCCGGTCAAACGGCTATGGCGATAAACGGCTTCGTAATAAGCGGCCCGGACCCGGGGGCGGTACCCGGCGCCTCCACCATAAGCCCATTCTCACGAGTGGGTTTTTGTGGGGGCGAAACAGGATCGACGGACGTGTAAAGGCTGTCCTTTCGCTCGGTATGGTTCCGCCGTTATCGGGCTAATCGTACAAGTGCCAACGATAACGAAATGGTACTCGCTGCCTAATTGATTAGGTAAGCGCGGTTTTGGAAGGGGTACCGGGCAACAGAAACCCCTTCCGCTCTGCACCGGGCGACACGCCTAGCTTTTGTTAGTGAGCTTGCGAGCTTACAAAAGCTGGCGCAAGCGAGCCGCGGAGCGGCGAGACGACAGAAGCCTCCCACTTGCGTTCTATTCCGCTGCTTTGAGCTTCCACGTCTCTCCGCGCCGCTCGTACCAGGCCAGGATCGCGGCCAGGATGCAGATCACGCCGCCCATGGCCACCGCGCGGCCGATGCCGACATGCTCGGCCAGCCAGCCCAGCACCAGCGAGCCCCACGGCACCATGCCCAGAAAACCCATGGCATAGAACGCCACTACCCGGCCGCGCATGTCGTCGCGCGACAGAAGTTGGATAATGGAATTGATCGATCCGCCCAGCAGCATCAGGCTGAAACCCGCGGGCAACAGCAAGACCAGCGACGCGCCAAACCAGTGCGACTGGGAAAACAGGATCAACGATACGCCCAGCGACAGAGCGGCCACCGCTGGCGTCGCGAACAGATGCCGGTCCGGCACCCGCGCTAGCGCATAGGCTCCCAGAAAAGCACCCGCGCCGACGCCGGTGTACAAGAACCCCAAGCCTTCGCTGCCCTGGTGCAGCACGTCGCGGGCGAAGGCCGGCAGCAAGGTCAGATAAGTGGCTCCGAAAGCCGAGCATAAGGCTATCAAGGTCAGCGACGATCGTATCTGCCGCTCCCCGAGCACATAGAAGAGTCCGTCCTTCACTGCGCGCAGCGGCGCGGCGTGCTTGACGGGCTTGCGAGGCGGAAAGCGCATCATCACGATGCTCGCGATCACCGCGCCATAAGAGATCGCGTCGATCGAGAAGCAGATTCCCACGCCCACCAGCGCGATCAGGACGCCCGCGATGCTGGGGCCGATCACCCGCGCCAGGTTGAACATCATGGAATTGAGTGAGATGGCGTGACGCAGGTCTTCCCTGCCCACCATCTCCACCGTCATGGCCTGGCGGGTCGGAACGTCGAAGGCATTAATGAAGCCTTGGAACAGCGCCAGGCAAACGATCTCCCACACCTTGATCCAATGCGTGAGGGTGAGGATCGCCAGCGTCAGTGATTGCAGACAGGCCAAGGATTGGGTGAGAAGCAGCATGCGCCGCCGGTCGAAGCGGTCCGCGATGGCGCCCCCAAACACGGAAAAGAAAAACACCGGCACCGATCCGGCGAAAGACGTCACGCCCAGAAGCAGGGGGGAATGGGTCAGGCTATAGATCAGCCAGCCTTGAGTGACATTGGTGATCCAGGTGCCCATCAACGACACAAGTTGGCCCGAGAAGAACAGGCGGTAATTGCGGTGCTGGAAGACTTTCAGGAAGGCGAGCGCACCCCGATCCTCCGCCGCTTGTCCCGGCAGCACCTCCGGTTGCGGCGCTTCTACCGGCTGTGTTTCCGGCGTCAGTTCCAAATCTTCGGGCAGCACCGCCTCGACGGCGCGCTTGGGGCTCAAATCCACGGTCATTTACAGCGGGCTTATACTGCGCCGCCTTCTGGCTCAAGCCGGGTTTTGGTAATGTAGTCGGCCGCCCCGGAGCCCGTTACTCTGCCGCTCGCCCAAGCTCGCGGCGCTCGTCGCTCGAAATGGTCCACCGGACCATTTCGTTCGCCTGCCGGCGAACCGCTCCTCTCACTGCGCGATCCGAATTGAAATATCCCCGCGCTGCGCCAAGATCGCCACTTCTGTGCCCGCGCCGTGACGGCGCAGGCGCAGATCGGCCGACGCGCCTTCCAGACAGAGATTGCGGATGCGAATCTCTTCCAGAAAGCCAGGCAGGAATGGCGCGTGGAAGCGGATCTCCCGCCGCGCATGGTCGCAGACGATGCCCAGGCAGGCTTCCAAGAGCGCGAACGGCGTGGCGCTGGCCCAGGCCTGAGGCTGGCAGGCCACCGGATAAAGCGTGGGCGCGGTGCCGCGGCGGCGGGGAAAGCCGCAGAACAATTCCGGAAAGCGCATCAGATCCATATGGCCGGAGGCGTCGAACAGGCCGCCGAAAATCGCGGCCGCCGCCTGCTTAAAACCATAACGTCCCAATCCGAGCGCGATCAGCGCATTGTCGTGCGGCCACACCGATCCATTGTGATAGGACATGGGATTGAAACGCGGCGCGTCGGCTGCCAGCGTGCGCACGCCCCAGCCGGAGAACATTTCCGGCGTCATCAGTGTTTCGGCCAGGCGCGCGGCATGGTCGGGGGACACGATGCCGCAAAACAGAGCCTGTCCGGCGTTCGAGGTGCGCACGCGGCATGGCCGCTTGTCGCCATCCAGCGCCAGCGCATAGGCGCCGATATTCTCGCACCAGAAGGCGCTCTCGAAGCGGCGCCGAAGCTCATAAGCGGAATCGCCCAGCGCGTCGGCACGGGCATGATCGCCCAGAATGCGCGCCATCAGGGCGGCGCCCTCCTTTGCGGCATAGACATAGGCCTGCACTTCGCACAGCGCGATCGGCCCGGTCGCAAGCCCACCATCGGCATGGAAGATGGAATCGTAACTGTCCTTCCAGCCTTGATTGGAAAGGCCATTGTCGCTTTCGCGATAATATTCGACAAAGCCGTCGCCATCGCGGTCGCCATAATGGTCGATCCAATGAAGTGCCGCCTCGATGTGCGGCCAGAGCGCGCGGATCGTCGCCTGATCGCCTGTGCGCAGGAAATAACGCGCCGCCAGAAGCACGAACAAAGGCGTGGAATCGATGCTGCCATAATAGCGGCCGAATGGCACTTCGCCCAGATTGGCCATCTCGCAAGCCCGCGTCTCGTGCAGGATCTTGCCCGGTTCGGCATCGGCGCGCGGATCGCTTACCTTGGCCTGGGTGCGGGCGAGATATTTCAAGACACCCTTTGCCAGCGAAGGATCGATCCACAGCATCTGCAACGCCGTGATCAAGCCGTCGCGCCCGAAAGGCGTGGAGAACCAGGGCGTGCCGGCATAAGGATAGGGGCCGTCTGGCGTCTCGGTGATCAGCATGGAAAGGTCGGCGCCCGCCCGGTGCAGCATGCGGTTGGCGAGCGCGTTGGAGCTTGTCACTGTGCCGCCCAGCCGGCTTGCGCGCTGCGCCGCCCGGCGCGCGGCGCGGTAGGGCTCCGAATAAGACGGCGCCTTGCTTTCGGCCTGGGTGCAACGCACCGTCATCACGATGGCGATCTGCTGACCGGGCTTCAGATCCAGCGCATAGAGCGCCTGGGTCTCTGAAAGCCGATCCGGCGCCGGGTCGAGATGGATGCTCGTCACCCGCTCTATGCCGTCCAGCCCATGATAGCGGAAAGTCAGGCCGTCCGGAGTTTGCGACGCCCCGATGGTACCCCGGCGCAGACGCTGCATGCCGCGTATCTCGAACAGGTCGCGGAAATCAGCGTCGAAGTTGAAGGTCAGCCAGCACCGCCGCGATTGCGCGTCGAAATTGTGGACAGCGAAACGCTCATGGCAGGCGTCCCGCCAGAGGAATTTGGAGCGGCGCACATGCAAGGTCTCGCGCGGCAAGACGACCTTGCCGTCTTCATAGATGTCGGAATTGGACAGATCAATGGTGAGAACGACATTGTCGTTTTCCACCGCGGACGACAGAAGCAGGGGCCGCTGGCCGTTGATGAGGAATTCAAGACCTGAAAGATGCCGCGTATCCTGATGAAACAGGCCGCCGGGCGTGGCGCCGGGATCGACCACATCGCCCAAGGCATCGAACAGGCCGAACAAATCCCCATTTTTCAGGGTGCGCGGCCAGCGCTCCTGTATCGACTCCGTCGCCTGGATATAGAAATTCGACGTTTCGTCAGGCGATGACGGGAGGGTTCTGGCCTCCATGACAAATCTTCCAAATAGCCGCGTTCAAAATGCCCGCGTTCAGAACTATCGTCCGGTCACGCGGCCTCGACGGCGGCATCTTCTGCGCCCTGCCGTGTGATCAGCCGGTGGTAAATTGCGCAATATTCCCGCGCCATGGCGCGGGCGCTGAAGCGTTCCTCGAAACGCGAACGGACCGACGGGCGGAACAGACGGCCGAGACGTCCAACGGCTTGCGCAGCCTCCTCCGCCGTATCGACCACAAAGCCGGTCAGGCCGTCCTCCAACACCTCCGATACCGAACCCTGGCGGAACGCGATCACCGGCGTGCCGCAAGCCATGGCCTCGATCATCACCAGCCCGAAAGGCTCCGGCCATTGCACCGGAAACAACACCGCGCTGGCCTTGCCCAGAAATTCTTGTTTCTGGTCGTCTGCGATCTCGCCTACGAATTCCACATGCGGACTGCGCGCCAAAAGTGGACCCACCACCTGCTCGAAATAAGGACGGTCCACCGGATCCACCTTGGCTGCGATACGCAGTTTCATGCCCGCCAACCGGGCTATTTCGATGGCCTCTTCGGGGCCCTTTTCTGCGCAGATGCGACCCAGGAAGGCGAGATAGCCGCTGCGTCCATCGCCCTCGCGGAACAGCTTTTCCGGCAGCCCATGATAAACCGTGCCCATCCAGTTGACCGGCGGCATCGGCTTGCGCTGATGGTTGGAAATCGAGACCAGAGGCATGTGCGGAAAAGCGCGATAGATATCCGGAAGCTCCGGTAGATCTTGACGGCCATGCAAGGTCGTCAGCGTCTTGTGCGCCATGTTGCGGAAGAGCGGGTAATGGAAGAAGTCGATATGAAAATGCAGCACATCGAATTCCGCCATGTGCTCGACCACGCGATCCAGCATGATGATGTTGTAGGGCAGCGAATTGTGGAGGCCGTCCAGCCTCAGCGCCCGGGGCACAACCGGAAAAAGCTCGGCCCGAGTCCGCGAATCGCCGCTGGCGAAAAGTGTCACCTCATGACCCAATGCCACCAACTCCTCTGTGAGCCAAGATACCACGCGTTCGGTGCCGCCATAAAGCCGCGGCGGCACACTTTCAACAAGTGGCGCGATTTGAGCGATTTTCACGAAAGGCACCCTCTCCGGCGTCCTATCCACAACGGCTTGATTAAGCTTCCGGTTCCCCCTTTGACGCATTTGCGCCAAAATAACGGCAACATTTGCTAGGTTCCCGCAATTGACTCCTATTTGGCCGCGCTTAGTCTAAAAAGCCTCATGGCGAAGGATTTTATCGGCTATCAGGCTCTGACCGACCAGGCGCTGCGCGGTGTGGTGCGCGACGCGTTGCGCCGCATCGAGAAATCCGGCCTGATCGGGGCGCATCATTTCTACCTGACCTTCAAGACCCATGCCGATGGCGTGGACATTCCCGATTTCCTGAAAGAGCAATATCCCGACGAGATGACCATCATCATCCAGCACCAATATTGGGCACTGAAGGTGAAGGAGGATTATTTCGAGGTCACGCTCACCTTCAAGAAATTGCCAGCGCCACTGCACATTCCCTTCAGCGCGCTGACCGCCTTCTTCGATCCGGGCGTCCAGTTCGGCCTGCAATTCCGCAGCGAAGGCGAAGCCAAGGCGCCGGCCCCCGCCCCCGTCATGGTGCCCTTGGCCTCCGAGCCCAGTGAAAGCCCCGCCGAACCCGCTCTCCCGGCCGATAAAGGCCCCGCCGGCGAGGTGGTCAGTCTGGATTCTTTCCGCAAGAAATAGTACGCCCTGCGCCACTTTTCCTGGCAAAAGGCGCCATGACCGACAAGATCCCCACCCGCACTGAAACCGATACATTTGGCCCGATCCAAGTGGCCTCCGACCGCTATTGGGGGGCGCAGGCCGAACGCTCGCTGGGTAATTTCAAGATCGGCTGGGAGAAGCAACCCCTGCCGGTGATCCGGGCGCTCGGCATCATCAAACGCGCCGCCGCCGAGACCAACATGGCGCTGGGTCATCTGGATTCCAAGCTGGGCAAGGCCATCGTCACCGCCGCTCAGGAAGTGATCGAAGGCAAGCTCAACGATCATTTCCCGCTGGCGGTTTGGCAGACCGGTTCCGGTACGCAATCGAACATGAACGCCAATGAAGTGATCTCAAACCGCGCCATCGAAATGTTGGGCGGGGCGATGGGCTCCAAGAAGCCGGTCCATCCCAACGATCATGTCAATATGAGCCAGTCGTCGAACGACACCTATCCCACGGCCATGCACATTGCCTGCGCGGAAGAGATCGTGCACCGGCTGCTGCCAGCGTTGCAGAAATTGCGCAACGCGCTGAACGACAAGGCCGAAGCCTGGAAAGGCATCATCAAGATCGGCCGCACCCACACTCAGGACGCCACGCCCATCACCCTGGGCCAGGAATTCTCCGGCTACACGATGCAGGTCCAGAACGGCATCGAGCGCATCGAGCAGACGCTGCCCAAACTGATGCAACTGGCCCAGGGCGGCACTGCCGTGGGCACCGGCCTGAACGCGCCAGTCGGCTTCGACAAAATGGTGGCCGAGCGCATCGCCGCCATCACGCAGCTTTCCTTCACCACCGCGCCCAACAAGTTCGAGGCGCTGGCCGCCCATGACGCGATGGTATTCAGCCATGGCGCCATCAACACGGTGGCTGCGAGCCTGTTCAAGATCGCCAATGACATCCGTTTGTTGGGTTCGGGTCCGCGTTCGGGCCTGGGCGAACTGGCGCTGCCGGAAAACGAGCCGGGCTCCTCCATCATGCCGGGCAAAGTCAACCCGACCCAAGCGGAGGCTTTGACCCAAGTCTGCATTCAGGTCTTCGGCAACAATGCCGCGCTGACCTTCGCCGACAGCCAGGGCCATTTCGAACTCAATGTCTACAATCCCGTGATGGCCTATAATTTTCTGCAGAGCGTGCGGCTGATGGCCGACGCGGCGGTGAGCTTCACCGACAATTGCGTGGTGGGCATCGAACCCAGACTCGATAACATCAAAGCCGGACTCGAACGCTCTTTAATGCTGGTGACGGCTTTGGCGCCCAAGATCGGCTATGACAATGCCGCCAAGATCGCCAAGACCGCCCACAAGAACGGCACCACCTTGAAAGAAGAGGCGGTTAAGGGTGGTTATGTCACGGCGGAGGAATTCGACGCGGTGGTCCGGCCCGAAGATATGATTGCGCCAAGATGAACGTGCGTTGCTGAAGAAACGCTCCTTTTCCCTTTCCGGCCACAAAACTTCAGTGGCGCTGGAGGAGGAATTCTGGGCGATCCTGGACGGTGAAGCGAAAAAGACCGGCCGCAGCCTGGCCGCCCTGGTCCAGGCCATCGATGCGACACGGGGTACACGCCCACTGGCCAGCGCTTTACGCCTCCACGCCCTTGCCGTCGCCCGCACCCATATCTAACCTGCCCTGCATGATAACGCTCTACCACGCTCCCAAATCCCGCTCGACCCGCATGATCTTCCTCTTGGAAGAGATCGGCGCGCCTTATGAAATCAAGGCAGTCTCGATCCGCCGCGCCGATGGCAGCGGCGCGGTGGACATCCACAATCCGCACCCGCATGCCAAGGTGCCCGCGATAGGCCATGGCAATGAGATCGTTTTCGAGTCCAGCGCCATCGTCGCCTATTTGACCGACAGCTTTCCGCAGGCCGGCCTTGCGCCCAAGCCGGGCGAGCCAGGACGCGGCCAATATCTCACCATGCTGGCCTATTACGGCGACGTGGTGGAACCGTCCTTCGTCTCCAAATTCCTCAAGATGGATGTGCCGCGCGGCACCGCCGGCTGGGTCGCGGTGGAAGAAGTCATGCCCTATATCGATAAGGTGCTAACCGGCCAGCCCTATATCGCGGGCGATAAATTCACCGGCGCCGACATTCTTTACGCCACCACCTTCGGAATGTTCGCGCAGAACCCCATGATGCCGAAACTGGCCTCGGTGGAAGCCTATGTGAAGCGCTGCCTGGAGCGGCCGGCCTATGCGCGGGCGATGGCGAAGGACGCAGGATAGCCTTGGCTGAGATCGTCAATCTGCGCCGCGCCCGCAAAGCCAAGGCGCGAGACGAAAAAGAGAAGACGGCGGATGCCAACCGGCTTCTGCACGGCACGCCCAAGAATTTGCGCAATCTCGCCAAGGCGCGGAGCGACAAGGCCATGCGCGATCTGAACGCGCACAAGAAGGACTGATTTTTGTCGCGATTCCGGACGGAAAACCGCAATGCGCTTTTCCCGAAACCGCTCTAGCGATAAAGATCCTTGTAGGTCTCGCGCAGCAATGCCTTCTGCACTTTGCCCATGCTGTTGCGCGGCAGGTCTTCCACGAACAGCACGCGCTTGGGCAATTTGTAGGCAGCCAGCCGTTCACGCAGCGCCGCGATCACCGCGCTCTCGCTGAGGTCTGCGGCCGGTTTCTTCGCCACCACCGCTGTCACGCCTTCGCCAAAATCGGGATGTGCTACGCCGATCACCGCGCTTTCCGCCACACCGGGCAGCGCGTCGATTTCGCTTTCCACTTCCTTCGGGTACACATTGAAGCCGCCGGAAATCACCAGATCCTTGCCACGGCCCACGATGGAGACATAGCCGTCGGTGTCGATCGTCCCGAGATCGCCGGTGATGAAGAAGCCATCACCGCGAAACTCCGCCTTGGTTTTCTCCGGCATGCGCCAATAACCTTTGAAGACGTTGGGGCCGCGCACTTCGATCATGCCGATCTCGCCTTGCGGCAAGGACGTACCGCTGTCCGGATCGGTGATGCGGATCTCGACCCCTGGCAAAGGCCGCCCCACCGTGCCGGCGACGCGCGCGCCGTCATAGGGATTGGAGGTATTTATGTTGGTTTCGGTCATGCCATAGCGTTCCAAGATCGCGTGGCCGGTCTTCGCGCTCCAATCCCGATGGGTTTCCGCCAAAAGCGGCGCCGATCCCGACACGAACAGGCGCATATGTTTGGTCGCTTCGCGTGTCAGCCGGGCATCTGCCAGAAGCCGCGTATAGAATGTCGGCACGCCCATCATCACGCTGGCCTTGGGCATCAGGCGGAACATGGCGTCCACGTCCAGCTTGGGCAGAAAGAGCACCGAGGCGCCCGCCATCAAGACGGTGTTCGTGGCTACGAACAAGCCATGGGTATGATAGATGGGAAGCGCATGCAGCAGCACGTCGCGCTCGCTGAAGCGCCACAGCTTCGCCAAGGTGCGCGCGTTCGACGCCAGATTCTCATGGCTCAGCATCGCGCCCTTAGAGCGGCCGGTGGTGCCCGAGGTGTAAAGAATCGAGGCAAGATCGTCCGGCCCCCGCGCCACATCCGCAAAATCGTCGGCCTCGCGGGCCGCCAGTTCCAGCAAACTGCCGCTCACCCCATCCGTGCCCAAGGTCGCAACCGTCACGCCCCTGACCATGTCTTCGCGGCCCGGCGCCGTCACAAACAAAGCCGGTTCCGCATCCGCCATGAAATAGGCCAGTTCCGCGCGCGTGTAAGCCGTGTTCAACGGTAGCCAGACCGCCCCCGCCCTGACCGTCGCCAGGTAAAGCGCGATAGCCTCAGGGCTCTTTTCCACCTGGGCCGCCACTCGGTCGCCAGGTTTCACGCCCAGCCCCTTCAGCGCACCCGCCAGGCGGGCAGAAAGCGCCTGCAGCCCGCCATAAGTCAGCACACGCCCATCGCCATTGGCGATGAAGACCCGGCCTGCCGGCGCGGCCGCGAACTGCTCAAGAAGATGCGAAACCATGGCCGGTTTGTGCTTGTTCGGGACCCGTTCGGGCAAGAGAACAAAAGCAGGACTTTTTCCGGCCGCCCCTGCTACAGTATGGGGACTCATGAGCCACCATCCCTATTCCGACCCGCTGGACGCGGCCTTCGGCGACGAGACGCCGTCCGCGCCCGTGCCCCGCGACCCGCCCTATCTTGCCGGCCTCAATAAGGAGCAGCGCGAGGCGGTCGAGGCTGTGGACGGCCCCGTGCTGGTCTTGGCAGGGGCCGGAACCGGCAAAACCCGGGTCCTCACCACCCGGCTCGCCCATATCCTGGCCACACGGCGCGCCTGGCCGGGCCAGATTCTGGCCGTCACCTTCACCAACAAAGCGGCGCGGGAGATGAAGGAGCGCATCGGCGCCCTGATCGGCGGCGTGGTCGAAGGGATGCAATGGCTGGGCACCTTCCACTCCATCGGCGCCAAGATGCTGCGCCGTCATGCCGAGCTGGCAGGCCTCAAATCCAATTTCACCATCCTGGACGCCGACGACCAGCTGCGCCTGATGAAGCAGCTGGTGGACGCGGAAGGCATCGACGAGAAACGCTGGCCGGTGCGGACGCTTGCGGCGCTGATCGATGGCTGGAAGAATCGGGGCCAACGCCCGGACGACGTCTCCGACAGCGATGGCCAGGCTTACGCCTTCGGCAAGGGCAAGACGCTCTATCGCCAATATCAGGAGCGGCTGCGCGCCTTGAACGCGGCTGATTTCGGCGACCTGTTGCTGGAGACGCTGCACATCCTGCGCACCCAGCCCGACATCCTGGCGGATTACCGCGACCGCTTCCGCTACATGCTGGTGGACGAATATCAGGACACCAATGTGGTGCAGTATCTGTGGTTGAAGCTGCTGGCGACCCAGAGCGGCAATGTCTGCGTGGTGGGCGACGACGACCAGTCCATCTATGCCTGGCGTGGCGCCGAAGTGGAAAATATTCTGCGCTTCGAGCGCGATTTTCCTGGCGCGAAAGTCATAAGGCTGGAGCGCAATTACCGCTCCACGCCCGCGATCCTGGGCGCGGCTTCCGGCCTGATCGCCGCCAACAAGGGCCGGCTGGGAAAGACGCTTTGGACCGAGGGCGATCCCGGCGAAGCGATCAAGGTCCAGGGCGTGTGGGATGCGGAGGAAGAAGCCCGCAATGTCGCCGCCGAAGCGGAAGATCTGCACCGCCAGGGCGCGCGCTTTGGCGACATGGCGATCCTGGTGCGCGCATCCTTCCAGATGCGGGAATTCGAAGATCGTTTTATCTCTCTTGGCCTGCCCTATCGCGTGATCGGTGGCCCGCGTTTTTATGAGCGGGCGGAAATCCGCGACGCCATGGCCTATCTGCGCTTGATCGCCCAGGGCGACGACGATCTGGCGTTCGAGCGCATCGTCAACAAGCCCAAGCGCGGCATCGGCGATGCCAGCGTCGCGACCTTGCACGCCTTTGCGCGCGCCCGGCAGATGCCACTGCTGGCGGCATCGCGCGAGATCGCGGAGACCGATGAATTGCCGCCCAAGGCGCGCAAAGCGCTGAGCGAACTGGCCACCAATTTCGCCCGCTGGAGCGAGACGGCGCGGGTCTTGCCGCACACCGAATTGGCGGAAATGGTGCTGGACGAGTCCGGCTATACCGACATGCTCAAGGCCGACAAGTCGGCAGAAGCGCCAGGACGGCTGGACAATCTGAAAGAATTCGTTCGCTCCATGGAAGGCTTCGAGTCCCTGCCTGCCTTCCTGGAGCATGTCTCGCTGGTCATGGAGTTGGCGCAAGACGAATCCGGCGACCGCATCAATCTGATGACCCTGCATGCCGCCAAGGGCCTGGAATTCGACACCGTATTCCTGCCCGGCTGGGAGGAAGGCCTGTTTCCCAGCCAACGCACCATGGACGAGAGCGGGTTGGCGGGTTTGGAGGAAGAACGCCGCCTTGCCTATGTCGGCCTGACGCGGTCCAAGAAACGGGCGCGCATTTCGTTTGCCGCCAACCGGCGCGTACATGGCTCCTGGCAAAGCGCCCTGCCATCGCGTTTCTTAAGCGAAATTCCCGAAGCCCATGTCCAGACCGTGGTGGATGAAGGCTTCTATGGCGGCGCCATGGGCTTTCGCGACAATGCCGGCGGTCCGGCTTTCTCCAGTTCTTACGAAAGTCCCGGCTGGAAACGCGCGCAGGCCAACCGCGCCAGCGCGCAGGCACGCAGCCGCCCGCCCTTGATCGAGGCGCAAGCCTATGCCGTGCAGACCAGCGATCCCAGCGCCTCGCATTACGCGCGCGGCGACCGCGTCTTTCACCAGAAATTCGGCTATGGCCGGGTGAGCTTTGTCGAAGGTAACAAGCTGACAGTGGATTTCGACAAAGCCGGCGAGAAGAAAGTCATCGACCAGTTCGTGGCGCGGGCGTGAGATCTAACTCGCTAGTCATGGCCCGCCGGAGTGCGGGCCAACCAGGTGATCAAAATACGCCTCACAAACTTTCTGCCAAGTCTTTCCAATCTTCATTGTTCTGTTGAATGAGATTCAGCTTCCATTCACGTTTATATTTCTTCATCTGTGTCTCGCGATGAATGGCGGCATGAATGTCGTCAAAAGTTTCGTAATGGACCAACTTCGTCACGGCATACCGTTTTGTGAATCCCGGCACAATTCCTCCGCGATGCTCGCCCAGCCTGCGTGCCAAGTCGTTGGTCGCACCGATATAGAGCGTGCCGTTGCGCTTGCTTGCGAGGACGTAAACATAATAGGTCTTCGGCATTAGAATATGTCACCTGGATGGCCCGGATTCCCCGGGCCATGACATTTTGGTTTGAACGGAAAATCTTATCAATGAATCCTACGCCACCCCTGTGGAAGGCTTCCGCCACCCTGGCAAAACAGGAAGCACCCGATCTGGCGTCGCTGCTGGAGTTGGCGTCCGAACCACAAGCCGTGCTGATCGCGGAAGAGCCCTTCGGGGCCACCGCCACGGTGGAAGCTCTGTATACGGAAGAACCGGACTCCGCCTTTCTATCCAAAGTCGCCGGCCGCGCCATCCTGGTCGAGCCCCTGCCGGACCAGGACTGGATCAAACTCAGCCAAGAAGGCTTGCCGCCCGTGCGCGCCGGCCGCTTCTTCGTCTATGGCGCGCATGACGCAGGCCATATGCCGCATGGCGTGATCCCTATGAAGATCGAAGCCGGGCTCGCCTTCGGCACCGGCCATCATGAGACCACCGCACTGTGTCTCACCGTCCTCTCCGATCTTGCCAACCGGCGTGCCTATCGCGAAGTGCTGGATCTGGGCTGCGGCACCGGCCTTCTTGCCATCGGCGCCGCCAAGCTTTGGAAGCGGCCAGTGCTGGCTTCGGATATCGATCCCGTCGCCATCGAGGTCACCCATGAGAATGCGCGCGGCAATGGCGTGACGCCGCTGGTGCGCGGCGTGGTCGCGGACGGCCTGGTGCATCCCGCGCTGGCGGCGGGCGCCCCCTATGATCTCATCATCGCCAACATCTTGGCGGGACCGCTGACGCGGCTGGCGCCGCAGATCGTAGCCGCGATGGCACCGGGCGCGACCCTGGTTCTATCGGGGTTGCTGCACAATCAGGAAAACATGGTTCTCAGCTTTTACCATCGCCTCCGGTTCCAGACCCGCCGACGCCAGGGCCCCTGGAGCGCGCTGGTCTTGGAGAAACCGGGGCGGTAGGCTCCCGGGCCGTCGTCCACCTTTGAGAGTTTTCATGGACAAACCAACGTCCTTCCAAACCTATGAAGACCGTTCCGATGCCGCCACCGTGGCGCCGCGGCTGGCGGCCTTGCGCACCGAGCTGGCGAAGCGCGGCTTGGACGGCTTCTACATGCCCCATTCGGACACGCATCAGAATGAATACCTGCCTGCCAATGAAGAGCGGTTGGCCTGGTTGACGTCTTTCACCGGATCGGCCGGCGCGGCGGTGGTGCTGAAGGACAAGGCCGCGATCTTCGTCGATGGCCGCTATACGCTGCAGGTGCGCGCCCAAACCGATACCTCGCAATTCGAACCGCGCGATCTGGTGGCGGAGGGGCCGCAAGGCTGGTTGCCCGATCATCTATCCGCGGGTGCCAAGCTGGGTTTCGATCCCTGGCTGACCACCGCGCATGGCGCAGCCACCTTGCGTCAAGCCGTGCAGAAAGCCGGAGGCACCTTGGTCGCCTGCGACAGCAATCCGCTCGATGCCGTGTGGAACGGCCGTCCTGCTGCACCAAAAGGCAAAGCGGTGCCGCATGCGATGAATTTGGCAGGCGAAGATGGCAACGCGAAGCGCGCCCGCGTCGCCGAAGCGCTCAAGCATGCCAAGGCCGACGCCGCCGTAATCACGCTATGCGATTCCATCTGCTGGCTGTTCAACATTCGCGGCACCGATTTGCCACACACGCCTTTCGTGCTGGCCTGGGCCGTTCTTCATGCCGATGGCAGCGCCGATCTGTTCCTGGACGAGGAAAAACGCAGCGCAGAGCTGATCGCGCATCTGGGCGATGGCGTGCGGCTGAAGGCGGTGGCGGATTTCCCGCCCATATTGGATGCTCTGAAAGCCAAGACCGTGATCGCCGATCCCTCCACAGCGGCGGAGGCTATTCTGGATCGGCTGACCAAGGCAGGCGCGAAGGTGAAGCACGCGCCCGATCCCTGCCAGCTGCCCAAGGCCTGCAAGAATGCGCTGGAGCTGGAAGGCACCCGCAAGGCGCATATCCGCGACGGCGCGGCGCTGTCACGTTTCCTCTCCTGGTTCGCGCGCGAGGCCCCCAATGGCGCTTTGACCGAGATCGATGCGGCCCAGGCGTTGGAAGGCTTCCGCCGCGCCACCAATTACCTTTCCGACCTTTCCTTCGACTCCATCTCGGGCGCAGGCGCCAATGGCGCCATCGTGCATTATCGCGTGACCCGCTCCACCAATGCGCCGATCCGCAACAACCAGATGTTCCTGATCGATTCCGGGGCGCAATATCCCGACGGCACCACCGACGTCACCCGCACCGTGATCGTGGGCACGCCCACCGCGGAGATGCGCGACCGGTTCACGCGCGTGCTCAAGGGTCATATCGCGCTTGCCACCGTGCGTTTCCCCGAAGGCACCATCGGCATGCAGCTCGATTCTTTCGCGCGGCGACCCTTGTGGGAAGCAGGCCTGGATTATGACCATGGCACCGGCCATGGGGTGGGGTCCTATCTCTCGGTGCATGAAGGGCCGCAGAACATCTCCAAGCGGCCCATCACCCAGCCGCTAAAGCCTGGCATGATCTGTTCCAACGAGCCCGGCTACTACAAAACCGGCGAGTACGGCATCCGGATCGAAAATCTGGTGGTGGTGACCGAACCGAAATCCGTGGCCGACGGCGAACGGCCCATGATGGGTTTTGAAACCATCACCTTGGCGCCCATCGATCTCAACTTGGTCGAGCCCGGGCTTCTGACCGAAGGCGAGCGGGTCTGGCTTAATGCCTACCACGCGCGTGTATTCGAGACTCTGCGGCCGACCTTGGATGAAGAAGCGCGTAGCTGGCTGGAACAGGCGACGCGGGCGATTTAACACCTCTCGTCATGGCCCGGTTTGTCCGGGCCATCCATGGATGGGCGGACTTTCATTGCGGGCCGCGCTTTGCGCGACCCTGATGGCCCACCCGTGGAGAAATTGAATCAGCCGATCAGTTTCAGCCACGCATCTTCGTCCATGATCTGGACATTGTGTTTCTGCGCCTCCTTGAGCTTGGAGCCCGCGCCGGGACCCGCCACCACGATGTCGGTCTTGGCCGACACCGAGCCGGATACTTTCGCGCCCAGTGATTCAGCCCGGGCCTTGGCTTCCTGGCGGGTCATCTTTTCCAAGGTGCCGGTGAAGACCACCGTCTTGCCCGACACCGGTGAATTCTTGGCGGCCGCTGCCATGGGCGTCACCGTCAGCCATTCCAGCAGCCGGTCGAGCGCCTTCACATTGTGCTTCTCGTCGAAGAAATCGCAAATCGCTTCCGCCACGATGCCGCCAATGCCTTCCAGGCTTTCCAGTTCCTCGTGGGCATTGTCGGCCGTCATGCCTTTCAGAAAGGCGTCGATGCTGCGGTAATGTCGCGCGATCAGCCGCGCCGTGGTCTCGCCCACATGGCGGATCCCCAGGGCGTTGATCAGCCGGTCCAACCCGATGGTGCGGCGGCGCTCGATCGCCGCCATCAGATTTTCCACCACCTTATCTTCGCGGTCTTCTTTCTTGGCCTTGCTCTTGACCGGATCCTTGCCCTCGGCGGCGCGGCGCTCTTCCGACAGCGTGGCGCGGTGTTCGGCCAGGACCTTGCCCACCTTCTCCGGCTTTTCGGTCAGGGCGAAAATATCGGCGGGCTCTTTCAGCAATCCCTTGTCGTGGAACAGTTCGATCATGGTGCCGCCCAGGCCCTCGATGTCGAAGCCGTCACGGGCCACGAAATATTTGAGCCGCTCCACCGTCTGCGCATCGCAGATCAGCCCGCCCGTGCAACGGCGATCCACATCCATTTTGCCCGTCTTCTCGTCCACCTCGCGCACGGCATGGCTGCCGCAGACCGGGCACTTGTCGGGAAATTTGTAGGGCTTGGCGCCGCGTGGCCGTTTTTCGGGAATGATACGCAAGATCTGCGGGATCACGTCGCCGGC
>DATNGI010000043.1:0-33828 GCA_035605955.1 Rhizomicrobium sp.
TGGTGCCCACCAGATCGAATGCGCCCATGATCGCCAGAAGCCCACCGGCCATCACCGCATCCAGCCCGTGATCGCCGCACAGCGCGATCATATGCGTGCCCACCAAGCCGTTGGTGGTGAAGCCGCAGACGAAGAATGTGCTCGCCAACAGCCAGAAATCGCGATTCTGCAAACCTTCCTGCAGTCCCGCAAAAGCAGTCTTAAGCGGGTTGCCGGTGACGCGCGCGGGAAGGGGATGATCGGCGTCGGCGCCGAAGGGCTGGCGGCCCACATCGGACGGCCATTCGGGCAACAGCCAGAACACGAAGGGAATAAGAAGCGCCAGCGCCGCCGCCACAACGATCACCACAGGCTTCCAGCCGCCCCATTCCTGGATGGCAGAGAGCGCGGGAAAGAAGATCAAGGTGCCGGTCGAGGTCGAGGCCGCCAGCAAACCCATCACCAGGCCGCGATTGGTGACAAACCAGCGATTGACGATGGTGGCGGACAGCACATTGGCCACACAGCCCGAGCCGATGCCCGACACTACGCCCCAGGACAGGATCAATTGCCACGGCGCCGCCATCCAAAGGCTGGCGATGGCGGACAGGCTCATCAGCGCCAGCGCGGCCATCACCACTTTGCGGATGCCGAAGCGTTGCATCGCAGCCGCTGCGAAGGGTCCGGTAAGACCGAACAAGAAAATCCCCACCGCTGCGGCAAAGGAGATCATGCCGCGGGACCAGTGGAAACTCACCGCCCATGGAACCAAGAGCACGCCGGGTGTAGAGCGCACGCCCGCCGTGGCCAGCAAGGCGAAGAAAATCACCGCCACCACCACCAGCGCGTAATGCGGACCGAACCGGCGCATGCTTGTCTCCCCGTGGACGCGAAATGTGGGGGGTTCCTGGAGAAAAATGCAGCCCTCCAGCGTGCATGACGCGTCAGCCCCTGTCGCATGGACAGGGCATGCCCACATTCCTATGTTGGGATTTTCCAGCACTGAGGTCTTTATGTCGCCGCTCCGTCCCGCCTTGCTCTGTATTCTCGATGGCTGGGGCTGGCGCACCGATAGAAAAGACAACGCCATCGCCGAAGCGCAGACGCCAAATTACACAAGGATGCTGGAAGATTGCCCGCATGCGCTCTTGGCGACGTCCGGCCGCGCGGTGGGTCTGCCCAACGGCCAGATGGGCAATTCCGAAGTGGGCCACATGAATATCGGTTCCGGCCGGGTGGTGGCGCAGGATCTGCCGCGCATCGATGTGGCGATCGAGGATGGCTCGTTGGCCGCGCGTCCCGCGCTGCGCGATCTGATCGCCAAAACGCAAGCAAGCAAGGGCGCCGTGCATCTGATGGGCCTGCTCTCGCCCGGTGGCGTGCATTCCCATCAAGATCACATTGCGGCACTCGTGAAAGTGCTGACGGCGGCGCATCTGCCGGTGTTCGTGCATGCGTTTTTGGATGGCCGTGATACGCCGCCCAAAAGCGCGCGGGGCTTTCTGCAGAAATTCCTCAAGAACATAGACGGCATTCCCGGCGTAAGGCTGGCCACGCTTTGCGGCCGCTATTACGCCATGGATCGCGACAAGCGCTGGGACCGGGTGGAGAAGGCGTATAATGCGCTGGTCGATGCCGGCGGGCCGCGCCACACCGATGTCTTCGCCGCGCTAGATGGGTCCTATGCGGACGGCGCCACAGACGAATTCGTCGTCCCCGCGGTGCTCGGCGACTATGCCGGCATGGCCGATGGCGATGCCTTGCTGTTCGCCAATTTCCGCGCCGACCGGGCGCGGGAGATTTCGCTGGCCCTGCTGGACAAGGGATTTCAGGGCTTTGCGCGTGCCCGCGTGGTTAACTTCGCCGCCGCGGCCGGATTGACCGAATATTCAGAAGAACTCGCCACAATGATGGCGGCGGTATTTCCGCCGGAAGATGTGCGCGAGACGCTGGGCGAAGTGATGGCGGAACATGATCTGAAGCAGCTGCGCATCGCCGAGACGGAGAAATACGCCCATGTCACATTCTTCCTGAATGGCGGGCGCGAGGAACCTTTCGCGGGCGAAGATCGGATCCTAGTGCCCAGCCCCAAAGTCTCCACTTATGATCACAAGCCGGAGATGAGCGCCTATCAAGTGACCGACAAGCTGGTGGAAGCGATCGGCAGCAGGAAGTACGATCTGATCGTGGCGAATTATGCCAATCCCGACATGGTGGGTCATACCGGCATCATGCCGGCCGCGATCAAGGCGGTGGATACGATCGATGAATGCCTGGGCCGGTTGCGGTGCGCGATCGAGGCGGCGGGCGGCGTCATGCTGCTGACGGCCGATCATGGCAATATCGAGTTGATGAAAGATCCGGTGACTGGCGAACCGCACACCGCGCACACCACTTTTGACGTGCCCATCGCGGTAATCAATGCGCCCAAAGGTTCGACGCTGGAAAATGGCCGACTGGCCGATGTGGCGCCCACCATGCTGGCGTTGATGGGCATTAAACAGCCGGCGCCCATGACCGGCCATTCCCTGATCCGGAAAGGCTAGATTGCGCGGCTCATTCTTCTTTTCGCTTGCGAGCGTGGCGCTGATGCCGCTGGCGCTTGCGGCCGCGCCAAAAGATGCGCCCAACTTGAAGGTCAATGTGGATGTGGTGCCGCGTCCCAGGCCCGCACTGAAAGACGATGCCAAGCCTGCGCCCGATGTGCCGCTCGATCTTTCCAAGGCGCTGCCGGGCAAAGCGATGGAGAAGCTTCCTTCCAGCACGGCGCAATTGGGCACTTTGAACGCGGAGATCGCGCGCGACAAACCCGCATTGGCCGATGCCAAACAAAAAAGCGACCAACTTTCCCAGGAAGCCACCAGCCTGCGACAGAAGCTGATCGCCACCGCCGCCAGAATCGAAAATCTGGAGCAAGAGACGATCAGGCTAGACGATGAGATCACGCGCCTGGAAAAACAGAACGCCGAACTCACGGCGGGCTTCGAGCGCGACCGCATCTCAGTGACCAAGCTGCTGGCCATCCTGGAGCGGCTACAGCATGACATGCCGCCAGCGCTGGCGGTCAGGCCCGACGACGCGCTGGCGGCGGCGCGTGGCTCCATGTTGGTGGGCGCGAGCCTGCCGCCGGTCTATGCCGAGGCTGCCAGGCTGGCCAAGCGCATCAACGCGCTCAAGGAAACCCGCACCGCGCTGGTCAAGCGCCGGGCCGAAGCCTCCACGACCGCCGAACAGCTCACCAAGGCGCGCGCCGATCTGGAAGTGCTGACCACGCAGAAGGAAGCGGAAGCCCAGACCGCTGGCGATGAATATGGCGTGCTGAAACGCCGGATGGCGGAGATCGCCGCCAAGGCGGCCGACTTCCAGGCGCTGGTCAACCGGGTGGCGGCACTGAGGCGTTCCAGCGGCGAGGGCGACAGCATCACCATCGTGACGGCGTCTAATTCCGGTTCCTTGGGCCCCCTGACCAAAGGTTCATTATTGCCCCCAGTTATCGGAACAGTCGTCCAGGGCCGCGACGAAGCGGCCGAAACCAGCCGGAATCCGGGCCTTTCCTTTGCCACCCGCGCTTCCGCCCAGGTGATCGCGCCGGCCGACAGCAGAGTTTTGTTCGCGGGCCCTTACCATAAGTCGGGTCAGGTCTTGATCCTGGAGATCACCACTGGCTACGATCTGGTGCTGGCCGGACTCGGGCGCGTGACCGTGCGGCTGAACGACGAAGTGCTGGCGGGCGAGCCCGTCGGTACCATGCCAGTGGAAAGCGGTGCGGCGGACACTATGGCCGGCCGGCTTTACTTCGAATTGCGGCATGACGGTCATGGGCTGGATCCTCGACCGTGGCTAAGCCTGGAACTCAGGAAGGCAAAAGGAACATGAAGAAAGTTGCTTTGATCGCGTTGGGTGGTGTTGCCGGTTTCGGCTTGGCCTTGAGCCTGTTGCCCCAGGCCCATGGCGCCAACGAGATGAACGCCTATCGCCAGCTCGATCTGTTCTCCGATGCTTTTGAGCGCGTGCGCGCCAATTATGTCCGCCCGGTGCAGGACAATGAGCTGGTCAGCGCCGCCATCCAGGGCATGGTCTCCAACCTGGACCCGCATTCCAGCTATATGGATTCCAAGTCTTATAACGACATGCAGATCACCACCAAAGGCCAGTTCGGCGGCGTCGGCATCGAGGTGACGCAGGAAGACGGCCTTATCAAAGTGATCTCGCCCATCGACGGCACGCCCGCCGCCAAGGCCGGCATCAAGCCGGCCGATCGCATTGCCGGCATCGACGGCGTCTCCATCGCGGGCCTGCCGCTGAACGAAGCCATCGACAAGATGCGCGGCCCCGAAGGTTCCAAAATCACGCTGACCATTCTGCGCGAAGGCGAGAAGAAGCCGTTCGATGTGACCTTGCAGCGCGCCGTGGTGCAGGTGGATGCCGACACATGGCGCAAGGAAGGCGATATCGGTTACATCCGCCTGCCGGGCTTCAACGAGCAGACGGCGTCCGGCCTGGAAAAGGCGGTGCGCGAACTCAAGAAGCAGATTGGCCCCGGCATCAAGGGCTACATCATCGATCTGCGCAACAATCCAGGCGGGCTTTTGGATCAAGCGATCCAGGTGTCCGACGATGTCCTGACTGGCGGCGAAATCGTTTCGACTCGCGGGCGTCATCCGGAAGACACCCAGCGCTATGACGCCAAGGGCGGCGACATTATGGACGGCAAACCCATTGTGGTGCTGGTCAATGGCGGTACCGCCTCGGCGTCTGAAATCGTCGCAGGCGCGCTGCAGGATCACAAACGCGCCACCGTCGTGGGCATCACCAGCTTCGGCAAAGGTTCGGTGCAGACCATCATTCCGCTGGGCGAAGGCGGCGGCGCGCTGCGTCTCACCACGGCGCGCTACTACACCCCGTCGGGTCACTCCATCCAGGCGCAGGGTATCATTCCGGATATCGCAGTGGCCCAGGGCGACGAAGCCAATGTGCCCAAGATCGCCCGTCCGTCCGAAGCCGATCTGCCCGGTCATCTGATCGGCGAGCCGGTGCCCAAGAAGATCAACGCGCCGGTGGTGCAGCCGCCGCCGGGCAAGAAGTATGACGACTTCCAGCTCTCTTATGCCGAAGACCTTCTGCACGGAAAGATGACCGTCGCGGCCGTGACCAACGGCACCCAGGGCGGCAAAACGGCGAAGGCGGACTAAGGACTCTCTCGAAGCAGGCCGTAGCAGCGCTTATTGCGCAGCGGCGAGAGCCGATGCGCAAAAGTAAGCTGCGAAGGCCGGAGGGGTCTAAGAAATTAACCCCCTCCTAACCACGCTAGTGGCTAAATCCCCAGTATTATGACGGCTATGACCGCTCCCGCCGCCTCCCGCGCCGCGCGCGCCCTGGGCCTGGCTAGCGCCAGCGCGCTGTGCTTCCTGGCGGCGTCGGCCCTGGGGATCACGGTCCTGGGCAAGATCCAGCAGCCATCGATCGAGATGAACCTGGCCCCGCCGCCCGCTCTTCGTCAGGTCGCTGCACCTACCGTCGCCGCCACGCCCACCGCGCCGCCGGTGGTGGTGGACAAAGCCATTTTCGCGGGACGTGCCCTCATCGCCGACCCTGCTTTGATCGAGAACACACCTCAAGGGCCCTTGCCGCGCGTCGCCGATGACGGCCGCACGCCCATGGCGGCCTATGCCGCACCGGCGCTCGCCGGAAAATTCCGCATCGCCATCGTGGTTTCAGGCTTGGGGCTGAGCGCCAAGGCTACCGCTGCCGCACTGGCCGGCCTGCCGCCCGCCGTGACGCTGGCCTTTGCGCCTTATGCCAGCGACGTGCAGCATTGGGTGTCCCAGGCGCGTCAGCAGGGCCATGAAGCATTGCTGGAAGTGCCGATGGAGCCCTTCGATTTTCCCGACAGCGATCCAGGTCCGCACACGCTGCGATCTGGTGTGGAGCGCGATACCAATGGCGAGCGGCTGTCCTGGATCCTGTCTCGCGCCACCGGATATGCCGGCGTGACCAATCTCTTAGGCCAGCGTTTCATGGCGGACGCCGATGCCTTGTCGCCCGCCATGACCCAATTGGCGCGCCGGGGTCTTTATTTCTATGACAATGGCGCGGTGGCTCAGTCGGCGGCTCCCGACGTCGCGGGCCGTCTTTCCGCGCCGTTCGTCAAAGCGAACGACACGCTGGACGGCATCCAGACGGCGCTGGAGATCGACAAGCATCTTTCCGATCTGGAAAATGCGGCGCGCGCGCATGGCAGCGCCGCCGGCTCCGCCTTCCTTTATCCGATCAGCATTGAGCGAATCACGCTTTGGTCCAAGGGACTCGAAAAACGGGGCTTTGTTCTGGTCCCTGTCTCCGCCATATTGAATCAGCCTAAATAATTGGCGCGGATTCGTTCGCGCCTTACGTGCGAACAGCCCGATGTCACAACATTCTCGCCTTCCCTATCGTCCTTCCGTCGGCGTGATGCTGCTCAACCGCGACGGCTTGATCTTTGTCGGCAAGCGCATCGACCAGACCGTCGAAGGTTGGCAAATGCCGCAGGGCGGCATCGACGAGGGCGAGGACCCGCGCCAGGCGGTGCTGCGCGAATTGAAGGAAGAGACCGGCACCGACAAGGCCGACATCATCGCCGAGATGGACGATTGGATCACTTATGAGCTGCCGGCGCATCTGGTGGGCGTGGCATTCCACGGCAAATATCGCGGCCAACGCCAGAAATGGTTCGCCCTGCGCTTCAAGGGCCAGGACAGCGACATCAATCTCTATACCCATGAGCCGGAATTCTCGTCCTGGAAGTGGCTTACCATCGAAGAATTGCCGCGCGTGATCGTGCCGTTCAAGCGCGATTCCTATGCCAAGGTCGTGACGGCCTTCCGTCACTTGGCGAGGCCGGTTTCATGACATCCAAACCGCCGGTGATCATGATTCACGGTGGTTTCTGTGGCCCATGGGTATGGGACAATTTCGCAGCGCGCTTCCGGGATGCCGGCTATCGGGTGGAGGTCCCTGCGCTGCGCCATCACCATGGCGATGACCCGCCGCCCGCGCTCGCCACCACCAGCCTTGCCGACTATGCCGCCGATCTTGAAAAGCTGATCGCAGGGATGAAGACACCGCCGATCCTGGTCGGTCATTCGCTGGGCGGCCTTCTGGCGCAGATGCTGGCGGCGCGCTGCGATATCGCCGCCGCGATTCTCCTGGCGCCGTCCGCGCCCTGGGGCGTGCCGCCATCGACCTTGTTCGAAATCGGCGCGGCGCAAGGCTTGATGCTGCGCGTGGGCTTTTGGAGCATGATCCTGGAGCCCGTCTTCGATATCGCCGCCACCCATTCGCTGGATCGTTTCCCCAAGGAAAAGCGGCGGGAGGTTTTCGAGAAATTCGTGCCCGAGTCCGGGCGCGTTGCTTTCGAGATTCTGCATTGGGGTCTCGACATGGCGCGGACCAGCGAAGTGAATGTCGCCAAGGTTTCCTGCCCGCTTTTGTTTTTGACTGGCGATAATGACCGCATCAGCCCAACCGGAACGGTCCAACGCGCCGCCGCTCTTTACAAGGACCGCGCGCAATTCATCACTGTGCCCGAGATGAGCCATTGGCTGATCGGCGAGCCCGGCTGGGAACAGGTCTGCGATCGCTGCCTTGCTTGGTTGGAATCCCCCATCTGTGCGCCACGCGGGCAAGCCCGCTAGCGCGCATCTTCCCCCACCAGCGGCTTCGCCGCGCGGGGGAAGAAAGCCGGAGTCTAGACGATCTAGCGCCTGTTGAAGCGGCTCAGGCCGTTCGCATGGCTTGGACGCCATGCTCACCCCCCTCGCGCGTTAGCGCGCTGGAGAGGGAGGTGTCTCTGAGCGCTCGCGCGCAGGCGCGAGCCGGAGCGCCAAAGAAATCTGCGAAAGAGACGGAGGGGGTCAGTTAATAGCAACCACATGCCGTTTGCCGAAATCATTCATGAAGGATTCCAGCGTGTCCACCGAAGCGATCTTGGCGGCGGCGTCGCGGAAGGCGAGGCCGTGCATGTCGATCTCTTGCGCCAGCACGGCGAAGGTGGCGCCATCCTGGGTGTTCTGCATCTTGGGCCCGAAACGCTGGCGCAACCGGTCCAGGCCGGGCTCGTCATTGGCGAGCGAGTAGGAGACCGCCATGCGCAGAACTTCGGCGCGCTCCTGATCGGAAAGCGGAATGGGATCGCTCCAGCGCGCGCTCAGCAAATCTTCGGTTTTCTGGCCGGCTTGCGCCCAATTGCCGGATTCCCAGTAAATGTCGGCGCGCAGCCGCCTGGTATCGGGCTGATCGTCCACCGCAATCAGATCCAGCGCATTGTCCCATTGCTTGAGCGCCGCGAAGGCGCGGGCCTCCAGGATCAGGCGGGCATGGCCGTCTTCGTCCGGCAAGCCGCTGATCTGCGAAGTGCGCAGCGCATTCACTGCCGCCTGTGGCTTGTGATCCATCAGATAGATAGCGGCGAGTTTGGTGGCGACTTGCGCTTTGGCCACGCCGTCCAACCTTTTGTCCACTTGATAGGAGAGCAAGCTCGCTGCCGGACCCAGAAGATCGACCGCCGCCAGCCGGTCCACCATGCGACGGATCATGTTGTCGCCTTCCGGACCGATGGGGGTGAGGTCGATATTATCGTAGAAGATGGCCAGGCTCTCCACCGGCGGCAGCTTGTCCGCCCCGCCTTTGAGATAGAGGTTGGCGAAGGCAGTGCGCATATCGTCCTGCGCGGCATGGGCCTGGTCGTTGCCGGGAAAATTCTGAACGGCGACACGCAGGGTCTTGAGGCCGGACTGCCATTGCCGCTGATCGAAATAGAGCGACGCCAGTTTGCGCAAGGTCTTCATTTCCAGGGCGTCGCCGCGCCAGCGATACCGCAGCCGCTCCAGCACGCCGGTTGCCTGCTTGGCGGTGATGGCGTCGGCGGCCAAGGCCGCGTTGGTCTGATAATAGATTGCTTGCGCCGCAAGCTTCTCGTCGCTGCCATTCTCCACGGCGCGGAAGCCCACAGCGGCGGCCGGATAGTGGTTCTGGCCGGCATCTATGCGCGCCTTGATCAGCCTGGCTTCCAGCGCGTCATGCGCCGAGAGGTCGTGCGGCACCCGCGTCAAGGCCGCGTCCGCCAGTTCCAGACGGTTCATGCCAAGCGCCGCTTCGGCGTTGGCGAGGCGCGCCCGCGCCTGCCATTCGGGTTGGTATTTTTTCAGAACCGGCGAGGCCTGCTCGAGATAGGTGCGCGCCTGTCCCCAATTCTCCAGCGCCGCTTCGGTCAAGCCGCGCCACAAGGCGGCATGGCGGTCGGCATCGAAGGACGGGCCCGCCAGATCGTTATGAGCGTCACGATAGCGGCCCATCATGTAATCGGCGGCGGCGCGCATGGTGGCAAGTTGAATATCGCCGCGAAGCCCCGGATCGGAAGACTGGATCAGATTGATCACGCCCAAGGCTTCGGCGGCGAAGCGATTGGCGAGATAGAAGCGGGCCAGGACCAGCCGGGCGCGATTGACCCGCGGCGGCGGCAGGCGCGCCACATCCGCCGTCAAGCGGCGTTCGGTGGCAAGGAAAGAACCGGCTCTGAGCGGTCCCCAGGCGGTGAAGTCCAGGAAACTTGGACCGTTGCGCTCCGCCGCCAGGGCTGCGGGCGTTTCTTCCACCGGCGTCAGAAGCGGAGTCAGCGACAGGCCGCCCGGGCGGGTGACGGTGATGCGCTCATGCGCCACCGTCACGGACAGATCGTCGGCATAAGCGGTAAGAACAAGTCCGCTCGCGGTGGGCAGGGCGGCGAATTCGGCATAGTCTCGTTCCGAGAGCAGGGCATGGCCGCCATTGCCTGGTACCACCGACAGCACGTCGCCGCTGACGGGATCGGTCAGGGCGAGAAGCCGGTCCGAACCGGGCAGCAAAGTGGTAAGCGAGGCGCGCTTGGGGTCATCCTGGTTGCGCGCGAAGCTGATGGCGGCCGCCAAGCTTGTGACATTTGTCCCGATGATGACTTTCAGATCTGCGCCGGCGCTTTCCGCCGCGATCTGGGCAGGCTGCTTCAAGCCGATGCGCAGAACCGAAATGCCGGACGCGGATGACGCTTCGACTTGGCTGGCGAAGTCGCCCAGCTCTGTCTTAAGCCGCGCGGCGTCCATGCCGGGCGTGTCCACCAGAACCACCCAGGCGGTCAGCCCGCGTACGAAAACGGCATTGCCGTGGCGGCCCGCACCTTTGAAGGCGATGACAGCGCCATTCTTGATCAGATGGCCGTCAGCTGTCTGCACATTCGTAGGCACTTCTTGCGCAGGTGTTTCTGGCGCGGGCGTCGTCGGTGCCTTGGTGTCGGCAGGCTTGGCGTCGGCGGTTTTTACTTCCGTCTTTGGCTCAGGTTTGACGGGCGCGGCCGGCGGCTTCCCGGCAAGCTGGTTTGCGGTATCGATGATTGCTTGCGCCTGCTTTGAGGACAGGCCTTTCATGGCGGTGACTTGTGGCTTCTCCATGCCGGGCGGCGCATAAGAGGCGGCGTCGGTCTTGGGCGCCAAGATGTCGAGCACGACCTTGCCGCCATCCTTGAAATCGTGAAAGCCGGAATCGGTATCGGTTTCGAACTCGACCACGGTGACATTGCCGTCCAGATGCCAGGCGGCATTCTTCACCCAGGGCGGTGCGAAGCGGGCCAAGGCGGACACATCGAAACGCGCCGGACTCTGGAAGCGCACGGTCATCCGGCCCGCGCCGGGAAAGACCGTGTAGGGAACAGGCTTGGGCCAGTCGAACACCAGGCGGGTGAAATTCGCATAAGAGCCGGCGCGCAGCTTGATCTCTGGCAGGCTCGCCACATCCACCGGCTTGGGCGCGACTTTCGCGGGCGCAGGCAGGTCCGCCATCGCGCCGGTGAAACTCAATGGCGCAAGATCGATCACCGCGTGGTCGCCCTGCACGCTCTGATGCATCTTGACCGGCTGGGTGAGCGCGAAGCGCAACGTCTTGCCGTCGGCATCGGCATGGCCGTTCGAGATCGCGCCCCCGGAAAGGCCCACGATGCTCTGCGGATTGAGATTGGTCTTGCGGTCGAAGCTGAGTGTCAGCACGCCGCCTTGCGCAAATGCGGTCAGATGCGCGGTGGGCGCGAAATCGAAACTCAAACGGACGAAGCCGCTTTCGGGAACCGACGTCACGCTGTCGGCCGCGCGCACGGGGGCGGACGCCAGAAGCGCCAGCACACTCAGGCCTATCATGCGCGGGACGATCGCCAAGCCCTTGAGCCCCTTAAGTACTTCTCATTCTCGCCGGCCAGGATTAACCCCTGGTAAACCGTGTTTTCGGGCTCAGCCGCCGGTTTTGGGCGCCGCCTGGGCTGGGGCAGCCTTGGCCGCCTGGGCTGGTTTGGCGGCAGGGCCACCCAGGGGCGGCGGGGGCGCAACGGAAGGCGGGGTCAGAAGAGCGGCCGGCACAGGGGCGGGCGCCGGGGGGGTGGTTTCCGGCAACGCCAGCCGGTTGGCCAGCTTCACGGTCAGCTTCTGGGCCTGTTCCGGGCTCATGGCCGCCAGCACGGGGGCCAGCACGTCGGATTTCATCTCTTGCGCCACCGGCACCAGGACCTCGTTCTCCAGGCTGTCGAAAATGCGGGCCGCGTCCTTGGGCTTCATCGCCGAATAGGTTTTCACCAGCGAGGCAAGCTGTTTTTCCTGGGCCTGATCGCGCTGGCCGAGCAGGGTGTTCATCTGGGCCTGGAGTGCTTTCAGCTGCGCAATCTTGGCATCCACGCGGGCTTCGGTGGCGGCCAGCACATTGGCCTGCACCTGAAGCTGGGATTCGCGGGCATCCAACTCGCTGCGGCGCTTGGACAGGCTGGTCAGCACATCCACTTCCGAGGCGCTGGCGATCTGGCCATCGTCCTTGGCGAAATCCTTGTTGGCGGGCGCGGGCGGCGGCGCCATCGCGTCAACTGGGGTCGCGCCGGCATAGGCGTCATGGATCAGGCCCGAGGCGTTGAGGACCAGAAGGCCCGTGCCGACAAGAACGACACTGGGCAGAAGCCGGGCGAAACGGGGAAGCTTCATTGCGCCGCCCGCATGCTGTCGAGACGGTTCATGATGCTGCTCGAAGGCAGGGGAATATCGGCCAGGGGCACGGAACGTGGCGCATTCGAAACGCCGCGCTCGATGCGATCGGCGATGCGCTCTGCGGATCCAGAAAGTGTCGCCAGTTCGTCGATGTGCAGGCGGGCGCGTTTCAGACGCTCGTCCAGCGTGCCGGCCGCTTCACCGGCGGCGGCTTTCAGTGCGCGCAGGCTGGCGCCCGCGCCCGCGATGGCCATGTTCAATTCGCCGATAGTGCGGCTGAGGCCTTCCTGGCCTTTGCGCACGGCGGCAAGCCGGCGCTCCAGAAGAATGCAATAGACCAGGGTTGCGGCGAGGAGAATTTCCAGTGCGACTTCGACATAGAAGGTCATGGTCATGGCGATCCTCGTGACAATCAAAGAGCTTTTGAAGCGTCGGTGCGCTCGACGGCGGCATCCACACGGACTGCGACGGAGGAACCGACCCGGCCCATGCGTCCCGTCAACAGCGGCACGCCGCGGCAGCGCAGCTGGATAGTGGAATCGGGTGTAGCGCCCAGCATCACCGTCTGGCCGACTTCCAGATTCATGATCTGCTGCAGCGGCATGGTCTGCTCGTCCAGGATGGCTTCGATATCGATTTTGGTGGACCAGAGTTCGGTCGCCAGATGGCTTTCCCAGATGGAGTCGCGGCCGAATTTTTCGCCCATGAATTGCTGCAACAACAGCTTGCGGATGGGTTCCAGCGTGGCATAGGGCAGCAGCAATTCCGTACGCCCGCCGCGATCTTCCATATCGATGCGAAGCTTGACCAGAATGGCCGCGTTGGCCGGACGCGCGATGGCCGCGAAACGGGGATTGGTTTCCAGGCGGTCCAAGGTGAAATTGACCGGCGCCAGCGGTTCGAAAGCGGCGCACATGTCGGCCAGGATCACTTCCACCATCCGCTGCACCAAGGTGCGCTCGATGGTGGTGTAGGGGCGGCCTTCGATACGCATGGCGGAAGAGCCGCGCCGTCCGCCCAAAAGCACGTCCACGATGGAATAGATCAAGTTGGAATCGACGGTGAAGAGGCCGTAATTGTCGAGTTCTTCCGCATGGAACACCGACAGGATGGCGGGCAAGGGAATGGAATTCAGATAATCGCCGAAGCGGATGGAGGTGATGGAATCCAGGCTCACCTCCACATTGTCGGAGGTGAAATTGCGCAGGCTGGTCGTCATCAGCCGGACCAGGCG
Organism: Rhizomicrobium sp.; assembly: GCA_035605955.1. GTDB lineage: Bacteria > Pseudomonadota > Alphaproteobacteria > Micropepsales > Micropepsaceae > Rhizomicrobium. The sequence goes on from DATNGI010000043.1 coordinate 13,240, forward strand.
GTCGAAGACGATTTCCAGCATCGGCAGGCGTTCGTAGGAAACCAGCGCCGAATTGATGATGGCGCGGACCCCCGATTTGTCCTGCATCTGGTCGGAATTGACGTCGAAGCCCAATAGGGAATCGATTTCGTCTTGATTGAGAATGCGCTCGCCGCCGCCTTCGGCAGGCGCGTTGTTGAACGCGGCCTCGTCCAGCTCTTGTTCGGGCGGGGGTGTTTCGTCTGCCATGGTTATGCCGTTACTGGATGATCATCTGTTTGAGGAGGACGTCGCGCACCTTGTAGGGCGCCGCTGCGGCATTGACCCGGCGCAGCAATTCTTCCTTCAGGCGCAACACGCCTTCGGAGCCTTTGAGATCGTCGATGCGCAATTCGCGCAGGTAAGACTGGAATTGATCCACCAGCCGCGGCATCAGGGCCGTCATGCCGGTCTTTTCCAGGTCATTGTCCAGTTCCAGCGACAGCGACAATTTCAAGTAAGCGGGCGTGCCGTCGCTGCTTTGAATATTGACCAGGATGTCGGGAACGTCGCTGAAGGCCACTTGCGGCGGGGTCAGCGGCGGCGCCTCGGCCTTGGCCAGCTTCTCCTTGTCCGCGTCATGCGGCTTCAGCACAAAGAAATAGACGCCCGCGCCGCCGCCAGCCAGAACCAGCAGCAAGGCAGGTGCGGCAATCATCAGGATTTTCTTGGTGAGAAATTTCTTCAGGCCTTTTTTGGGCGCGGCTTCGCCTTCGCCTTGCGCCTCGGCATTTTCGCCATCGCCATCGGCATCGGGCTCTTTCTCTTTATCTTTCTTCGCCATTACGCGTCCCAGCTCTGTTCGGTCAGGCACGGTAAGCAAACGTGGTTAAGGAGCGGTTGAAATTGCCGGGCGTCGCCCAATCAGCCCGGCAAGTTTTTCCGTGGGCGTGCCACGCGATGCTGGAAAGTCAATAGAATCGGGCCTTTCTGCTTGGCACGGCGGCTGCACTCTTTGGGCTTGCGGACCAGAAGGGATCTGCATACGCCATGGATAATTCACTTCTCGTTAGTCTTTCGCAGCAGCTCGCGGCTTATCGCGCGATGGACGTGATCGCGAACAATCTCGCCAATGCGTCCACGCCCGGCTTCAAGCGCGAAGCGGCGAAGTTCGAGGAATATATCTCGCACGTCCGTCCTGCCGAAGATCAGAAGGGCCCGCAGACGCTCAGCTTTGTGAAAGATGCGGGTGTGATGCGTGACCTGGGCCAGGGCGAATTGACCGCGACGGGCTCGCCTTACGACTTCGCCATCAACGGCAAGGGGTTCTTTACGGTTCAGACGCCAAGCGGCATGCGCTATACCCGCGACGGCCATTTCAGCCTCAACCAGGATGGCGTGCTGGTCACCTCCGACGGCTATCCGGTGCAGGGTGACGGCGGCGCCATCACGGTCACGCCCAGCGACGGCCAGATCAGCGTCGGCCCCGACGGCATCATCTCTTCCATCCTGAACGGCGCGTCCAACCAGATCGGCAAGCTGCAGGTCGTGGCCTTCGCCAATGACCGCGCCATGGTGAAGCAGGGCGCCAACCTTTACTCCACCACCCAGACCGCCACGCCGGTCACCGACTCGACCATCGCCCAGAACATGCTGGAAAGCTCCAATGTGAGCCCGGTGATCGAGATCAGCCACATGGTGGAAGTGATGCGGGCCTATCAGATGATCGCGACCATGACCAATTCCGAAGAAGAATTGATGCGCCAAGCGATCGACAAGCTTGGCTCGACGCCGAATTAGGAGATTTGAGAAATGCGCGCTCTTTCCATCGCAGCGACCGGCATGGCCGCCCAGCAGACCAATGTGGAAACCATCGCCAACAATCTGGCGAACATGAACACCACCGGCTTCAAGCAGCAGCGGGCCGAATTCCAGGATCTGCTCTATCAGAATATCCAGACCCCGGGCGCCCAGACCTCGGACCAGGGCACCTATGCGCCCAACGGCATCCAGATCGGCGCCGGCGTGCGCACGGCCGCGATCTATCGCATCACCACCCAGGGCGATCTTCAGTCCACCGGCAATCCATACGATGTGGCGGTGCAGGGCGCGGGCTATTTCCGCATCCAGCAGGCCGACGGCACCGACGCCTATACCCGTTCGGGCAATTTCTCGCTGTCGCCCCAGGGCCAGCTGGTCACCCAGGACGGTTTGGTGGTGCAGCCCGGCATCGCCATTCCCCAGAACACCGTCGGCGTGACCATCAATGCTCAAGGCCAGGTCAACGCCACCGTGGCCGGCAACAACACGCCCCAGACGGTAGGCCAGCTGGAATTGACGCGCTTTCCCAACGAAGCGGGCCTCAACGCCATCGGCGGCAATCTTTATCTGGAGACGCCAGCGTCCGGCTCGCCGCAAGCGGGCGTGCCAGGTTCGGTCGGTTACGGCACCATTCAGCAGGGCTATCTCGAAACTTCCAACGTCAATTCGGTCGACGAGATCACGGCCCTGATCACGGCGCAGCGCGCTTACGAAATGAATTCCAAAGTGATCAGCGCGGCCGATCAGATGCTGCAGCAGACCGCGCAGCTGGGAGGCGGCTGATGATCCGCAAATTCGCGATTGCTCTTTTGTTGTTGGCGCTCCAGGTGAGCGTCCTGCCCGCGGCCGCCGACACCGGTGTGCGTATCGTGGTGCCCAACCGCGACATTGCGCGGGGCGAAACCATCACCGACAAGGACCTCACCTTCGCTACGGTGCCGGGCAGCGCCTTGATGGCGGGCACGGTCACCAGCATCGCCGCCGCCAAGGACATGGAAGCCCGCCGCATGCTGCATGCGGGCGAGGCCATGCGTGGCGACGATCTGCGCCATCCCATTGTGGTGACGCGCGGCCAGACCGTGACCATGCTGTTTCATGCGCCGGGTGTCGAGTTGACCGCCATGGGCCGCTCCATGGGCGAAGGCGGCGTCGGCGACGCCATCACCGTCCAGAATCCTGCCTCGTTCCGCATGATCGCGGGCGTGATCACAGCGCCCGGCACGGTGCTGGCGACCGGGCCGGCTTCTCCCTCTCCGCAACAGCGTACCGCCCGCTACTAGGACCTGATCCATGCACAGTCTGACCCGTTTTTCCGCCATCCTGTTGCTCAGCGCCGCCGTCAGCGGCTGCACCGCCTGGGACCGCATCCAGAATATCGGCGAAACGCCCAAGGTCGACCCGGTGGGCAATCCCGCCGGCAGCAATATCGTGGCCGCCATTCCGGCGCTGCCGCCCATCAGCCATGACGGCAATTCGCTGTGGCAGCCGGGCGCCAAGAGTTTCTTTCATGATCCCCGCGCCAATCATGTGGGCGATGTGATCACGGTCAATGTCACCGTCGCCGATACCGCCAAGCTGCAGAACAGCACCACGCGGACCCGCACCAATTCCGACGATGCCAACATGACCAACTTCTTCGGCCTGGAGAATGCACTGCCCAAGGGCATCGATCCCACCAGCCTGGTGAAGATGGGGTCGAACACTTCCAACGTGGGCTCTGGCGCGGTGGATCGCCAGGAAAGCATCAATATGACTTTGGCGGCGCTGGTCGCCCAGGTCCTGCCCAACGGCAATCTGGTGATCGACGGCCATCAGCAGGTGCGCGTGAACAACGAACTGCGCGACATGCGGGTCTCCGGCATCGTACGCCGCGAAGACATCACCCAGGACAACACCGTGAACCTGGCGCAGATCGCGGAAGCGCGGATCACCTATGGCGGCCAGGGCACCGTCAGCGACGTCCAGCAGCCGCGCTATGGCAGCCAGCTGTTCGACATTATTATGCCTTGGTAGTTACCCCCATCTGTCTTCCTCGGGGTAAACCCTCGGAAGACGTTCGGCTTGCTTGGTCGCAAGCCTCAATCCCCGGCCAGCGGCTCCGCCTAGCTGCCCGCTACGCGGGCGTTCGGCCGGCGAAAGCTCCACAGGAGCTTTCGCTTAGTCGGCCTCACGGGGAAGAAAGTCTCGACCAAGACGATCCAGCGCTTGTTGAAGCTTGGCCGTGACCCGCCTCCACCGCGCATGCGAAGCATGCTGGCGGGGGAGGTGGCCGTAGCACCGATCAGGTGCGAAGGCCGGAGGGGGTCATAAAGAACTAATCATCCCTATAAACTTTTTCACGCCGCTCGTGGCGTTCTTGCGCCTCGATCGACAGTGTCGCGATGGGCCGCGCATCCAGGCGCTTCAACGAAATAGGCTCGCCGGTCTCTTCGCAGAACCCGTAAGACCCGTCTTCGATCCGGCGCAGTGCGGCGTCGATCTTGGCGATCAACTTGCGCTGGCGGTCGCGGGTGCGCAGCTCCAACTGGCGCTCGGCTTCCGTCGAGGCGCGGTCGGCAAGATCGGCATGCGGAATGGTTTCAGCCTGGAGATTCTGGATGGTCTCGCGGCTTTCCTTGAGAATTTCTTCTTTCCAGCTGTTGAGCTTGCGGCGGAAATATTCGCGCTGGCGCTCATTCATGAAAGGTTCGTTTTCCTGCGGCCGGTAGTCGGCCGGGATCTGGACGCCCATGCACACTCCCTAAACCCAGGCGCGGTTTTTGCGCCTTTATGGGCCGGGGTTATACCGACGCTGGCAGCCGTGAAGCAATCGCAATCGCAAGGCGTGAGAACTCATGCACACGCAAAAATGGCGGGCCGGGCAGCAAGCAATATTTGGTTGAATTTCAAAGGCTTATGCGGCGCGAGCGATCGGCCCGCGCCCAGGCTGGAACTTCCCGCCCCGCATCGGTCAGTGGACCCATGCCCGTAGGATGGCCGACGCGGCGCACCGCGGCGGCGCAAGCGGGCTCAGGCCGGCGGCTCTTGGAAGGCCGTATTGTGCTTGGGGAACCACTCATGTCCCTTGAGCATGTAATTCCAATAGAGCACCGGCAGGAAACTGGTCTTGATCCACCAGCTGAGCCAGCGCTGCTTGCCCGGATCGAGTATCGGCAAGGTCGGCGTGACTTTGCCGCCATAGATGAACTCCGCAATGATCGCTTTGCCATTGGCGGTGGTCAGCGGACAGGACGCGTAGCCGTCATAGCCGGCTTCGGCCATTTCGCCGCGCATCAATCTTAGGAGGTTGCGCACGACCACAGGCGCCTGCTTGCGCACGGCCGCCGCCGTCTTGGAATTGGGTGTGCTGGCGACATCGCCTAGCGCGAATATGTCGGGATAGCGCACATGCTGCATCGAGTTCTGATTGACGTCGACAAAGCCCGCCGCGTTCGCCAACGGACTTGATTTTATTGCCTCGGGCGGAGATTGCGGCGGGGAGACATGCAGCATGTCGAAAGGCACCGCAACGCGCTCTCCCTGTTTATCGCCGCTCACGATCTCGAAAGTCGCGGTCTTGGTCTTGGCGTCCACCGCGACCAGATTGTGCAGATAGGATATTTTCACGCCGAGATCTTCGGCGATCTTGGCGAGGCGGCGCGCGAAATAGGGAACGCCGAAGATCACCGGCGCGTGGACGTAATATTCGACATCGACCTTGTCGCGGATACCCATGCGCTTCAAATAATCGATGGCGAGGTAGACGATCTTCTGCGGCGCGCCCGGACATTTGAAAGGCAGGGCCGGCTGGGTGAAGACGGCTCTGGACCCCGGTTTGAGCGCCTTGATGCAGGTCCAAGTGTAGTTCGCATGATCGGGCGAATAGTTGCTGCAGACGCCGTCATGGCCCAACGCTTCGGCCAGTCCGGCCACTTTGCCCAGGTCGAGTTTTATGCCTGTGCAGACGACAAGATAATCATATCCCACCGTCTCGCCTGACGAGAGTTCGACGGTCTTGCGCTCGGGATCGAATTTGCTGGCCGCCGCTTTGATGCGTGCGATGCCAGACGGCAGCAAACTGTCTGTGGAACGGCGTGTGCGGGCAAGGTCATAGGCGCCGGCGCCGACCAGCGTGAAGGCTGGCTGATAATAATGCGTCTCGCTGGGTTCGATGATCGCGATGTCGGCGGCCTTTACGCCTTGCCGTTTCAAGCTTGCCGCGACAGTGATGCCGGCGGCGCCGCCGCCCACGATCAGAATTTTGTGATGTCTGGCTTCAGCCATGTCGTTTCCCCCATTTGAACGCCGGACCGATCCGTCTCGAGGCCGTTGACAGAAGGCCAAGAGCGAGGATGTTTTCCAGCGAAACACGTAAAGCCTATTTTAGAAAAGACGGTGGAGTCGAGATGGGGGTCCCGCCTCGATAGGGTGCTGCGCAGTCGCTAGGGCATCAAAAAAGCCCGGCCAGAAACTGGCCGGGCTTTTGTTGATGGTTGCGGGGACAGGATTTGAACCTGTGACCTTCAGGTTATGAGCCTGACGAGCTACCGGGCTGCTCCACCCCGCGTCATGGGTACTCTCTCACTCTACTCCTCTGCGCCCCCGCCTTCGCGGGGGTGCCGCTGCGGCTAAGGCTCACTTCGTTCGCCAAGCCTCGCGGCAGTTATGAGCCTGACGAGGTTTGGCGGGCGGCTGGCCCGCCAAACGGGCTGCTCCACCCCGCGTCAGAAGGTGGGCGGGTATAGGCTAGCCGAGCCCCCATGTCCACCCGCTTTTTCCCCCTTTTCCGGGTTTTTGGCGCGTTTTTAGCCTTCGTCAATCCAGGGTCTTTAAGATCGCGGGATGAACCGTCTTTCGCTCTTTTTTTTTCTGGTCCTGGCGTCTCCCGCCTTTGCCGACGATGCCCACACCATCGTCCAACAGGGCCGCGCCTTCCACCCCGGCGAAACCACCATCAACCGGGGCGAGACGCTGACCTTCACCAACAAGGACGTATTCATCCATCAGGTCTATGTGGCGGGCCTGTTCGATTCCGACGAAAGGGCCCCGGGTCAGAATCTTACCGAAAGCTTTCCGGGCTCGGGAACCTTCGAAGTGCGCTGCCACATCCACCCCAAAATGAAGCTTGTGGTCCACGTCAAATAGCGGAAAGCAAAGACTTTCCCGCCATTTGGCAGGCCGCAGGTCAGCTATCCTTAAGCGGCCATAAACGGTCCCCGATCCAGAATTCCATGAGGAAGCAACCGCACCTGCGAGCGGTCCGGGATGTTCTTGGCGAAATACTCCATCGGCACCAAGATTTTTGGCGCCTTCGTAGCGATGAGCGCTCTGATCGCGCTTTTGGGCGCGGCCGGTTATGGCGTGCTCAGCTCCGCGGGCACGATGGCGGTCACGACCTTCGATGGCCCCTTGATGGCCATCAATTATGCCCGCGCGGCGCAATCCGATTTTATCATGCTGCAGATGGCCGAGCTGCGCTACGAACATGCGGCCGCCAAGGAGCGTGACGCGATCGCCCAGGAAATCAGCGATCTGGCCGTCACCTTCTCCGACGATCTCAGCGTGGCCGAACAGCGCTCCATGGCGGATGACGAGAAGCGCCTCATTCGCCAGATCGAGCCCCTGGTGGCGCGCTGGCGCGCGATGCGGGCCAAGGCCGACATCGCCGCCATGGAGAAGCTCGATCAACAGGTGGACGACAAGTTCGATCTTCTGATCGAACTCAACACCGATCACAGCTTCGTGGGCCGGCGTCAGACTGTCGACAATGTCAGCACCTACAAATATCTCACCGCGGGTGCGACGTTGCTGGCCCTGTTGCTGGCCGGCGGCATCACTTTGTTCCTCAGAAGCCGTATTGTGCGGCCGCTGTCGGCAGCAGCGACCGTCGCGGATCGCATCGCGGGTGGCGAGCTGCAGACGCCGATCCCCGCGGGCGGCGCGGATGAAACCGGCACGCTGCTCAAATCCATGACGGTGATGCAGGACAATATCCGCGAGATGATGACGCAGGAGAAGAGCCTGCGTCATTCCGCCGAAAGCCGCCTGTCGGACGCGCTGGAGACCTCGCGCGAAGGCGTCATTCTCGTGGCTTCCGATGGCGCGATCGTGCTGGCCAACCGACAGCTACATGATTTCTTTCCCGCCATCGCGGACAGGCTGGTCTCGGGCACGCCCTTTCCTGACGCGCTTCGCTTGATTCAGCGCCAATTGCTTGCATCCGAAACAAAACTGGCTGACGCGTCGGGCCAGACGGAGTTGGAGCTGACCGACGGCCGCTGGGTGCGCATGACTGCCAGCGCGACCTCGGAAGGCGGCTCCATCATCTTCTTCTCGGATTTCACTGCCATCAAGGAACGCGAAGAGAATCTGCGCAAGGCCAAGCAGGAGGCCGAAGCCGCCAATGCCGCCAAGACGCGCTTTCTGGCCAATATGAGCCATGAATTGCGCACCCCGCTGAATGCCATCATCGGCTTTTCCGAGATCATCAATGGCCAATTGTTCGGCGAAGTGGGCAATGCCCGCTATCTGGAATATTCCAGTGATATCCTGCGGTCCGGTCGCCATTTGTTGGAAGTCATTAACTCGGTGCTCGATCTTTCTAGGAGCGAGACCGGCCGGATGATCCTGGATGTCCGCGATGTGGATATGCGCGAGGTGCTCAAGGATTGCGCCACGATGGTACGCGAACAGGTTGCGGAAGCGGGGCTGGAGTTTGCGGTGCGCGGCATCGAGGGCGATCTCAAGATGCGTGGCGATCCCGCCAAGCTGCGCCAGGTCTTCCTCAATCTGCTTTCCAACGCGATCAAATTCACGCCGCGTGGCGGCGCCATCTGGGTTGAGGCGAGGCAGAGTGAGGCGGGTCTGGCGGTGACGGTCGGCGACAGCGGCATCGGCATGTCGTCTGCGGATCTGGACGTCGCGATGGAACCTTTCGGCCAGGTCGATAACCGGCTGGAGCGCCGCTATGAGGGCACCGGTCTCGGCCTGCCTCTGACCAAGGCTTTTGTCGAATTGCATGGCGGCCGCATGAGTTTCGAAAGTGCGCGGGGCGACGGCACCCGTGTCACCGTGCTGTTTCCCGTGGCTGCCGTTGCGGCCTTGGCCGAGGCTGTTTAGGCCGGCGGCTATTCCTTCACGCCGTTCTTGGCTTCAAATTCCGCGATGTCCGGTTCAATAAGTGCGGCAGCGTTTTTGTCTTTTGACGCGGCATCCGGATTTCCCAATTTCGCCTGCACCACGCCGCGCAAATAGAGGCTTCTTGCATCTCGAGGGTTCAAAGCAATGGCTTTGTCGAGATATTCCAGCGCCTTTTTATACTGCCCGGCATTGTAATAGGTTCCGCCAAGGCCACCCTGTACGAAAAAATTTGTTTCCGCCGCTTTATTTGCTTGGTCGCAATAGTGTGTTCCCTCTTCGATATTGCCTTTTTTTAGATCGACGCCGCAAATATTGAGGAGCACGACGGGATCGCTGCCGCCCGTCACGGCGAGGATGGACTTGAAGTCGGCCAACGCAGCATCGAGATTGCCTTGTTTGGCATATGCGGCGCCACGATCATTGATGGCCCCGAACAGTTTTGGATCCAGCTGAAGCGCAGTGTTGAAGTCTTTGATGGCTTCATCATATTGCGCGTTATTCTCATATGCCTCACCGCGATAACGGAAAATTAGCGCGTTGGCGGCGCCCGCATCGACAACTTTCGTAAGATAAGTGATAGCTTCCTCTGAATTGCTCGTATTGATGTCGATCATTCCTATCATGACATCGAGCGAGGAAGATGGTTTGATGTCTTCTGCGTGTTTCAGATCATCACGCGCCAGTGCAATATTGTTTGCTTGAGCATAGGCTAGGCCGCGAATGGCGTAAGCCATCGCACGGTCAGTAGAAGGCGCGTCAGGTAGATTTATGATCTTCGTACACGCCTGAATTATATCATTGAGTTGATGATTGCCGCCGCATCCCGACGCTGCCAGCTGGGAAGAGTTGGTGTCGGAAAGTTGTGGAACTGCCGCTTGCGCAATAGGCGGTCTTGCCATCACCGCCGCGAAGCTCATTGCCGCCACACTTAGGAAACTCGCCCATAGAACTCCGTTGAATCGTTTCAAACTACACCTACGTGTTGGCGATTCGACCCTGTTCAAAACGCTGCGCCACATGTTCGCGCGCCGTCTGGATGGCGCGCACGAACCCCACCGGATCTGCGATGTCGGGCGTGTTGACGGCATCGACGCCGGTGCCTTCGATACGCAAAGTGCCATAGCCCAGCATCCGGCCCATCATGCTCTGATGGACCTTCACGCCTTCGATATTGGGAAGCGCGATTTCGTTGGTGCGCATGGACAGCGCGCCGTATTTTTCCACAAAGCGATGACTGGTGACGCCGATCTCGGTGGTCCATTTGCGGATCATCATGCGGAAGAAGGCGATCAGGCCGAGCAGAAGCCAGATCGCGACCACCGCCACCAGCCAGGTCATGGGATTGCTGGTGGTCATGAAATTGGGCTGCTCGCCAGCCCAGCTCAGCACCACCACCAACACGATAGCGGGCAGCAGCAATTGCAGCCAGGCGGAAAGATTGTAGAGCCAGTGGAAACGGGCGCGCGCGATCACGGTTTCGCCATCGCCCAGAGACTTGTCGATGTAGGACATGGTTTCTCCCACCCGGAACCGGACGGATTCCTACGTGATTTTGGCGGGTCCGGCTAGCTTAGCGGTCGTGGTCAAGCAGCAGGACTTCCCGCACGCCCCCGCGCGCGGCGGCGCGCAATAGGACAAAGAAGGGCGTGCCTCGTCTACCGGTCGTGATCGGGGAGCAACACTTCCCGCACGCCCTTATGATTGGGGGCGGAGATGACGCCGTCCTGCTCCATCCGTTCGATCAGGCTGGCGGCCCGGTTGTAGCCTATCTGCAACCGCCGCTGGATGTAGGAGGTGGAAGCCTTCTTGTCCCGCGCCACCACTGCCAACGCCTTGTCATAGAGGTCGTCGCCCGATTCCGAATTGCCGCCCATCATGCTGGCATAGGGATCGTCGCCGTCCTCGTCCGGCTCTTCGGTGACGGCATCCAGATATTCCGGCGTGCCTTGGGTCTTCAAGAAGCGCACCACGTCCTCGACTTCATGGTCGGAGACGAAGGGTCCGTGCACGCGGCGGATGCGCCCGCCCGCAGCCATATAAAGCATGTCGCCTTGGCCCAGCAATTGCTCAGCGCCTTGCTCGCCCAGGATGGTGCGGCTGTCGATCTTAGAAGTGACCTGGAAGGAAATGCGGGTGGGGAAGTTGGCTTTGATGGTGCCGGTGATCACGTCCACCGAGGGGCGCTGCGTGGCGGCGATTAGGTGGATGCCGGCGGCGCGCGCCATCTGCGCCAGACGCTGCACCGCGCCTTCGATTTCCTTGCCTGAGATCATCATCAGGTCGGCGACCTCGTCCACCACCACCACAATGAACGGCATGTGGTCGAGTTCCAGCATCTCGTCCTCATAGATCGGCTTGCCCGTCTCGCGATCGAAGCCGGTCTGCACGGTGCGCTTGAGAGTCTCGCCCTTCTCCTTGGCCTTTCGCACGCGATCGTTGAAGGCTTCCACGCCGCGCACGCCCAGCTTGGACATTTTGCGGTAGCGCTCTTCCATCTCGCGCACCGCCCATTTCAGCGCCACCACCGCCTTGCGCGGATCGGTGACCACGGTCGCCAACAGATGCGGGATGCCGTCATAGACCGACAATTCCAGCATTTTGGGATCGATCATGATCAGGCGGCACTGCTCCGGCGCCATGCGATAGAGCAACGACAGGATCATGGTGTTGAGGCCGACCGACTTGCCCGAACCGGTGGTGCCTGCGACCAGAAGATGCGGCATCTTGGCGAGATCGGCCATCACCGGCTCGCCGCCAATGGTTTTGCCCAGAGCCAAGGTCAGCGGTGCGCGCGCCTTTTCGTAATCGCCGGACGCGAACATCTCGCGCAGGAAAACCGTTTCGCGGAACTGGTTGGGAAGTTCGATGCCGATCACATTGCGGCCCGAGATCACCGCCACGCGCGCCGACACCGCCGACATGGAACGCGCCACGTCATCGGCCAGCGAAATCACGCGCGAGGATTTGACGCCCGCCGCGGGCTCGAATTCATAAAGTGTGACAACCGGCCCTGGGCGCACCGCCGTGATGCGGCCCTTGACGCCGAAATCCACCAGCACCGCTTCCAGCATGCGGGCATTTTCTTCCAACGCTTCGTCCGACAGGCCGTGATTGTCGGCAACGGGGGTGGGTTCGGCCAGAAGGCCCAGCGCGGGCAGTTGGTACTCGCCGCTGACCAAATTGAGCGCGGGTTGTTTGGAAGATTTCTTGCTGTTGACAGGCGCACGGCGCGCATCCTCGCGCTTGACGCGGCTTTCGCGACGTTCCGCCAGCTTGGCGGCCGCCAGCGGTTCGGGGCGCACATCCAAATGATAGCCGTCGCCGCTATCGTCCTCTTCGTCCTGATAGACCTCGTCGAATTCCTCTTCTTCTTCTTCATATGGCGCATGCGCGGTCTTGAAGCTGGGCGCCTTGATCTTGCGTCCCAGCCACCACAGCGTGGCGGGAATATTGAGGCTGGCGCGCGCCAAGGGCACGAAGCGAAGACCGGTGGCGAGAAAGGCCAGCGGCAGGCCCGCGACCAGAAGAAACAGCGGCAACAGAATGCCGATGGAAGAATGGCCATAGACTTGGCCGGCATGGGACGAAAGCCCCGCCGCTGCGATGCCGATCATGCCGCCAAGGCCGGCCGGCAAGCTTGGGGGTGCTGGAAAGACGCCAAGCCCCGCCGCGATGGTGAGCGTGCCCAGCGGCCAGGCCACCAGCCGCCACATGGCATGGCGCAGGCTCTTACCCGTGAGCGCTTTGAGGCCCCAGATGGCGGGCGGCGCCAGGAAAGCGACAGCGGCGAAACCGAAAGTCTGCAACAGCAGGTCCGCCGCCACAGCGCCCAGCGGTCCCAGAAGATTGGAGACGGCGCGGCCATTGGCATTGTTGAGGCTGGCGTCGTCGGCGTGATGTGAGATCAAGGCGAGAAGCACGGCGCAGGTAGCTGCGAAAAGTAGAAGACCCGCGCCGCGAAAGACCAGCATGCGGGTAAGGCGGCTGAAGGCTTCGCGCGCATCCGCGAGCGCATCGCTCATGGCGCCCCCCTTGGCGCGGGGGTGATAGACGCCGCCGTGACTCATGTTTCGACCCCCATCTGTCCGCTTCGGCTGCAAAAGCAGCCTCGGATATCTTCTCCCCCTCCGGCCTTCGCAGGCTCGAGAGCCTGCTACGGCCACCTCCCCGCCAGCATGCTTCGCATGCGCGGGGCGAGGAGGGGCGTGACTTAGCCGAACTGTCCTGGGGCATCATGGTTACCCCAAGAAATTCTTCACCCTTTCGAGTGCGGTCATAATGGTTGATAAATCGCTAACAAGGGCGACGCGAATATAAGAAAAGCCAGGGTTTGACTGGGTTTTTCCGGGCTCAATTTCGCGGCCCATATAGGCGCCGGGGAGCACCTTGACCCCCTGTTCGCGCCACAGCTTCAGGGTCGCCTCCTCGCCATTGCCGGTTTCCAGCCAAAGGAAAAATCCGCCGGCGGGCCGGCGAAGGCGATTGCCCAAAATGCGTTCGGCCGCAGCCATCTTCTCTGCATAGGCGGCGCGGTTGGCAGCGACATGGGTTTCGTCGCGCCAGGCGGCGGCGGATGCGGCCTGGATCGGTCCTGGCATCTGCGGGCCCGCCACATTGCGGAAAGCGCGGAAGCGGGCGATCAGATTTTCATCGCCCGCCACCATGCCGGAGCGCAGGCCCGGCAGGCCGGAGCGTTTGGACAGCGAGTGAAAGGTGAGAAGCCGGCTGAAATTGCCCGCCTGCTTCAACCGCGACGGCAAGGCACAATCGGGCGCGCGGTCGAAATAGATGTCGGCATAACACTCATCCGCCAGCACGATGAAGTCGAATTTCTCCGCCAGCATGAATAATCGCTTCCAATAATCTTCACTGGCGGCCGCACCCTCGGGATTGGAAGGCGAGCAGATATAGACCGCCGCGATCCGCTCCAACATCGCATCAGGCAGGCCGGCATAATCGGGAAGAAAGCCGCTCGCGGCCGTGGCCGCGACATAGAGCGGCTCTGCGCTCGCACCCAAGACGGCGGCGGCATAGGCCTGATAGAAAGGATTGGGCATGCCCACCACGGGTTTTCCGCCCGCCTTTGTGAGTGGCAACAATGGGAACAACACGCTGAACAATCCTTCGCGCGTGCCCGTCAGCGGCAGCACATGCTTTTCCGCATCGATCGCGCCACCCAACTCGAAACGGCGATTGAGCCAGCCCGCCGCGGCTTGCCGCCAGTCTTCCGTGCCGGGGATGGCGGGATAGTTGCCGAAGCTGGCCGCTGCCGCGTTCAGCGCTTCGGTGATGAAGGCAGGAACCGTGCCGCTGGGATCGCCGATAGAAAGATTGATCGGCGGCTTGCCGGGTTTCTCATCGGCCAAGAGCGTCGCCAGCCGGGCAAAAGGCCCTTGCGGTAAGGGGGTCATCAATGTTTCGGTCACCGCAGCGTTCTAAGGCGGCTGTGCTCTTTGGTCAACCGATTGTTTCTATTGTATTATTTCTTGCAGCGCAGGTCACTCTTCCGTCTCGCCCCCTTTGCGGCTTAAGCCATGACCATGAAGCAGGTGGATGCGATCATTTGCGGCGGCGGCATGGTGGGCCTGCCGCTGGCGCTGGCGCTGAGCAAGGGCGGGCTGAAGGTCGCGGTGGTGGATGCGTTGCCGCCCGCCGAGACCGTGACCCCGGAATTCGACGGCCGCGTCTCTGCCTTGGCGTATGCCGCCGTGCGGATGTTTGAGGCGCTTCAAGTCTGGCCGCATCTGAAGGACGACGCGCAACCCATCCGTGAAATCCTGGTCAGCGATGGCGCGATCGGTCGCACCGCTTCGCCTTTCTCACTGCATTTCGACGCCGGTGAGGTCGGTGCCGACAGCCTGGGCCATATCGCGGAGAACCGGCATATCCGCGCCGCACTTCATGCCGCCTTGGCCGAAGAGAACAATGTCACCCTGATCGCGCCGGCCGCCGTGCGGACGCTGAATGTGGAAGGCGCGGGCGTCACTGCCAAGCTTTCCAACGGGGAAGAGATCAAGGCCGCGCTCGCCATCGCTGCCGATGGCCGCGAGTCCGAATCGCGCGCGCAGATGGGCATCGGCGTGATCGGCTGGTCCTATCCCCAGACTGGCATCGTCGCCACGGTGCATCATGCCAGGCCGCACAATGGCGTGGCTTATGAGCATTTCCTGCCGTCCGGACCCTTTGCCATTCTGCCCATGACCGGCGACCGGTCCTCGCTGGTCTGGACAGAGGCCAAGAACAAGGCCCCCGCCATGCTGGCGCTGGACGAGCGCGTGTTCGACGCCGAGGTGGCGGCACGTTTCGGCGCCCATCTGGGCGAAACGGAAGTGGTGGGACGCCGCTGGTCCTATCCGCTGAATTTCCACCTGGCCCGTGACTATGTGCGGTCACGTTTCGCGTTGGCGGGCGATTGCGCCCATGGCATTCATCCCATCGCGGGCCAGGGTTTGAATTTGGGATTGAAAGATGCCGCCGCGCTGGCCGAAACGGTGCTGGATGCGGCGCGGCTGGGGCGCGATATCGGGGCGCTGGATGTGCTGAAGCGTTACGAGCGCTGGCGGCGCTTTGATTCCTTCACCCTGGCCGCGTCCACAGATGCGCTGAACCGTATTTTCTCCAACGACATCGCGCCGCTTCGGCAGTTGCGCGATCTGGGGCTGGGAATTGTGGACGCTATCGGCCCGGCCCGGCGCTTCTTCATGCGCCATGCCGGCGGCGATATCGGAAAATTACCACGCCTCATGAAAGGCGAACCGGCCTAAGGCCGCCGAAGCCGGGCCGAGACCCGCCTCCCCCGTGCGCGCGAAGCGCGCTGATGGGGGAGGTGCCCGTAGCAGCGCTTGCGATGCGTAGGGCGGAGGGGGAATCAACGCCGACTCCGCCAGCGCTGTGACGCGCGTTCGCGGGCCGAAAGGGAACCGCGATTTTCGCGGCCAGCCAGCGCCTGCGGCAGTTCGGCATAGAAGCGCCTCGCGATCACGCCGATACGATTGGCGCGCGCCTCCTCGGCATCGTCGCGGTCCGAAAATATTTGGGCCTCGAACAGATATTGCACGGTGTCGCCGGTCTTGATCTCGGTGACCGGTTCGACCTGTTCTTCCGCCGCCTCCAGGGCATGGCGGATATGGGCGCTGGGGTCGCTCTTGTCTTCTTCCTGGCGATGGATGCGCGCCACATTGTCGGCGTCAAATCGCCTGAGGACCGGCAAGCCAAATTTGTAAAGTGCAATGCAAGCCAGAACGAAGCCCGCCGCCCAATAGACATTTTCCATAAGGGTATACACCCCATCCGCTAGCGGCCGTTCGGCACGCTCTCGCTACCGAACTCCCCCGCCGCCGCTGCGCTAGCGGAGGAAGAAATCCCGTGGCCGCGTTTAAGATAATCATCGCTTTGCATTTCGGCCAGGCGCGAGGCGGTGCGGCGGAAGGCTTCCGCGCCGTCGCCTTCCGGATAAAGCCGGTCGGGCGAGGCGGCAGCGGAACAGATGAGCTTCACGCCTTGGTCATAAAGCGTGTCGATCAGGAGCACGAAACGCCGCGCCGCGTCGCGATGCGCCGGATCGAGCATGGGAATATGGTCGATCAGCACGGTATGGAATTCACGCGCAATCTCCAGATAATCCGCCGCCGCCAGGGGTTTCTCGCAAAGATCAAAGAAGGAAAAACGAGCCGCGCCCCGCGCCGCTTGCGGCACCACAAGGCTTCTGCCGAAGACCGTGAGGCGCTCTGGCTTTCCCTGGTCGCAATCCGTCAGCCGTCGCCATGCCTTGTTCATCGCCAAGTCGGAGTCCGGTGACAGCGGCGTGAGATAGACGGGATGACCAGACAGCCGGTGCAGGCGATAGTCGGTGGGACCGTCCAGCTTGAGCACCTCAAGCCGCGCTTCGATCAATGCGATGAAGGGCAGGAACAATTGCCGGTTCAGGCCGCCTTCATAGAGCCTGGCGGGTGCGACATTGCTGGTCGCCACGATGACGGTTCCGGCCACCAGCAAATGTTCGAACAGCCGACCCAGGATCATGGCGTCCGCCACATCGGTCACCTGGAATTCGTCAAAACAGAGAAGCCAGGCTTCGTCCGAAAGTGCTCGCGCCACCGCGGGTATGGGATCGCTGACATCGGCCTTGGCGCGTTCGGCATGCAGCCGGGCATGCACGTCGGTCATGAAGGCGTTGAAATGGGCCCGCCGCTTGGTCGCGATGTTTGTCTCTTCGAAGAACAGGTCCATCAGCATGGACTTGCCGCGCCCCACATCGCCCCAGATATAGAGGCCACGAGGTGCTTTCTTCTTGCCGAAAAGCGAAAAGCCGCCGGGCCGATATTTTGCCAATTGCCGCGCGAGGTGATGGAGCTTTTCCGCCGCCGCCTGTTGTGCCGCGTCGGGCTTTAACGCGCCGTCAGCCAGCGCGTGGCGGTAGCGCGTCACTAGCAAGGTGCAGGACCTATACACAGGCTTTCTTCCCCCGTGAGGCCGATTAGAAAAAGCTCCGGGGGAGCTTTTGCCGGCCCAACGCGAAGCCGCTGGCGGGGGATCGAGGCGGACCGCCAAGTCCGCCGAGCGTCTTCCGATGGCTTGCCTGAGGAAGACAGATGGGGGAAGAAATGATTCAAGCGCCTTCCACCACCAGGATTTCGCCGATGCTGGCGGCTCTGCGGAATTCGGCCGCCGCCTGATATTCCGGCGAACGATAACAGGCGAGCGCCGTCTCGTAGCTCTCGAATTCAATCACGACATTGCGGCCGCGGCCTGCGCCCTCGACCGCTTCGCAAGCGCCGCCGCGCACGATGAATTTGGCGCCGTATTTCCGATAGGCCGGCAACGCGGCCGCGATATAGGACTTATAGGTTTCTGGATCGCTCACATCGATACGCGCGATCCAATAGCCCTTGGCCATCACGCGGCCCGAAGCAGCTTGCGGTTGACCAGGCATTCGGCGATCTGGATCGCGTTCAACGCCGCGCCCTTACGCAGATTGTCCGACACGATCCACAGCGATAGGCCATGTTCCACGGTCGGGTCCTTGCGGATGCGGCTGACATAGGTGGCGTCCTCGCCGGCGCATTCGATGGGGGTGGCATAACCACCGTCTTCGCGCTTGTCCACGACCAGAACGCCTGGCGCCTCGCGCAAGACGGCGCGTGCCTTTTCGGCGGTGATGGGCTTTTCGAATTCCAGATTGACCGCCTCTCCATGACCGACAAAGACCGGCACGCGCACGCAAGTGGCGGCGACCTGGATATCGGGATCCAGGATCTTTTGCGTCTCCACCATCATCTTCCATTCTTCCTTGGTGACACCGGAATCCAGAAAGACATCAATGTGCGGAATGACATTGAAAGCGATCTGCTTGGGGAATTTCTCGGTTTCAATGGGATCGGCCACGAACACGGCGCGGGTCTGGCGGAACAGCTCATCCATCGCCTCCTTGCCCGCGCCCGAAACGGATTGATAGGTGGAAACCACCACGCGCTTGATGGTGGCAAGGTCGTGCAGGGGCTTCAGCGCCACCACCAGCTGCGCGGTCGAGCAATTGGGATTGGCGATGATGCCTTTCTTGATGTCGTTCAGCGCATCCGCGTTCACTTCCGGCACCACCAGCGGCACGTCGCGGTCCATGCGCCAGGCGCTGGAATTGTCGATCACCAGCGCGCCCTGGGCGGCGATCTTGGGCGCCCATTCCTTGGCGATCTTGCCGCCGGCCGACATCAGGCAGATGTCGGTGCCCTTGAAATCGAAATAGTCCAGCGCCTTGACCTTCAGGACGCCGTCGCCGAAGGAGACTTCGGTTCCCACCGAACGGGTGGAGGCCAGCGCCACCACCTCGCTGATGGGAAATTGCCGCTCCACCAGGACCGACAGCATTTCGCGCCCGACATTGCCGGTGGCGCCCACCACTGCGATTTTGTAAGCCATGCACGCCCTCTTTTAATGGCCTACCGCTTCGCTACTTGAGGCCTTTTTTAATGGCCTGCCGCTTCGCTATATGAGGCCTTTTCCCGGCAGCCGGGCGGACACATACTAAAAAGAGACAGGGGTTGAAAGAGGCGGAACTTCTGCCTGGATTTCCAGGCTATTCCCCGGGATGCCAGCGGAAGCGCAGCATGGCGCCGTCGCTGCCCAGGCCGCCGCTGATCGTGGGCATCAAGCCAGATGACGCGGGCTGGGTGGAGAACACATCCATGTGGCCATTCTTGACGCCCAGCGTTTCCGCCGCTTCCTCCGCATAAGTCATGGCATAAGGCAGCTTCTGGTCGTCATAGACCCGTTTTGGCGCACCCGGATATTGCGGCAGGCTGTAGAGGTGGTTTTCGCCGGGGAGCGACACGGCTTGGGCGGAACTTCCGTACACCATGAAAATGCCGGCTAGAACTAGGAGCTTGGTACGCATGTGCCGGAATCCGGCGAAGTTACAGGAAGGAAACTCGAAAGACCCTTCGTTGTTGCAAGGCATTTTTGTGGTTGAGTAAGGATCTTCTGGAAAGATCGGTACACAGATCATAGGATCCGGACGGCTTGGCCGGGGCGTTAAAAAGCGAGAAAGCAAGCTATGAACACACGTTTCCGGGCAAGCGCCTGTGCCACCCTTTTGTGTTTTACGGGCGCCAATCTGGCCGAAGCCAGAGGCGCTTGCGCCAACGCGGCGGAGATTTCCGCCATCCAAGTTTCCGCCGTGCAGCAGGAATTGACGGATGCGGCGCTCGCCTGCGGACCCAAGGAAACCGCGCTCTTCAACCGGTTCCAGACGGTCTTCAACAAGGAACTGCGCCGCTCGGACGCGTTGATGTTGACCATGTTCAAACGGCTGCATGGCGCCTCCAAGGGCGATGCTGCCTATGACTCCTACAAGACTCGTGCCATCGCGCATGCTGAACAGCGGCGCACCCAGCCCGGCGCGGCAGAGAATTTCTGCAAGACTGCCGATATCGTGTTCGCGGCGGCGCTTGCGCCCGACAAGCCGGTGTTGGAAGACTTTGTGGCGGGCGTGCCGGTCTATGAAAACAATCCCGTCGATGCCTGCGAGGTAAAGGTGACGGTGGCGTTGCAGGGCGTCGCGACAGGATCGGCGGTCGAGCCCAAGCCCAGGCCGGCACTGCCGGGCGATCCGCCGAACCCGAATCTTTTTCCTTAATTTTCCCATCTGTTTCCCCCCGCCAGCGGCTTCGCCGCATGGGGGAAGAAAGTTGGCGCTTGCCGTCGACCTCCGCCCTCAGCGCTGCGCGCTTCGGTGCGGGGTAAGGTTTTCTAGGATCGCTGCGCTCTCCAAGAAAACCTAAGCCAAAGAAAAAGGGCCGGTCTTGCGACCGGCCCTTTCATTTCTAGAGGAAGGCTTGATCAGCCACCGAGGTCGATGACGGCGCGCCGGTTCTTCGGCTCACGCACATTCGGACCGGTCGGCACCATCGGATCGTGGAAGGACTTGCCTTCGATCGCGATGGAGTCGGCGC
Source organism: Rhizomicrobium sp. (assembly GCA_035605955.1). Lineage (GTDB taxonomy): Bacteria > Pseudomonadota > Alphaproteobacteria > Micropepsales > Micropepsaceae > Rhizomicrobium. The sequence goes on from DATNGI010000043.1 coordinate 33,585, forward strand.
CGAGACCCTGGCGGACCATCTCTTCCTTCACCGTGGTGGCGCGGCGGACCGACAGGGCCTGGTTGTACTTGTCCGTGCCCATCGTGTCGGTATGGCCGGTCACCATGATCCGGACCGAGCCGAGCGTCTTGGCGGCTGAAACCGCTTGCGTGACGGTCGACTGCGCTTCCGCCGTCAAGTCCGACTTATCGAAGTCGAAGAAGACGATGTAGGTCTTCGCCGGCGGCGGAGGCGGCGGCGGAGG
>DATNGI010000044.1:0-5922 GCA_035605955.1 Rhizomicrobium sp.
GCGACGGCTCGATCGATTGGCTGTGCATGCCGCGCTTCGATTCCGATGCCTGTTTCGCCGCGCTTTTGGGCAAGCCCGAACATGGCCGCTGGCTGATCGCGCCGGCCAGGAAAAGAAAAAAAGATGCTCCACTGCGCGTGACGCGCCACTATCGCGGTGACAGCCTGATTCTGGAAACCTTGTTCACGACCAGGACCGGCTCGGTCAGGCTGATTGATTTCATGGCGCTGGGCACAGATGATCGTTCGATCGTGCGCGTCGTTGAAGGCGTTTCCGGCCGCGTGGCGATGGAGACCGAGCTGTTCATTCGCTTCGATTATGGCGTCACGGTCCCCTGGGTGAACCGCACGGATTCCAAGACCGTCACGGCCGTGGCCGGCCCGCATCTTCTTTGCATCCGCACCCCGACTGACCTTCACGGCGAGGATTTGCGCTCGGTGGCGCGGTTCACGGTCGAACGGGGCGAGCGCGTCCCCTTTGTGATGAGCTACAGCCCTTCGCAGCTTCGGGTGCCGCCGGTGATCGATGCCGATATTGCGCTGGAGGAGACCGAGAAAGCCTGGAAGGAGTGGGCAGGTCTCTGCAAGCTCAAGGGCAAGTGGCGCAACCAGACCATACGCTCGCTGCTCACCTTGAAGAGCCTGAGCTACAAACCCACCGGCGGCATTGTCGCCGCCGTCACCACCTCGCTGCCCGAACGGATCGGCGGCACGCGCAACTGGGATTATCGCTATTGCTGGCTGAGGGACGCCACCTTCACGCTTCTCGCCTTCCTCAATGCCGGCTACACCGAAGAAGCCAATATCTGGCAGAATTGGCTGCTTCGGGTAATCGCCGGCGCGCCCCACCAGCTTCAGACCATGTACAATGTGATGGGCGAGAAGAGGTTGGATGAATTCGAGCTTCCCTATCTGCCGGGTTACGAGAATTCCCATCCGGTCCGGGTCGGCAATGCCGCGGCCAAACAGCTCCAACTCGATATTTTCGGGGAACTCGCCGATGTGCTGAGCTTGGCGCGCAAGGCCGGATTGCCGGCCGCGCCGCGCCGGACGGAAATCCGCGAACTCTTCCTTCAGCATCTGGAAAAAGTCTGGCGCGCTCCGGACGAAGGGATCTGGGAAATCCGGGGCGCGCCCCAGCATTTCGTTCATTCCAAAGCGATGACCTGGGTGGCATTCGACCGCGCCGCCCGCTCCGCGCCCGGAAAGCGTTATGCGGCACATTTGCGCAAAATGGCCGACATGATCCATCGCGACGTCTGCGCCAAGGGAGTCGATCCCAAGCGCGGCTGTTTCGTGCAAGCTTATGGCTCGACCGCCCTGGACGCGAGCCTTTTGCTCCTGCCGCTGGTGGGATTCCTGCCGGTGACGGACAAGCGCATTCGCCGCACGGTCGAGGAAATCGAGAAGACGCTGATCCACAAGGGCCTGGTGATGCGCTACCAAAGCGAAGCCGGGGTGGACGGGCTGCCACCCGGCGAGGGCGCTTTCCTGGCGTGCAGTTTCTGGCTGGCCGACAATTACACTTTGATGGGACGGCACAAGGACGCAGTCAGGCTGTACAACCGGCTAAGGCGCCTCGCCAACGATGTCGGCTTGTTCGCGGAAGAATATGATCCAGACGCCAAACGCCAGTTGGGCAATTTTCCCCAGGCTTTTTCCCATGTGGCGTTGATCAACACCGCGCTCAATCTGATGATGCAGGAGGAGAAGCGTCATAATGGCCGCAAAAAGAAGCGCAAACGCAAGCGCGTCGTCCGCTACTAGAATCCTGGCGATCGATGTCGGGGGAACGGGGCTGAAGGCCGCGATCATCGACACCGAGGGCCACTTCCTCAGCAAACGGCTTCGCCTCAAGACGCCGCATCATTGCAAGCCCGCCCATATGGTGTCGCTGCTGGTGGATCTGGTGGCGCCACTCCAGAGCTATGATCACATCTCGATCGGCTTTCCCGGCTATGTGCGCGACGGCAAGGTAATCACCGCGCCCAATCTTGGCACCAAGGCCTGGGCCGGATTCAGGCTCGCCCAGGTCTTGGAGCGCAAGGTGGGAAAGCCTGCCCGCCTCAACAACGACGCCGATGTTCAAGGCCTGGCGGTGATTTCCGGCAAAGGCCTGGAATTGGTATGCACACTGGGGACGGGCTTCGGCACCGCCTGGTTTCGCGACGGCGAGTTGATGCCGCATATGGAGTTGGCACATATGCCCATTCACGGCAAAGGCGATTTCGACGCCTATATCGGCGATGTGGAGCGCAAGAAGATCGGCAACAAGGAATGGAACAAGCGCGTCAAGAAGCTGATCCCCGTGCTCGCCACGGTGATGAATTATGACCATCTTTATCTCGGCGGCGGCAATTCGCGACGCATCAAATTCAAACTGCCCCGAAATGTAACCTTGGTTTCGAATGATGCCGGCATGGAGGGCAGCGCCTTTGTCTGGCATCCCAAAGGGCCGCGAAAGCCGGCCTGAGAACGAAAGCCGGGGTGAGGGAACTTCAATTCTTATCGCGCGTTCTCACGGAACGCCGGGCTATATTTTTGTCGATTTTGACCCAATTTTTCGAGCTGCCTATATGTTTGACAGGATGATGCCGCCTGTGGATAAAAATTCGGCTCTTTTCCTCGATATCGACGGCACCTTGCTTGACATGGCGCGCACGCCCGAAGCGGTCGCGGTGCCCGAAAGCCTGATGGCCGTCCTTAAAGCGCTTCATGACGCACTGGGAGGCGCGTTGGCGTTCGTAAGCGGGCGTTCGCTGGCGGCGATCGACCGCCTGTTCTCGCCTCTCGCGATAGCGGCGATCGGCTGCCATGGCGTGGAAGTGCGCGGCGTGAACGGTCAGGTACGCACTTTGGCAGGTCCCATGTCGGCGCCGGTGCGCGAATTCATGCAACAACTGGCGCAGAGCCATCCGGGCACGCTCTTGGAGGACAAAGGCTACACGCTTGCCTTGCATTACCGTCTGGCGCCGGAAACGATGCCCGCACTGGAAGCGGCGCTGAAGGATCAGCGCTCGCTGTTCGAGAGCGAGAAAGTCACGCTGCAGCAAGGCAAATCGGTGATCGAAGCCAAGCCCTTGGGCATCGACAAGGGCGTAGGCGTTCGCGCGCTGTTGCAGGAGGCGCCTTTTCGCGGCCGCGTACCGGTGTTCGGCGGCGACGACACCACCGACATGGACGTGTTCCATATCCTTCCGGAATTGGGCGGAACAAGCTTCTCGGTGGGCCGCCGGTTCGAGGGCGTGGATCATCATTTCCCGTCACCGCTGGCGGTGCGGGAATGGCTCGCGCAGCTCGCCCAACAAGGCGTTGCGCCATGACGGCGCCGCAACCGCTCGATCTGGCGGTGATCGGCAATGGACGCACCGCCGCCCTGGTGGATACGAAAGGCCGGATGGTCTGGTGGTGCTTTCCCCGCTTTGACAGCGATCCCATCTTTTGCCGCCTGATCGCGGGCGACGAGGAAAAAGGATTTTTCGACGTTCTGCTGGAAGGCTTTTCCCACAGCCAGTCGCGCTATGATCGCAATACCGCGACAGTGGAGACGCTTTTAACCGCCAAGGATGGCGCGGCGATCCGGATCACGGATTTCGCGCCCCGTTTCCGCAACTTCGACCGCACCTTGCGCCCCCCGCAACTGATGCGCCGGATCGAGCCGGCGGCGGGCATGCCGCGCATCACCATTCGGCTTCGCCCCACCCAGAATTATGGCAAGCCGATGTCACGGCGCGTGGCGGGTTCCAATCACATCACCTATGGCGAACCGGCCTTGATCCGGCTCACCACCGATGCGCCCTTGTCCTACATCGAAGAGGAGACCGTGTTCGCCCTGGTCCGGACGCTCACTCTGGTCCTGGGCGCGGACGAGCCTTTCGCGGGCGAGCCAGCCAACACCGGCCGCGAGTTCCTCCACCTCACCAACGAATATTGGCGCGAATGGGTGAGGCGCATGTCCATCGCCTTTGAGTGGCAGGAGGCCACCATTCGCGCCGCCATCACGCTCAAGCTTTCCAATTTCGAGGAAACCGGCGGCATCGTCGCGGCACTCACCACCTCGCTGCCGGAGGCGGCGCATTCGGGCCGCAATTGGGACTATCGCTATTGCTGGCTGAGGGACGCCTATTTCGTGGTCCGGGCGCTCAATCGCATCGGCGCCACCAAGACAATGGAGGATTTCGTCGCGTTCCTCTTTTCCATCGTGGGCGAGGAAGACGTGCTCAAGCCCGTCTATGGCATCGTGCCGTCACGGGATTTGAGCGAATGGATCGCCTCCGACCTCAAGGGCTTCGAGGGTCATGGGCCGGTCCGGATCGGCAATGCCGCAGTCATGCAAAACCAGCACGACGCCTATGGCAGCGTGATCCTGTCGGCGGTGCCCATGTTCTTCGATAGGCGCCTGCCGCGGCCTGGCGGCGAGCCTTTGTTCCGTCTGGTCGAGAAGATGGCGGGGCGATGCGCGGCGCTCGCGCTGGAGCCGGACGCAGGCATCTGGGAATATCGCGGCAGGAAACGCATTCACACCCATTCCGCAGCGATGTGCTGGGCGGGGTTGAGTCGCGCCGGGGCCATCGCCCAGCGGCTGGGCTTTGCCGACCGCGCCCAGCATTGGAACGGCCTGGCAGACAAGGTGAGCCAGGTGATCCTGGAGCGATGCTGGAACGAGAAGCGCAAAGCCTATACCGCCGCGATCGACACCGAAGACATGGACGCGAGTGTCCTACTCCTGCCGGAACTCGGATTGCTTGACAGTGCCGATCCGCGCTTCGCCTCCACGGTGGCGGCGATCGAAAGTGAGTTGGTCAAAGGTCGCCACGTGTTGCGTTATGCGGCACACGACGATTTCGGCCTGCCGGAATCGGAATTCCTGGTCTGCCGCTTCTGGCTGATCGATGCGCTCTGCCTGTTGGGGCGGCAGCAGGAAGCGCGCACCCGCTTCGAGGATGCGCTGGCCTTGCGCAACCATTACGGACTCTTCGCCGAAGATATCGACCCCAAGACCGGCCGGCTGTGGGGCAATTTCCCCCAAACCTATTCCATGGCGGGTCTGATCTTGAGCGCCATGCGTCTCAGCAAAAGCTGGGAGGAACGCTATTGGCACGCATCTTCATAATTTCCAACCGCGTGGCGACGCCCGAGGCCGATCTTCACGCCGGCGGCCTGGAGGTCGTGCTGAAAGCGACGCTCAAGAACCATCCTTGCGTCTGGATGGGCTGGTCGGGCGAGATCAATGAGCATCCCAAGACCCGTACCCTTCACCAGAAAAAGAACAGCTTCATCGTCAGCGACCTGACCCGCGAAGATTTCGACGAATATTACAGCGGCTTCGCCAACAGCGTACTGTGGCCGGTGCTGCACTATCGCCTCGATCTGACGGAATTCTACCGTCGCGAGCTCTCGGGCTATCTGCGCGTCAACGAACATTTCGCCGACGAGATGGTGAAGGTGTTGAAGCCGGACGATCTTGTGTGGGTGCATGATTATCACCTGATTCCGCTGGCCAAGGCGCTGCGCCGGCGCGGGCTCAACAATCGGGTGGGATTTTTCCTGCACACGCCGTTGCCTCCGCCCGAGATCATCACCGCCATGCCAAACCACGAACATCTGATCCCTTCGCTGGCGCATTACGATCTGGTGGGTTTCCAGACCGACAATGACGCGGCCCATTTCGCCCGCTATCTGGCCAACGAATTGGGCACGCCGGCGCATATCTCCCGCCAACTGGGCACAGGCAATCGCCTGATGCGCATCGGCACCTTCCCGGTGGGCGTGGAAACGAAGGCCTTCACGCGGCTGGCGCGGCGCGCGCGCAAGACAGAGTTGGTGAAGAAGGTGATGGGAAGCATTCCCGGCGCGCTGATGATCGGGGTGGACCGGCTGGATTACAGCAAGGGGATCATTCCGCGGTTGGAAGCCTATGAGC
>DATNGI010000045.1:0-13069 GCA_035605955.1 Rhizomicrobium sp.
CCAGCCCTTTACTTCGGCCGCCGGCAACGCCGGAAAATTGACGTTCATCAGTGTGCCTTGCGGCCAGCCAGCGTCCAATAGGTCGCGCAGCAGCTTGGGGCCGTACGTTTCACCTGGCGACCAGTCGATCATCTCCCGGGTTTCCTCATCGCCCGCTTGCGACATCGCCACCGAAGGGATGCCCAGCGCACAACCTTCCATCGCGCCCGCGATGGTGCCGGAATAGGTGACATCGTCGGCGAGATTGGAGCCCCAATTGACGCCGGAGAGGATCAGTCCCGGCGGCTTATCTTTCAGCAGCTGCAGGCAGCCCATCATCACGCAGTCGGTGGGCGTGCCGCTCACCGCATAGCGCCGCTCGCCGACTTTGCGCAGGCGTAGCGGCATGGTCAGTGTCAGGGAATGCGAGGCACCGGATTGTTCCGTCTCCGGCGCGATGACCCAGACATCGTCGGACAAGGCGCGAGCGATCTTTTCCGCGACGGCCAGGCCCGGCGCATGAATGCCATCGTCATTGGTAACGAGAATACGCATCAAGATTTCGAGATGACTGTCTTGCCGCCCATGTAAGTCTGCAAGGCCGACGGAATTGCGACCGAACCGTCCGGTTGCTGGTAGTTTTCCAAGATCGCCACCAGGGTACGTCCCACCGCCAGGCCGGAGCCGTTGAGGGTGTGGACGGGCCCGCGAACCTTGCCGTCGGCGCCGCGATAGCGCGCATTCATGCGCAGCGCCTGGAAAGGCCCGCAATTGGAGCAGGAGGAGATTTCGCGATAGGCATTCTGCCCGGGCAGCCAGACTTCGATGTCATAGGTCTTCTGGGCCGAGAACCCCATATCGCCGGTGCAGAGTGTCACCACGCGGTGCGCGAGATCGAGCTTTTTCAGAATCGCCTGCGCCGCGTCGGTCATGCGTTCATGTTCCGCTGCCGACTGCTCCGGGGTGGTGATGGAGACCAGTTCCACCTTGGAGAATTGGTGCATGCGGATCATGCCGCGGGTGTCCTTGCCCGCCGCACCTGCTTCGGCGCGGAAACAGGGCGTATAGGCCGTCATACGCAGCGGCAATTCGGTTTCGTTCACGATCTCGTCATTGACGAGATTGGTGAGAGGCACTTCGGCAGTAGGGATGAGCCAGAAAGGATCACCGTCACCGGCAGGCACCTGGAACAGATCGTCTTGGAATTTGGGAAGCTGGCCGGTGCCGAACATGGCGTTGCTATGCACCAGCACCGGCGGGCTGACTTCGGTGTAGCCGAACTGCTGCGTATGCGTGTCCAGCATGAAAGCGGCTATCGCCCGCTCCAACCGCGCCAGATCGGATTTGAGATAGACAAAACGCGCGCCGGACACTTTGGCGGCGCGCTCGAAATCCATCTGGCCTAAGGCCTCGCCGAGCTCGAAATGCTGTTTGGGATTGTTGATCCCTGGCGGCTTACCGAAGACGCGCGACCCGACCGGCACATTGGCGCTTTCGTCCGCACCGTTCGGTACATCGGCGGCGGGAACATTCGGGATCACCGCCAGGGCGTCGCGCAGCGCTCTCTCCAGGTCACGCTGTTCCGCCTCGCCTTTTTGAATCGCGTCCTTCAGGCCCGCCACCTCGTCCAGCAGCGCCTTGGCTTGGGTCTCGTCTTTCTTCGCCTTGGCCTGGCCGATCAGCTTGGAGGCTTCGTTGCGGCGCGCTTGCTGGGTCTGAAGCCGTGTCAGCAACTCGCGCAGCGCCTTGTCGCGCGTCAACAGGTCCTGGGCGATCGCCGCCCCATCGAGGCCACGCCGCTTCAATCCGGCGGCAAAGGCGTCCGCATGGTCCCGGACGGTCCGCATATCGTGCATGGCAAGGAAACCTTCGAAATCCAGAGCGACGCTCATGCCACGGGCCCCGCGCCCGGTCAAAGGCGGTGAAAACAGCCCGGATTGCCTAGGCTGCCGCCCTTGCTTAGCAATTGCCTAATTTCCCTCAGAGCTTTGCAAATATCGATGCAACCGGCCCGAAACCGTTCTCGGGCCATACTACCCCCGTCATTTGGGGGCGTGCCGGGTCGTCGGTGCGGACGGCGTGAAACAAGCCGGTCGGAGATCTTGGTGGATGCGGCTCGAGCGCTGGGTCAGCGCGCGCGGCACCGTCGGCAGCACCGTCGCTCTTTGCCTCGCCGCCGTGGCGATGGCCAGCCTGGCGCATCTGTTGCTCTATTTCGATGGCGCCAAGCTCACGGCGCTGGCGTTCGGCCATATCGTGGTGGAGACGCTGGTGGTGGCTGTGCCGCTGATCCTCTATTCCCGCCGCATCATCACCCAGCTGGAAAAGAACCGCACTCAGCTTTCCGCCATGTCGCGGCGCCTGGCCTTCGCAGTGGAAGAGGCCGAACAGGCCAACAAGGCAAAGTCCTCCTTCCTGGCCAATATGAGCCACGAATTGCGCACGCCCTTGAACGCGATCCTGGGCTTCTCGGAAGTGATGAAGGACCAGCATCTGGGTCCGGTCCATAATCCGCGCTATCTGTCCTATGCCGCCGACATCCATGCCAGCGGCCGGCATCTTCTGGCCATCATCAACGACGTGCTGGATCTGGCCAAAATCGAGGCCGGCAAGATGACCCTGGACAATGCGGGCCGCTTCGCGCTGGCGCCGGTGCTGGCGTCATCGATCTCCATGCTGAAGGGCCTGGGTGAGAAATTCGGCGTCAGCGTTCACAATGAGATCGCCGAGGAGGGCCTGGTGGTCACAGCGGTGGAGCGCATGATCCGCCAGATCCTGATCAATCTGGTGGGCAATGCCATCAAATTCACGCCGCCGGGCGGTGCGGTCCATGTGACCGGCCGCGTGCTGGCCGACGGCGCCTATGAGGTCGCGGTGCGCGACACAGGTGTGGGTATGAGCGAGGCGGAAATCAGCCATGCCTTGACGCCGTTCGGCCAGAACGAGAACCAGCTGTCGCGCAAGCATGAAGGCACCGGCCTGGGCCTGCCATTGGCCAAGGCGATGCTGGAGCTGCATGGCGGCAGCCTGAAGATGACCAGCGTCAAGGACCAGGGCACCACCGTGACCCTGACCTTGCCCGCCGACCGGGTGGAAATCCCCCGCGCCGCCGCCTGAAAAATCCGTTTTAGGAAACGACTGCCGTTCCTTGGGCAGCCGCCTGGTCGCGCGCGCGGCCGCGCTCGATGGCGGCCACGCACAAGATCGAAATCTCGTAGAGCGCGATCAAGGGAACGGCCAGGCTCAGCATCGAGAAGGCGTCGGGCGGCGTGAACACTGCTGCCACCGCGAACAGACCCACAATCGCATACCGGCGCATATCGCGCAGCGCTTTGGTGGTCACGATTCCTACTTTGCCGAGCAGCGACAGCAGCACCGGCAATTGGAAGGTGAGACCGAACGCAAACATCAGTGTCATCACCAGGTCGAGATAATCGCTGACCTTCGCCTGAAGTTCGAGGCCCAGCGCGCCTTTGGTGGCCGGCACCTGATAGCTGCCGAAAAATTTGATCGAGAAAGGCAGCATCACATAATAGACGAAAGCGGCGCCCGTGGCGAACAACACAGGCGTCCACAAGAGAAAGGGCAGGAAGGCGCGCTTCTCGTGCTTGTAAAGGCCGGGCGCCACGAAGATCCAAAGCTGCGCCACGATGGCGGGAAAGCCCAGACAGAGGCCGCCGAACATGGCGATCTTCACTTGGGTCAAGAAGATTTCCGGTAGCGCCGTATAGATCAAATGATTGGTGGCGGCCGCCATCGGCCGCTCCAGGAAATTGAGGATGGGCGTAGAGAAAGCGAAGCAGACTACAAAGCAGACGCCGAAGGACAGCAGGGCCCAGATCAGCCGCTTGCGCAGCTCGATCAGATGCTCCATCAGCGGCGCCCGCGTCGCGTCCAGCGCGGCTTCATCTTCGTTGGTCGGCGCGCTCACGGCTGGGCTGTCTCGGGATGCGGTTCGCCCGCCGGCGTTTCGGAGACCTGATATTCGCCGCTGCGTGGCGCAGGCGCCTCTTCCTGTGCCGGTGCTTCCTGCTGGGCTGATGCCTCCGCTGCGGCCCGGGCCTCGACTGTCGCTGTGTCCACTGGATTCAAGGCGCGTTCGATATCGTCATTGAGACCGGCGATGGGGTCGTGCTGCTTCAGCCGTTCCACCTCGGCGCGCAGTTCATCGAGCTCGCTCTGACGGGCCATGTCGTCAAAGCTCTTCTTGAACTCGTTGGCCATGTTGCGCGCCTTGCCGGCCCAGCGGCCGGCCATGTTCATCAGGCGCGGCAAATCCTTCGGTCCCACCACGACCAAAGCCACGGTGAGCAGGATGAGAATATGGCTCCAGCTGAAAAGGTCGAACATTCCTTAAGGACACCCTTAGAGCATTTCCGCTCTTCATGAATCGCGAAAATGCTCTAATTTTTCATCTGTCGCGGTTTCGGACGGAATACCGCTACGCACTTTTCCTGAAACCGCTCTAGCGAGCGGCGGTGTCCTTATTGACGTTCGCCGCGGTCTCGCGCGTTTCGGCATTGATGACGCGGGGATCGTCCTTGTCGGGATCGGCCAAGCCCTTCTTGAAGCTGTTGATGCCTTTGCCGAAGTCGCCCATCAGGTCGGAGACCTTGCCGCGACCGCCGAACAGAACCAAGGCCACCAACGCCAGAAGCAACCAGTGGATCCAGCTCAAACCACCCATGACGTAACTCCTCAATCCCCGCCGTGTGAACGGACCGGCCGGCCCCTGCCCGGCATACCTGTCAGTTAAACCCCGCCCCTGGGGGCCAACGCAAGGCCACCCTTAGAATAAGGCAAATTCTCTTGCGATGCACGGGGTTAACGGACCGGCCTTTGGCGGGAAAGCGCCCTGGGGAACGCCCACCCGGCCGCTCGCCCAAGCTCGCGGCGTTGGCTTAGGTTTTCTTGGCGAGTGGAACAAGCCTAGAAAACCTTGCCCCTCTTCGAGCGCAGCGAGGGAGGCGCTGCTCTCAGCCCTTCGCTTTCGCTCAGGGCGTTCGCAGCTCGAAATGGTCCACTGGATCATTTCGTCCCTTCGGGTCCGCTGCTCACTCCACCGGATCATTTCGCCCGCCTACGCGGACCGCAGCTCACCCAATCAGTATTTCGCCCCGGCGATCCATGGCTTCGGCCAAGGCGCCGAGGCGCTTTTGCACCGGTTCGCTGGCAATCGCCTCGCGTTTGCGGGGAACCTCCAGCACCACTTTCGCCGGCGTGGTCCTAAGCCGGTAATGGGCGAGCTCGCCCGCCGCCGAGGCGGATAGGGAAAAGGCGAACCGCCAGGCCAGGCCCAGCTTGAGCGCCCTCTTTTCGTCGTCCTTGTCGAGAAGTTCCGCCATGGCGAGGTCGCGGGGAAAATCCTCGTCGCCGGAATAGCGGTGATAGATCGAGGTCGCGATCAAGGCGCGGGCGCGATGGTCGGCGCCCGAGAAAGGCGCGGTGAGGACTTGGTCGAAAGCACCCAAGGCACGGTTGTCGGGATGGCGCCGCCAGCCTATGTCGGAGAAATAGGCGGACGCCTCGCGAATGCGCCTGAGTTCCAGGCTCTCTCCTTCGAACAAGGCTTGCGTCCATTCGAACATCTCGCGCGCATGCGGGGGCACGCGCGACAGGCGTTCGTTGGAGCCGCGCGCGAATTCCAGCAGCGGGTCCTTGGCGCGCTCTTCCTGCGGCAGAAGCGCATAGAATAGCCCTTCGCGCAGGCCATAGGCCGAGATCACCACATCCTTGATGTCGCCCGCCAGCAAAAGCCGCTCCAGCACCACCGCGCCGTGCGGCAGGGACTCCGCGCGGCGTTTGGACACGACTTTGATCTTGCGCACGGACTCCTTCGAAAGCCCGGCCAACACTTTGCACAGCCTGAGCGCCCGGCCGCGCGGGATGGTGTATTGCTGCAGCACATGGAGGGGATAGTGATGCTCTTCCATGTCCACGCGCGCGAAGCTGCGCCAGATGCCGCCCACCCCATAGAGCGCGGACGACGAAAGACCGGAGATATTTTTCAATCCCTTGTCCACGATGTCGCGCGCCTTGTCCGGATCGCCCCTGGACTGATCCATCAAGCGCAAGGGACCGAAGGGCAAGGTCCAGGCCTCGCCGGTCCGGCCAGCCTTGACCGTCACCATGTCCAGACTGCCGCCGCCCAGATCGGCGGCCAGGCCGAATGCATCGGGGATGCCTGCGACCACGCCTTCGGCCGCGATGCGGGCTTCGTCTTCGCCGGCCAGCACCCGGATGGGCGAGCCCCAGGCCTTTTCCGCCCGGGCAATGAATTCCGCGCCGTTGGACGCGTCGCGCGCCGCCGCCGTCGCTACCGCTTCCCGGGTCTCGACCTTGAAGCCGTCGGCAATCATCCGAAAACGGGCCAGCGCCTCCAGCGCCGCAGCACAACCTTCGGCATGGAGCCGCCCGGTGGTCACCATGTCGCGGCCAATGCCGCAGATGGATTTCTCATTCTGAAGGGTGGCGGCGTTGCGGCTCTGGCGCTCATAGATCACCAGGCGCACCGAATTCGAACCGATATCGACAATGGCGACGGGGCCGCGCGTATCTGCCCCGCGCGAGCCAAGCGTGGCGCGAATATCGCTGGCAGCGGACATGGGACTTACACCCGGCGCTTGCGGGCGCCTTGACCCTGCATCTTCAGCGCGCGACCGCGGCCGGACAGCGAAGGATTGGTCATGAAATATGTATGCGCGGAGAAGGCATCGGCATCCTCGGAATGGGAATCGCGGCTATAGGTTCCGTCCGCCTTCATATACCAGCTTTGCGCCTGATCCTTGAGCAGCGCGACCATGATCTGGTCCAGCACCTGTTGATGGACCGTGGGATTTTCGATGGGAACCAAGGTTTCGACCCGCCGGTCGAGGTTTCTGGGCATCCAGTCGGCCGAAGAAATGAACACTTTGGCATCCGCCGACGGCAAGCCGTGACCGGCGCCGAAGGCTACGATGCGTCCATGTTCCAGGAAGCGGCCCACGATGGAGCGAACCCGGATATTCTCCGAGAGGCCAGGCACGCCGGGGCGCAGGCAGCAGATGCCACGCACCACCAGTTCGATCTTCACCCCCGCCTGGGACGCGCGATAGAGCCCATCGATCATAGCGGGATCGACCAGCGAATTCAGCTTGATCCAGATCGCGGCCGGCTTGCCGGCGCGGGCATGCATGATCTCTTGTTGAATGCCTTCCACCAGCCTTCCGCGCAGCGAGAATGGCGACACCGCCAGCTTCTCCAGTGCGTTGGGCTCGGCATAACCGGTGATGAAATTGAACACCTGGGCGGCGTCGCGGCCCAGCGCTGGATCGGCGCTGAACAGCGACAGGTCGGTGTAAACCTTGGCCGTGTGGGGATGATAATTGCCGGTGCCGAAATGCACATAGGTGTGCAGCGTGCCGCCTTCACGCCGCACCACCATGCTGATCTTGGCGTGGGTCTTGAGCGCAATGAAACCATAGACCACTTGCACGCCAGCCCGCTCCAGGTCGCGGGCCCATTTGATGTTGGCGGCTTCATCGAAGCGCGCTTTGAGTTCGACCAGCGCGGTGACCGACTTGCCGGATTCGGCGGCCTCGATCAGGGCCTGGACGATGGGGCTGTCCTGGCTGGTGCGGTAAAGCGTCTGCTTGATCGCCACCACCTCGGGATCGGCCGCGGCCTGGCGCAGGAACTGCACCACCGTGTCGAAACTCTCAAAGGGATGATGGACGATCAGGTCCTTCTCGCGGATGGCGGCAAAGCAATCGCCGCCATGATCGCGGATACGCTCGGGGAAGCGGGCATTGTAGGGCTTGAACTGCAGTTCGGCATGCTCGGGAATGATGAGCTTGGAAAGATCCGACAGGCCCATCAGATTCTCCACGATCACGATCTCGGACTCCTCCAGATCGAGATGAGAGGCGATGAATTGCCGTAGATGCGCCGGCATCGACTTGGAGCATTTCATATGGATGACGCTGCCCCGCCGCCTTCTCTTCAGCAGCGACTCGAACAGCAGCACCAAATCCTCGGCCTCTTCCTCGACCTCCACGTCACTGTCGCGCAGGATGCGGAACAGGCCCCAGCCCGACATGTCGTGACCCGGAAAGAGCTTGTCGAAATAAAGCGCGATCACATGCTCCAGCGGAATGAAGCGCACCAGCTTGCGGTCGCTGTCCGGCAGGCGGATGAAGCGCTTGAGCTGAGGCGGCACCGGGATCAGGGCCGAGAATTCCTTGTTGTCGCGACGGTTGGTCAGCGACAAAGCGATGGTGAAACCTAAATTGGGAATGAAGGGAAACGGATGGGCCGGATCGATGGCGAGCGGGGTCAGAACCGGGAAAATCTGCTCGCTGAAATGGGCATCGAGAAAGGCGCGGTCACGGTCGTGCAATTCCTCGCCGGTGACGACCGAGACGCCTTCCTTGCGAAGCTCTTGATCCAGCGTGACCCAGATACATTGCTGGTCGCCGATCAGTTGGCGCGCCGTCTCGTCCACCTTGGCGAGCTGCTCGGCCGGCGAAAGACCGTCGGCCGATGGCGTGGTGATGCCGGCCCGCACCATGCCCATCAGGCCGGCCACCCGCACCATGTAGAACTCGTCCAGGTTGGAAGCGGAGATGGACAGGAAGCGCAGCCGCTCGAACAGGGGATGGCGGCGGTTCTGCGCCTCTTCGATCACCCGGCGATTGAAGGCCAGCCAGGACAATTCGCGATTGACGAAACGGGCGGGCGAAGCAGGGTCGAAAGCCAGGTTGGCGCCTTGATGCGCCAGGCCAACCACGTCCTCGGTGGGCAGCGGATTGTCCAACGCCGCTTCGGCCGGCGCGTCGTTGGCGGCCTCGATTTTGGAAGACAGGTTGGACATGGCGACGACTGTAGGGGGAATAGGTGAATCTGTCATGACAAATCCCCTTAATTCTCCATAAGTCCCCGTATTAATTGGAGATTTATCGGTTTTTGCAGCCGCAGGGCCTCTTCGTCGGCTTTGGCGATGAAAGCCCGGATGGCGGCGGGCGTCCGCTCCAGATTTCGTACCAGGGTGGTGACCACGGCCTCAGGCACCAGGACCTGCCGGTCGGCGAACAGCTTGACCGCCAGCGACATCAAGAGCGCCTCGTCCGGCGCGCCTAGCTCGAATGCGATCAAAGCCCGGAAACGGGATTGAAGATCTGGCAGGGACGCAGCCCATAGCGCTGGCGGGGTCCGCGCGGTGAGAAGCAGCGGCCCACCCCGCTCCAGCAGCGCGAACAAGGCGCCGCCGTGCGCGCTTCCGCCAGCGCTGTCGCAGTCCTCGACAACCAGGGCGCCCTCCGGGGGAGCCGCCAATGCATCCGCCGCGATCACGCCCGCCTGGGCGCGCGCAGCCCAGATGCGGGCAAGATGGCTCTTACCTGACGCGGGCGGCCCGAAAAGAACCGCTGCGGGAGCGGGCCAATCCGGCCAGGATTCCAGAAACGCCAGCGCCCGGGCATTGCCGGGCGCTTCGATGAAATCGGCGCGCGTCATGGCGCTTTGCGTCGCAAGCGGCAGGATCAGTTGCGAAGCCATCAGGATATCAGAGTCACGCCGTGTGCTGTCCGCTGAACAATAGTTTCAGCAGAAGCACGCCATAGGCCGCACCCGAAAGAAGAATGAAGGCTGCGGCGGTATAGCTGCCCGCGGCGACATAGTGCGGGGCATCGATATCGAAAGCCAGCAGCAGAAGGCGTGCCGCCACCAGCACCGCCAGCGCGGCGGTCGTGGCCTTGCCGATCGCCAGAGGTGCGATGCGAAGCGGCAAGCCGAAAAATTTCACCAGCAAGGCGCCGCACATGATGGCGGCGTCGCGCGCGACCACCAGCACGACCAGCCAGAACGGCACCGCCTCGGTCTGCCAGAGCGCCAGGAAACAGAAAAGCATCAGCAGCTTGTCGGCGATGGGATCGAGCCAGGCGCCGACCTGGGAGGTGAAACCCCAGCGCCGCGCGATGAAGCCGTCGGCCAGATCGCTGAAGCTGGCGGCGACGAACAGAATCAGTGCGCCCGTGTCATGTCCCGCCAAAATCGCCCATGCCGCCACCGGCGCGGCCAGAAGCCGCAACGCCGAGAGCAGATTGGGCAGATGGCGGATCATCACCGGCCGCCGCCGCCATTCAGCCGCGCCCCCGGCGTGAGAATGAACTGCCCCGATTTGTTGGAGAGCGCCAATCCTCCCTCGTTCAAGGCGTCGCGCAGCTGATCCAGTGTGCCCAGATAGGTAATCGAAAGCCGGGCATAGCCGGTGTTCATCGCGACCACCTGCACATTGGTGACGGTCCCCGTGCCGGACAAGGCCGACTGCACCGCGCCCCATTGATTGAGCGAATCCAGTTTCACATCGGCGGTGAGCGTGCCGCGCGTATTGTAATTCACCACCGAGCGCGACTTCCACAGATCTTCCATCGCGGTCAGGCCCGCTTGGGCGGCGGCGGGAAAAGTGGCATTGAAACTCTGCATCAACGGAACCTCAACTTGCGTCTGGGCGGGCGCTTCGCCCTGCCCCAGTCGGCGGACATTGACCATCACCTTGCCGTTGACATTGACCACCTGCAGCAGCGCCGCTTCGGTTGCCTTGATGCGATCGGCCACCGCAGCGACGTCGTTCCAGTTCGCGCTGTCGAAATTGAGCCCGGCCAGATCGCTGGCATCTGCGGCGGTGGGCAGTGCGAACGGCACCAGCGAGTCCCGCAGACTGGGCGAGGTGAAGGCTTGCGTCCACGAACCATTATTGTAGCCCGGCGACATGGGCACCAGCAGGATGCGGCGCACCACGGTCTGGGTGAAGGCGATGTTGGCATCACGCAAGGTGCGGGCCACCGCGTCCGGATTGAACATATAAGTGACGTCGGCGACATAGCGGGTGGTGGAGCGCCGCTCGCTGGCGGGGGTATAGCCGCGCGACAGCCGGACCAGCGCCGCCGCATCGAGCTGGGGCTGGCGTGCCCAATCCTGCTGCCGGGTCAGACGGCGATAGAGGATTTGCCAGGCGCGAGGACGGCCCTGGGCGATGGCGACATTCAAGGCTTCCGCCGACGAAGCCGCAGATGCATCCACATGCACGCCGGAGACCGTGTAGAGATCTTCCGCCAGGGCCGGCCGCGCCAGCAGCAGGGCGAACGCCCAGGCGATCGCCAGGATGGGAACAAAATTCAGAAAGCGTGACGGCATGGGGCGCTCGGCTCGGGGGACGACGCGATTATAGGCAGGCGCCTCTCCCGAAGAAAGCGGCCCGGATGGCCGATCTCAAGTCCGGATCAAACCCTTAAGCGGAACGGCCGCAGCGCTGTCGGGAAAGATGGTGCTTTCCAGCGCGGCATGGCCGACGCCCATCTGTTCCGACAGCAAGCCCTTGAACAGCGCGCGCAGATCGGTACGCGCGGGTTGGTCGCGCCCGTCCTTGAGCGCCGAGGGACCAAGTCCCGTCCATTCGGCCCGGACCATGCCGCCCGCGACCGCGCCGCCAAACAGAAAGGCCGCGCCGCCCGTGCCATGATCGGTGCCGCCGGAACCGTTGGGATGCACGGTGCGGCCAAATTCCGTTGCCATGACCACTGCCGTCTTGTTCCAGACATCCAGCCCCATCGCCGCGCGCATGGCTTCGATAGCGGCGTCGAGCGCGCCCAGCCTACGCGCCAATTGACCATCGGTCGCGCCTTCCGCCACATGGGTGTCCCAGCCCGACGCTTCCAGGGTGGCGACGCGCGGGCCATTGGCGGCGGCGAGCAGATGGCCCGCACCCTGGAACAGCGGCGTGAGATCGCCGTAAGCCCCACCACTCCTTGGTTTGCCGTCTGGGGCGCGCTGCATAGTCTTGGCCGCCGGATCGTCCATCGCATTCTGCGCCGACGCCTGCAGCGCCAGCGCGCTCGACAGCGAAGCTTTCAACACCGCATCGTCGGCATAGAGCGCGCGCACTTGATTGAGAAAGAGTTCGTCGGGCGCGGGCAGGACCGGCGGCATCCAGCTTCCGGTCTGTGTCTTTCCCGTCAGCATCAAAGGCGGCATCTGGGCAATGGCGATGGCGCCCCCGTCGCGCAGTCCCATCGGCGCCAGCGCGCGGTTGAGCCAGCCATCTTGCAGCAGATGCGGAGCGACGCCGCCCGCCTCCAACACATTCTGGCCGTCGAAATGCGAGCGGTCGCGATAGGGCGAGCAGATATTGTGGAAAACAGCAAGTTGCTTGGCATCGTAGAGGGCCTTGAGATTGCCGAGCGCCGGATTGAGCCCGAAAAAGCCGTCAAGATCATGCAACGCGCCGGTGCCGCTGGTCTCGAGCGTCAGACTGCCACGCACCGAAGCATAATCCTTGTCGCCATGCGGCGGCACCGCCGCCAGCCCATCAAGCGCGCCGCGCAGGATCACCACCACCAAGCGGCGATCATCCGGCGTCGCGGCGAAGGCGAAGCGTGCCCTTGCGCTCGCTGCAACGGCGCTGGTCGCAGCCAAGGACTTCAGAAGCGTGCGGCGATCAAATTGCATGTTTCACCTGCGCTGGAATTCGGGGCTCGCCAGCAACAGCGCCAGCGCGTCGCCTTGGGTTTCGGCGCGGGCCATCGCCGTGCGCGTGTTGGACGACAAGAGCGGTCCCATGCCGGCATCGGCCACCATGGCGGCATTGAAATCGGGCGGCATCCGCGCACCCACCTGCTTGGCCCATTCGATACGGTTCAAGATGGCGTCCGGTCCCGACCAGGCATCGGACGTCAGCGGCCAGCCATTGGGCGAAGAGGCTGTCATGGGAAATTCCCCCATGGCACGGGCGCTGCCCATGGCGGCGCGTACCTGCTGGTCGGCGTTTGCGCCAGACGGCAGGTCGAGCAGGCGATAACCCGCCGTGACATATTCCACGGGCGAACGCAGCTTGGCGGGCTGCACCGTCCAGGCGGCGGGATCTTCCACCGCAGCGACGGCCAAGGCGTGCAAATCGCCATCGCTGCGACGGAAAACACTTTCCAACCGCGCGACGGATTGCGGCGAAGGCTGATCGGCGATGAAATAGGTGGCGAATTTGGTGGCGATGTGGCGCGCCGTGTGGGGGTCATGCGCCAGGTCGCGCACGGCCTGGGTGCCGCTCCTCAAATCGGAC
>DATNGI010000046.1:0-6493 GCA_035605955.1 Rhizomicrobium sp.
GCGCCATCTCCAAGACCATCAACATGTCCAACACCGCCTCCGTCAAGGAATGCGGCGACGCCTACATGCTTTCCTGGCGGCTGGGATTGAAAGCCAATGCGCTCTACCGCGACGGCTCGAAGCTTTCCCAACCGCTCGCAACCACCGCTTTCACATTCGAGGATGACATGGACGATAACACCGAGACGATCCGCCCCCAGACCCAAACCCAGGTCCAGACCGTGGTCACAGAACGCATCGTGGAACGGGTAATCGAGAAGATGCGGCCGGCGGAACGCGAAAGGCTGCCCCATCGCCGCAAGAGCTACACCCAGAAAGCCATCGTGGGCGGCCACAAGGTCTATCTCCACACCGGCGAATATGAGGACGGACGGTTGGGCGAAATCTTCATCGACATGCACAAGGAAGGCGCCGCCTTCCGCAGCCTGATGAACAATTTCGCCATCGCCATCTCGGTCGGCCTGCAATATGGCGTGCCGCTGGAGGAATTCGTGGAGGCCTTCACCTTCACCCGCTTCGAGCCGGCAGGCCTGGTGATCGGCAACGATTCCATCAAGAACGCCACCAGCGTACTGGATTATATTTTCCGTGAACTGGGGGTCTCCTATCTCGGGCGCACCGATCTCGCCCATGTCGTGCCATCGTCCGACGAGGATATCGGCAATGCCCCCGATGGCGGCGGCGCGGCCGAAGCGGCGATCGCCAAAGTGGCGTCGACCGGCTATCTGCGCGGCCATCTCAAGCAACTGGCGGTGGTCAAGGGCGGCGCCCAGCCCCGCATGTTGGCCGAGGAAGCGCATGAGCATTTCCACGTTCAGGACGGCGAATTCGACGCGGAAGAAGATATGGTCGATCTGACCGAGATCCGCGCCAGCCTGGAAGCGCAGATCACTACGAGCGGCAACCCGGTCGGCGCGCAGGTGGCGTCGCTGGAAGCGGCACTGTCCTCCAAGCAGGCAGCGCGAGACGCGCATGCCAAACGCGTCGCCGAAGCGCGCATGAAAGGTTTCGAAGGTGACAGTTGCGGGGCTTGCGGCAACTTTACACTGGTGCGGAATGGAACCTGTCTGAAGTGTAACACTTGCGGTTCGACCAGCGGTTGCTCCTGAGACACCGACCTCTGTGAAAATGCTCCCGCCCACGCCAAACTCAGGCTGTGGCGGGAGCAAATCGCTTTTTTCCTCGTTACCACGCCATGCCCTATTTGCAGTCCGTCGTCATCGAAGCCGTCGCCTATGATGAAAAGACCCGGCTTCTCACAGCCCGGTTTCGCGGCAGCGGCAAAGTCGTGACCTATGAGGAAGTTCCGCCGGAAATTTATGATTCCCTGATCTTTGCGGATTCGATCAGCGCCTTTTTCCGGAACTATATCGAGAATATTTATCCGCTGCGGGAGGCCTCGCGCCCTGGCGGCAAGAGAGACACGAGCCTCTCCGCCTCTTTTTCCAGATTCTGAGTATCTCAATCCGCCTTGGCACGGCGCTTGCGACAATTGGGGCAGATGTACCCGATTGAGACAGCAATGCGCCGCCTTTTGCCTGCTTTTTTCCTGTTCGTCCTGGCGGGGCTTACCCCCGTAGAGGCGGGTGCGCCCGCGGCCGACCCCAAGGCGGTGGCGCGCATCGAAGGCGGCATCGTGGATTGCCCGGGCTGCCAGCTTCAGGGCGCCAATCTGGTGAACACTTGCGTCAAGACCAAGGATTTGCACGGCGCCAATTTCGACGGCGCCAACGCCACCTTGATGTGCATGTCCTTCGCCAATTTCAAAGGCGCGACATTCCGCGGCACCAATCTGGACGCCGCCAATCTCTCCAGTGCCAAGCTCGACGGCGCAGATCTCACCGGCGCCAGCACCCATATCACCTCCTTTCTCGGCACCGATCTCACCCATGTGAGAGGTCTCACCCAAAGGCAGCTCGATGTCGCCTGCGGTGACGCCAAGACCAAGGTGCCGGCCGGTTTCAAGGTTCATGTTTGTGGTTAGTTAGTAGCGTGTCTCCCCTAGTGACTTGGGCCCCGTTGCGACACCAGCGGGGCCTTTTTTCTTGGGCCGGAGTTGATTTTCCGTAGTGAGCGGCACAGCCTGTGGCCGCAACTTTTGGAACGCGCCGGATGAGGCCGATCTGGACCGCAATCGCCCTGATCCTGACGTCTTCTTCTTCCTTCGCCTTCACCCAGACCAAATTCGCCAGCGAGAGCGATGCGCGCCTTCATTGCCCGGCCGACGCCATCGTGTGGCAGATTTTCCCGGGCAACATTTTCGTGCGCAAGGGTGATACGCGCTATGGCGCGACCCAGCGCGGCTCTTATATGTGCGAGCGAGATGCCGTGGCGGCGGGCGACCACCAAGGGCATTGACGCGCCGCGCAAATTATTCCGCTGCTTGCGGCAGCGGATCCGGTTTCCAGCGCAAGACAGGCTTCCTGGCGGCCGCAGTCTCGTCCAGGCGACGGCGCGGCGCATAGCGCGGCGCGCCTTCGAATCGCTCACGCTTGCCTGCCTTCGCCTCTTCCGCCAGGCCGCGCAGCACCGCGATGAAACGGTCCAGCGATTCCTTGGATTCGGATTCGGTGGGCTCGATCAGCATGGCGCCATGCACCACCAGCGGGAAGTACATGGTCATGGGATGATAGCCTTCGTCGATCATCGCCTTGGCGAAGTCCAGCGTGGTGACGCCGGTCCCCTCCAGGAAACTGTCGTCGAACAGAGCCTCATGCATGCAGGGTCCATCGCCGAACGGCGCGCTCATCACGTCCTTGAGCGAAGCCAGGATATAATTGGCGGACAGCACGGCATCCTCGCTTGCCTGCCGCACGCCGTCGCGGCCATGGGAGAGCATATAGCTCAGAGCGCGCACGAACATGCCCATCTGGCCATGGAAGGCGCACATGCGGCCGAAAGGTTTGGCGCCCGCTGGCAATTCGGCGCGATCTTCGATCAGGTGGAAGCCATCCTTGTCCGCCAGCAGCAGCGGCAAAGGCGCATAAGCGGCCAGCCTTTCTGACAGCACCACCGGGCCAGCACCTGGCCCACCACCGCCATGCGGCGTGGAAAAGGTCTTGTGCAGATTGATGTGCATGGCGTCGATGCCGAGATCGCCCGGCCTGACCCGTCCCGCGATGGCGTTGAAATTGGCGCCGTCGCAATAGAAATAGGCTCCGGCCGCATGCACAGCCTTGGCGATCTCGATCACTTCGCCTTCGAACAAGCCGCACGTGTTGGGATTGGTCAGCATGATCGCCGCGACATCGGGGCCCAGCTTGGCCTTGAGCGCCGCCGCGTCCACATGCCCATTGGGCTTGGCGGGGACCTCGTCCACTGTGAAGCCGGCAAAAGCCGCGGTGGCGGGATTGGTGCCATGAGCGGATTCCGGAACCAGGATGCGGCTACGCTTCTCGCCCCGCGCCTCGACGGCGGCGCGGATCGCGAGCAGCCCGCACAATTCGCCATGCGCGCCCGCCTTGGGCGACATCGCCACCGCCGGCATGCCGGTGAGCGTCATAAGCCAGGTCATCAATTGATCGATCAGCTGCAGCGCGCCTTGGGTCGCGGCGCGCGGCGCCAGAGGATGCAGGTCGCCGAACCCCGGCAACCGCGCCATCTTCTCGTTGAGGCGCGGATTATGCTTCATAGTGCAGGAGCCGAGCGGATAAAGCCCGGCATCGATCGCGTAATTCTGCCGCGACAGCCGCACATAATGGCGGATCACTTCCGGCTCGCTGAGGCCCGGCAGGCCGACAGCATCCTTGCGGCGAAGGCCGCCCAAACGTGCGTCATCCACCTTCACATCCGGCAGATCGACACCGGTGACGCCCGCGCGCCCAATTTCGAAGATCAACGCCGCTTCCAAATCGAGGCCGCGATTGCCGGAGATGGTTGGCATGTCGTCGCCTCGCACCGTCCCGGGCTGGGAAGGGCGCCCCTGATTGTTCATGCTCATTTCAAAGCCTCCGTCAACGCCGCTTCGAGCGCCGCGAAATCGTCATCCGTGTTTGTCTCGGTCGCCGCCACGATCAGAAGATCGCGCGCCGCCGCCTCGTGCGGCATCAGGCGCGAGGCCGGCACGCCGGCCAGGACGCCTTTTTGCGCCAACGCATCGACCACGGGCGCGGCGGGCTTTGGCAGCTTCAACGTGAATTCGTTGAAGAATGAAGGCGTCAGCAGCTCCACACCCGGCACGTGCGCCAATCGATTCGCTAGGGCGCACGCACGAGCATGATTCAAGCGGGCCAGCCGCGCCAGTCCTTCCTCGCCCAGAAGCGAGAGATGGATGGTGAAAGCCAGCGCGCAGAGACCGGAATTGGTGCAGATATTGCTGGTGGCCTTCTCCCGGCGGATATGCTGCTCGCGGGTGGAAAGCGTCAACACAAAGCCGCGCTTGCCGGATGCGTCCACCGTCTCGCCGCACAGCCGGCCCGGCATCTGGCGCAGGAATTTCTCCCGGGCCGCGAACAGGCCCACATAGGGCCCGCCGAAATTCAGGCCATTGCCGATAGACTGCCCCTCACAAGCGACGATGTCCGCCCCTTGCGCGCCCGGCGATTCCAAAAGGCCCAGTGAAACAGCTTCCGTCACCACGGCGATCAAAAGCGCGCCCTTGGCATGGGCGGCCTCCGCGATCGGCCTGAGATTGCGGATCAGGCCGAACACGTCCGGGCTCTGCACCACCACACAGGCTGTCTCGCTATCGATCAAACCGGCGATATCTTCCGCCTTGCCGGGCGTGACCGGTGCACGCGCCACTAGGCCGGACAGACCCGCCACCGTCTCCACCGTTTCGGCGTAATGGGGATGAAGCCCGCCCGAGAGGATCGCCTTGCCCCGCCGCGTCAGGCGCTGCGCCATCAGAACCGCCTCGGCGGTGGCTGTGGAGCCGTCATAAAGTGAGGCATTCGCCGCTTCCATGCCGGTCAGGAGCGCCACCTGGCTTTGGAATTCAAACAGCACCTGCAGCGTGCCTTGCGCGATCTCGGGCTGATAGGGCGTATAGGCGGTCAAAAATTCCGAACGCTGGATCAGATGATCCACGGCGCTGGGCACATGATGTTTGTAGGCGCCCGCGCCGCAGAAGGAAGGCATGCTGCCCGCCGCGACATTGCGCGACGCCAGCTTGGAAAGCGCCCGCTCGACTTCCAACTCCCCCTGAGTCTCTGGCAAATCGAACACCGACAGCGGCACGACCGCTTCGCGCGGCACATCGCGGAACAGCGCGTCGATGTCGGGCGCGCCGATCTTGGCCAGCATGGCGCGGCGGTCGTCGGGTGTGAGCGGCAGATAACGCATCTCAGTGTTCCTTCACGAATTCCTGATAAGCCGCCGCATCCATCAGCTTGGCGAATTCAGCTTTGTCGGAGAGCTTCAACTTGAAGAACCAGCCGGCGCCCTCGGGGTCCTCGTTCACCTTGGCGGGTTCGGCCACCAGCGCGTCATTGGCGGCGGTCACTTCGCCGCTCACGGGAGCATAGACTTCGCTCGCCGCCTTGACGCTTTCGACCACCGCGGCTTCGGCGCCCGCGCCCACCTTGCGGCCGGCCGCCGGCAATTCCACGAACACGACATCGCCCAATTGCTCGGCGGCGTGACGGGTGATGCCCACGGTGGCTTCGTCGCCGTCAAGGCGGACCCACTCATGTTGATCCGTGAAACGCACTTCGCTCATATCGAACTCCTATTATTCCTTATTTATCTTTTGGGGCCCGCTTGTAGCGGTTGGGCACGAAAGGCATCGCCACGACTTGCGCGGGCAACGCTTTGCCGCGCACCAGCAGGTCCACGCCCGTGCCATTGGCGGCGAATTCCGTCTCGACATACCCCATCGCCAGGGGCGCATTCAGACTGGGGCCGAAGCCGCCCGAGGTGACACGCCCGATCACCCGGCCATTTTTGTCGACAATCTCGGTGCCTTCGCGCGCCGGCGCCCGGCCGTCTGGCAGAAGGCCCACGCGCTTCTTTCCAGCGCCGTTCAACAAATGCTCCAGGATACCGGCGCTGCCCGGAAAATCCCGCGCGTGCCTGCGGCGCTTGCCCAGCGACCAAGTGAGGTTGGCCTCCACCGGATCGGTGCTTTCGTCCATGTCATGGCCGTAAAGGCAAAGTCCCGCTTCCAGCCTCAAACTGTCGCGCGCGCCAAGGCCGATCGGCATCACTTCCGGCTCGCCCAGCAGGGCGCGAGCGACTCGCTCGGCGTCGCGACCTTCGACCGAGATCTCAAAGCCGTCTTCGCCGGTATAGCCGGTGCGGCTGACGATGGCGGGAACCCCGGCCACATTCATGCGGCGCGCCTGCATGAAGATCATGTCGGAAACGCCAGGCGCATGACGCTCCAAAGCCGCTGCGGCCTGCGGACCTTGCAGCGCCAGCAGCGCGCGATCCGGCGCGGGCTTCAATGTCGCCGCGCCCGAGAGCTGTTCGCTGATATAGGAAAAATCCTGTTCTTTCATGGAAGCGTTAACGACCAGGTAGAGCGCACGCTCGCCAAAAAGCCGCGTGGTCA
>DATNGI010000047.1:0-43031 GCA_035605955.1 Rhizomicrobium sp.
CAGCCAACGGCACAGCTTGGCATATGAGATGCCTTGATACGCTGCTTGCTCCGGCACCAGCGAGGTCGGCGTCATGCCGGGCTGGGTGTTGGTTTCCAGCACGATCACGCGCGGCACCGACGCGGTGTCGTCATAGCGGAAATCGGTGCGCGATACGCCACGGCAACCCAGCACCTGGTGCGCCTTCAAGGCCAGTTCCAGGCATTCTTCCGCCACACCGGCTGGAACTTGCGCCGGCAGGGTGTGGCGGGAGCCGCCCGCCTTGTACTTCGCTTCATAATCATAGAAGGCGAGATCGGTGGTGATTTCGGTAACACCCAGCGGCCGGTCGCCCATCACGGAGACGGTGAGTTCGCGGCCGGGCACATATTCTTCCACCATCATTTCGTTGGAGAGATCCCAGGTGTCGCTGCCCAGCGCCGCGGGCGGGCGGTTGTCGCCGGGACGGATAATAAAGACGCCCACGCTGGAACCTTCATTGACCGGCTTGACCACATAAGGCGGCTCCATCAGATGGCGATCGGCTACCGCCCGGCGGTCAGCGACGATGGACTTCACCACCGGCAGCCCGGCGGCGCGATAGACATCCTTGGTGCGCTCCTTGTGCATGGCGAGCGCCGACGCCAGCACGCCGGAATGGGTGTAAGGCAGGCGCATCAATTCCAGCAGCCCCTGCACCGTGCCGTCCTCGCCGAATCGCCCATGCAGCGCATTAAATACGGCATCGGGCCGAGCCTGAAAAAGCTGATCGCCGGGATTGTCGCCGGGATCGATGCTGACGGGCTCGAAACCTTCCTCGGCCAAGGCCTTCATCACGCCCCGGCCGGACGACAGCGAAACCTCGCGTTCGGCGGAGCGCCCGCCCATCAGAACGGCAATGCGCCTGAAGACACTCATGCCCGCACCTCTGCGGTCGCGGGCACGCCGATGCGCTTGATTTCCCATTCCAGAGCGATGCCCTGACTTTCGCGCACCCGGCGGCGAACTTCCTCGCCCAGGGATTCGATATCGGCAGCGCTGGCATCGCCGGTGTTGATGAGGAAGTTGCAATGTTTCTCGCTGACCTGGGCGGCGCCGACCATCAGCCCCCGGCAACCGGCGCGGTCGATCAATTCCCACGCCTTGTGGCCGGGCGGGTTTTTGAAGGTGGAGCCGCCGGTCTTGGCGCGGATGGGTTGGCTAGCCTCGCGATTGGCGGCGAGTTCTTCCATGCGGGCCTTGATGGCCTGTGGCGCGTCGGGGCGGCCCTCGAACACGGCTTCCAAAAAGATCAGGTCGTCGCGCGCTTGGGTCTTGCGGTAGGAGAAGCTCATATCCGTCGCGGTCAGCGTGACGCGATTGCCTTCGCCGTCCAGGGCCGTGGCTTCCACAAATATGTCGGCGATCTCCCGGCCATAGCAGCCAGCATTCATGCGCAATGCTCCGCCCACCGTGCCGGGCACGCCACGCAGGAATTCCAGTCCGGCAATCCCGGCCTCGGCGGCGGCACGAGCCACGGCGGCATCCAGCGCCGCGGCGCCGGCGCGAATGCGGCTGCCACTGGCTTCGATTTTGCCGAACGCAGCCGGCAGACGCACCACCACGCCGGGGACGCCACCGTCACGCACCAGAAGATTGGAGCCGACGCCGATCACTTGCACCGGCAGCTCGCGAGGCCGCGCCGCCAGGAACATCGCAAGGTCTTCGGCGTCGGCCGGCCGGAACAGCACATCGGCAGAACCGCCGGCGCGAAACCACAGCATCTCCTTGAGCGCCGCATCGCGGATGATGGAGCCCTTGACCGGCGGAAGCATGTCGCAAGGCCGGGTCACAGCGCCTCCAATTTCTTCTGCAGGCCCTGCATCCAGCCGGTGATGGAGCCCGCGCCGGTTCCCACCACCACGCCGCCCGGCTTCAGATAAGGCGCCACAATGGCGGCGAGATCGTTTTCACCCTCGATGGTGATCACATTGCGATGACCGTGGGCGCGCAAAGCTTCGGCATAGGAATCGCGATTGATGCCGTCGATGGGCTGCTCGCCCGCCGAATAGACCGGTGCGATTACCGCCACATCGGCATCATTGAGGCATTTGGCGAATTGCTCGAAGGTGTCGCGCAGGCGGGTGAAGCGGTGCGGCTGCACCACGGCCACCACCGGGCCGCCATAGGCCTGGCGCGCGGCCCGCAGGGCTGCGGCGATCTTGAAGGGATTATGCGCGTAGTCGTCGATGATGGCGGCGCCGTTCCATTCTCCCACTTTTGAGAAGCGGCGGCCCACGCCGCGAAATTCCTCCAATGCCTTGCGGATCACCGCATCGCCGACGCCCAACTCGCGCGCTACCACCACGGCAGCCAGCGAGTTCTGGACATTGTGTTCGCCCGGCATGGGCAGGCTAAGATTTTCCAACCGCCTCTCCACGCCTTTGCGGCGGTCGGTGAAGATCACGTCATAGTGCGATACGCCTTCCGAATAGGAGACATTGACAGCGCGGGCGTCGGCCTGGGGGCTGAAGCCATATGTGATAATGCGGCGATCGGTGATGCGGCCCACCATCGCCTGCACTTCCGGATGGTCCAGGCACAGCACCGCGAAACCATAGAAAGGCACATTTTCGACAAAGCGTTGGAACGCGTCCCGCATGGCGTCGAAGGTGCCGTAATAGTCCAGATGGTCAGGATCGGCGTTGGTGACCACTGCTACGGTGGCCGGCAAGCGCAGGAACGTGCCGTCGCTTTCATCGGCCTCCACCACCACCCATTCGCCCGCGCCCAGCCGCGCATTGGTGCCATAGGCGTTGATGATGCCGCCATTGACCACGGTGGGGTCCATACCGCCCGCATCCAAGAGCGCTGCTACCATAGTCGTAGTCGTGGTCTTGCCATTGGTGCCAGCGATGGCGACGCAGGAGCGCAGCCGCATGATCTCGGCCAGCATCTCGGCACGGCGCACCAGCGGCAGCGACAGCGCCCGCGCCGCATCGAACTCGATATTGCCGGGCTTGACCGCCGAGGAATAGACCACAGCATGGGCGTCTTTCAGATTTTCCGCCGCATGACCGACGGCGACTTTTATGCCCATGGCGCGCAGGCGTTTGACATTGGCGCTCTCCGCCACATCGGAACCCTGCACCTTGTAACCCAGATTGTGCATGATCTCGGCGATGCCGGACATGCCGATGCCGCCGATGCCGATGAAGTGAATGGCGCCGATGTCCAGCGGCACACGGGTGGCGACAGGCATGGCCATCATGCGCGTGCTCCCGCCAGGCTTTCCACCAAGTCGGCCAGCCGCTCCGCCGCATTAGGCACCGCCAGGGCATGCGCCGCCGCCGCCCGCTTCGCCAGATCGGCCGGCGAGCCAAGAATTTCGATCAGCATTTGCGCCAGCGATCCGGGCGTCAGATTGGGTTGCGGCACGGTCCAGCCCGCGCCCGAGCGGGAGAGAATTTCCGCATTCGGTGTCTGATTGTCGTCCAGGGCATGCGGCAGCGGCACCAGGATCGCCGGGCGGCCGATCGCCATCAGTTCCGCCACGGTGCCCGCGCCCGAGCGCCCGATCACCAGATGGGCGTCCGCCATCCGGCGCGGCAGATCGGAGAAGAAGGGCTGCAGCTCGGCGCGAATGTCCGCATTGGCGTAAATCGCGCGAACGGTTTCAAGGTCCTCCGGCCGGCATTGCTGCACAATCCGGAGCCGCGTCTTCAGAGCTTGCGGCAACCGCGTGACGGCGGCGGGCACGACTTCACTGAGCGCATGTGCGCCTTGGCTGCCACCGAACACCAGGAGGTTCAGCACCCCGCCCAGCACCGGCGGGTTGTAAGGCGCGCCCCACAACGCGATCACTTCTGGACGCAGCGGATTTCCGGTCAACACGATCTTGGTCTTGTCGCGGGGCGCAAAGCGAGCGATGGGAAAGGCGGCGGCGACACTGCGCACTTGGTTCATCACTAGACGGTTGGCGCGGCCGACAACCGCATTCTGTTCGATGATGGCCGTGGGGCGTCGCACCAGGATGGCGGCCAGCATCACCGGCACGGACGGATAGCCGCCAAACCCGATCACGGCATCGGGCTTCAGCCGCAGCAATTTGGTCAGGGCCTCGATCACCCCGGCCAAGATCTTGAACGGCGCCATCAGAGAGTTCAGTGGCGCCGACGATACGGTCTCGATCTGCGCGCCGGGAAAAGAGGTGGCGTAATTGGCAAAACGCGCATCCGTCATCACCACGATCTTGCGGCCGCGGCGCGTCAGCTCGCCCGCCAGCGCCTGGGCGGGAAAGAGATGGCCGCCGGTGCCGCCGGCGGACAGCACAATGGCGCCCGTCATGCCTTCACTCCCAGCACACCCAAGAGCGGCTCGGCCCGTGTCGTGAGCTTGGGCCGTTGCCGCGTTACCGCCAGCGCGAAGCCCATGGTGAGCGCGATGGAGAAGAGCGATGAGCCGCCATAAGAGATGAATGGCAAGGTCATGCCCTTGGCGGGCAGCAGCGATACCGCCACACCCATATTGATGAAAGCTTGTACTGCCGTGACCACGGCAAGGCCCGCGCCCGCCAATTGACAGAAACTGTCGCGCTGGTTGGCGGCGCGCAGCAAAAGCCGAACCGTGAGCAGGCCGAACAGCGCCGCGATCACACCGCAAAGGATCAGGCCAAACTCTTCGCCCGCCACGGCGAAGATGTAATCGGAATGCGCGTCGGGAATGCGGTATTTGATGGTGCCCGCGCCCGGCCCCACCCCGGTCAAACCGCCATGCGCGAAAGCCTTGAGCGCCAGACCCGCCTGGTAGCCGATGTCGGATTCGCTCAGATATTGATCCACGCGATGGTGCACATGCGGGAAAATCTCGTAAGCCGCAAAGCCCATGACGGAGGTCGCGCCCGCCAGCGATCCCACCCAGAAGAGCGGCAAACCGGCGAAGAACAGCATCGCTCCCCAGAGCGACAGCAACAGACCCGTCTGGCCCACATCGGGCTGCAGCAGCAAAATGACGATCGCAGGCAGGATCAGCAGCAACGTGACCACGGGCTTGGGCAGCTTCATGGGAGCACGGTCCGCCAGCACGGCCGCGGCGAGGACGGCGAAACCGGGCTTGAGGAATTCGGAGGGCTGTAGGTTCATAAAGCCGAAATTGAGTTCGCGCCGCGCGCCCAGCACGTCGTTGCCCAAGAACAGAACCAGAAAGGAACAGATCAGCGCGCCCGCGAATATGAGCGCCGCCAGTATCTTGACCTGACGCAGCGTGAGCAGCGAAGCGCCCGCCATGATTGACAGCGCCACGGCGGCGAAGACCATTTGGCGGACGGCATAATGAAAATCGCCGGCCGTCAGCGGACCACCCGTGATGGCGGGGCTGGCGGCGAAGGCCAGCATCAGGCCGATGCCCAGCAAAAGCCCCATGCCGGTGAGCGCCACCTTG
This sequence comes from Rhizomicrobium sp., assembly GCA_035605955.1. GTDB lineage: Bacteria > Pseudomonadota > Alphaproteobacteria > Micropepsales > Micropepsaceae > Rhizomicrobium. The sequence goes on from DATNGI010000047.1 coordinate 5,398, forward strand.
TCGACGGTGAACCACCAATTGGCGAAGCCGCCTTTGTCGGCGCGAGAAATGCTCATGACGCGGCCCTCACCTCTTGCGGCAGTTTTGCCACCAGGGCGCGGAAGACATCGCCGCGCTGTTCGAAATCCTTGAACTGGTCATAGGAAGCCGAAGCCGGCGACAACAGCACCACAGGGGCCGGCGCCGTGGATCTGGCCGCGTCAGCGGCAGCGGCTTCGACCGCCTTGTCCAGGGTGCCGGCCATTTCGAACGGTGTCTTGCCCTCCAAGGTGCGGGCGAAAGCTCCCGCCGCTTCGCCGATCAAATAAGCTTTGCGGATGCGGGGAAAATATTGCGCCAGGCTTTCAATACCGCCTTCCTTGGGTTTACCGCCCGCGATCCAGAAGATATCGGGATAACAAGCCAGGGCCCGCGCCGTGGCGTCAGCATTGGTGGCTTTGGAATCATTGATGAAGCGCGTTTTGCCGATGTGACCCACTTCTTCCATGCGATGCGCCAGGCCTGGGAAGGTGGAAATCGCATTCGTGACGGTGTGAGCATCCTTCACGAAGATCCGTGCGGCGGCATAGGCCAGCGCGATATTCTGTCCATTGTGCGCGCCGGGAAGGCGCGGCGCATCCTCCAGCGCCATGACCTTGGCGGCGCGCGGACCTTGCGCATCGTAGAGAGCACCATCGACCGCGAAAACGCCGCGGCCCAGAATCTTGCCGACCGAAACCGGAATCGCTGCGGCGCCACCCTTGGCCGACAGCGCCGTGAAGATCGCCGCGCTGTGATCATCGTCCACGCCGACAATGACATGACCGTCCTTGGCCACCTGACGCAACAGCCGCGCCTTGACGGCGGCGTAATTCTCCATGCTGCCGTGGCGATCGATATGGTCGGGCGTCAGGTTGGAGAGCAGCGCCACGTCCGGATGCAGCCCCGGCGTCAGGTCGATCTGGAAGCTGGACATTTCCAGCACATAGACGGTCTTGGGACCGGGCGGCGCCAATTCCAGCACCGATTTGCCGATATTGCCGCCCACCTGGGCGTCGAAACCGGCGGCCGCCAGAATATGGCCCAACAACGCCGTGGTGGTGGATTTGCCGTTGGTGCCGGTGATGGCGATCACGGGCGCCTTGCCCGGCCGGGCGACGTCAGGGCGAATCTCGCGGGCAAACAATTCCACATCGCCGATCACCGGAACATTCGCGGCCTTGGCATGGGTGACGACTTCATGCGGGCGCGGATGGGTGAGCGGCACGCCAGGACTGAGGATCAAAGCAGCGATCCCGTCCCAGGCCCATTCGCGCCAGGGCGTGATCTCGGCGCTTGCGTCATGGCCTGCGTCGCGCGCGGTGCTGTTGTCGTCCCAGGCGATCACGTGCGCGCCGCCCGCCCTCAGCGCCCGCACGCTGGCAAGCCCGGTCCGCGCCAGTCCGAAAACGGCGACGGTCTTTTGGGAATAGCTGCGGGCCACAATCATTGGGTCACCGCAGCTTCAAGGTGGCGAGCCCGGCCAGCGCCAGCACCACCGCCACGATCCAGAAGCGGATCACAATGGTGGGTTCGGTCCAGCCCAACTGCTCGTAATGATGATGGATCGGCGCCATGCGGAAGACGCGCTTGCCGGTGAGCTTGAAAGAAACCACCTGCACGATCACCGATACGGTCTCTAGTACAAACAGGCCGCCCACGATGGCGAGCACGATCTCATGCTTGGCGACCACGGCAACCGCGCCCAGCGCTCCGCCCAACGGCAGCGAACCGGTGTCGCCCATGAAGATGGCGGCGGGGGGTGCGTTGTACCAGAGAAAGCCAAGTCCCGCGCCCATCAAGGCCGCCAAGAACACCGCCAGTTCGCCCGAGCCGTCGACATAGGGAAGTTGCAGATAGGCGGCGAATTTCTCGTTGCCGACCAGATAGACGATCAAGGTGAAGGCGGCCGCCGCGATCATCACCGGCATGATGGCGAGCCCATCGAGCCCGTCCGTGAAATTCACAGCATTGGCGGCGCCGGTGATGACGAAACCGCCGACCAGCACGAACAACAGGCCCAGCGGCAACAGCGCCGTCTTGATGAAGGGAACCGCCAGCATGCCGGAAAGCGAAGGCGCCTCCACCTGCATGATCAGCCAGGTGGCGATGAAGGCCGCGCCGAACTCGATCAGGAGCCGGGTGCGGCCGGAGAGGCCGTCGGCGGTGCGCTTGGTCACTTTATAATAGTCGTCCAGGAAGCCCAGCAGGCCGAAAACCACCGTGACCATCAGGGCGATCCAGACATAACGGTTGGAAAGGCTGGCCCATAACACCGTCGAACCCACCCAAGGGATCAAAATCAAAAGACCGCCCATGGTGGGCGTGCCAGCTTTTTCCACGATATGCCGGGCGGGACCATCGCTGCGGATGGGCTGGCCCTTGCCTTGCTTCACCTTCAGCCAGCGGATCAACATGGGATTGATCCAGAAGGCGATGACGAGCGCGGTCACCACCGCCGCCATGGCGCGGAAGCTGAGATAACCAAACAGCCGGAAGAAGGCCAACTGGTCCGTGTGTGTGAGAAGCGAAAGATAATACAGCATCAGCCCCTCTTCAGCGCTTCGATGATCACGGACATGCGGCTACCCAGCGAACCTTTCACCAAGATCGTATCCCCGGGCTGGAGCGCAGCGGTCAGCTGAGGCGCCAGCGCTGTCGAGTCAGCCGCATAGGCGCCGCGGCGCGCTTTGGGCAAGGCATCCCACAATTCTTTCATCTGCGGACCGGAGGCGAAAACCAGATCGGTGTTGGCGGCGGCAATAGGCTCGGCTAGCGCGGCATGTAGCGCCGGGCCACCCTCGCCCATTTCCAGCATGTCGCCTAGAACCGCCAGCTTGCGGCCCCGTGCCTGGCTGAGCAATTTGAGCGCCGCCACCATCGAAGCCGGGTTGGCGTTGTAGCTTTCGTCGATGATTTCGACGCCGTGGGATTCAAACCGCGCGCCGCGGCCTTTCAAGGCCGTGAAATTCCTAAGCGCCGCTGCTGCGTTCAGCACATCGCCATCCGCCAGCGCCACCGCCGCCAATGCCGCCACCGCGTTCATGGCGATATGCTCGCCCGGCGCGCCGACCACACAATCCGCGGCCCTGCCCAGAATATCGGATTTGATGCGCATGCCGTCGCCATTAGGCGCGATCGAAAGAAGCTTGGCATCGCCGTTCCTGCCGAAGCGCAGGATCTGGCCCACCTGCGCTTGTTGCGCGCGAGCGGCGAGCCGCTCGGCATAAGGCGAATCCGCCGGGATCAGCGCGGCGCCGCCCGGCACCAGCCCTTCGAAAATTTCCGACTTGGCGTCCGCGATCGCTTCGCAGGAGCCAAAGAACTCCAGATGCGCCGGCGCGATGGTGGTGACGAGCGCCACGTGCGGCCGCACGAAGGACACCAGATTGCGGATCTCGCCCGCATGGTTCATGCCAACTTCGAATATGCCATAGCCCGCCTCGCGGGGCAGCGACGCCAAGCTCAAGGGCACGCCCCAATGATTGTTATGGGACGCGGCGGAAGCATGGGTGGCGCCCAGCGCGTTGCAGCAGAGCCGCAGCATCTCCTTGGTGGTGGTCTTGCCGGCGCTGCCGGTGACGGCGATGATCTTGGCATTGCTGCGGGCCCGCGCGGCCCGCGCCAGATCTTCCAGCCCGCGTCGAGTGTCGGCCACGGTCAGGAGCGGGCCTTTGGCGTTCGGCATCGGGCGGCTGACCAGCGCCGCGCCCGCTTTGGCCGCGAAAGCGGCGTCCACGAAATCATGCCCGTCTCGCGTGCCTTTCAGCGCCACGAACAGGTCGCCCTCTTTCAGTGTGCGCGTGTCGATAGACATGCTGCCCACGGCAAAGCCCGCACTGGCGCGGCCCAGGGTGGCGGCTTCGGCCTCGGCGGTGGACCACAGCGTCATGCCGCGCGCCCTCCCAACGCCAGCGCCGCCTTCACCGCTTCCTCGCGGTCGGAAAAAGGACGCACTTCGGAGCCGATATATTGACCGGTCTCATGACCCTTGCCGGCCAGGACCAGCACATCGCCCACCTGTAGCGCGGCGATGCCGGCACGAATGGCTTCGGTGCGGTCGCCGATCTCGCGCGCGGTGGGCGCGGCCGCGAGAATCTCCTTGCGGATGGTGGCGGGATTTTCGCTGCGGGGATTGTCGTCGGTAACGATGACATCATCAGCCAATGCCGTGGCGATCTGGCCCATCAGCGGACGCTTGCCCTTGTCGCGGTCGCCGCCGCAGCCGAACATCACATGCAGCTTATTTTCCGTGTGCGGCCGGAGCGCCTTCAGAATCTTTTCCAGCGAATCCGGAGTATGAGCGTAATCGACATAGATGGGCGCGCCGGCGACAGAGAAAGCGACCTTCTCCATCCGGCCGGGGGCACCCTTCAGGCGCGATAAAATGGGGATGACCTTCCTCGCGTCTTCGCCCAGGCCGATCGCGAGAGAAGCTGCCACCAGCGCATTGGACGCTTGGAAGGCGCCCGCCAACGGCAAAGTGACATTATAAGTGTGGCCGGCATGGGCGATCGCCAACGCCTGGGCATCGCCCTTGCTCTGGCGCGACACCAGCTTCAAGCTTTCGCCCGTTTCGCCCACCGTCAGCAAGGTCAGACCCCGCTTTCTCGCCGCGGCGATGAAGACGTCGGCATGTTCGGCGTCGCTATTGACCACGGCGACCCCGCCATTGGCCACCAATTCGGTGAAGAGCCTGAGCTTGGCCTTGAGGTAATCCTCGAAGGTGGCGTGGTAATCCATGTGATCGCGGGTGATGTTGGTGAAAGCCGCCCCGCTCACCAGCACGCCATCCAGCCGGTACTGGTCGAGGCCATGGCTGGACGCCTCGATGGCCAGATGCTCGACGCCGTCGCGCTTCAATTCCGCCAGCAGGTGATGGATCTCCACCGGATCGGGCGTGGTGTGGTTGAGCGGCTTTTCACCCTTGGGCCCCACCACACCCACGGTACCCAGGCTGGCAGCCGGCTTGCCCAGCGCCGTCCAGATCTCGCGCAGGAATGCGACGATGGAGGATTTGCCTTTGGTGCCGGTGACCGCCGCGACCGTGTCAGGCTGGGCGCCATAAAAAGCGGCCGCCATCCGCGCCAATCGCAGCCGGGGATTCTCGTCCGCAATGAAGGTCACACCCAGGGCCGCTGCATCCACCGCGCTCTCCGGACGCCCGAGCACGGCGCGGGCGCCGCGCGCCACCGCGTCCGACAGAAAATGGGCGCCGTCCGTCTTGCTGCCGGAAAGCGCCGCGAACAGATAGCCGGGCTGGACCTTGCGGCTGTCGCTCGTCAGTCCTGTGAAGTCTTTTGCCGCCACCATGGCGTCTTGTCTTTCTTGTCCGCCACATTCGCCGAGGAATGGGGCGCCATTATGAATTTCCTTGCGCCAAACGTGTCGGTGGCGCGGTATTTGGTACGCCCAGAAGCGGCGCGATGCGTGAGATCACCCGGCCCGCCAGCGGCGCCGCCGTATAGCCCGCCAGCGCGAAGCCGCCCGTCGCCTTGGTGCCGTGCGGCTGGTCCAGCAGCACAAACATCACATAGCGGGGATTCTCGATCGGGAAAGCCGCGAAGAATGAGGTACGCAAGGCATGCGGGATATAGCGGCCATGCTCACCCGGCACCTGGGCCGAGCCGGTCTTGCCGCCTACGTCATAGCCTTCGACATTGGCGTTCCTGCCAGTGCCATTGGTCACGACATAGCGGAGCAACCCGCGCATCTGCTCGCTGGTCTCCGGCTTGATCACCTGGGCGCCACGGCGGTCGGCGTCGGTCTTGACGAAGGTGGGGATGATCTCGCGGCCGCCATTCACGATCGCCGCCGCCGACGCCAGGAACCGCAGCGGGCTCACGGATATGCCTTGGCCAAAGCCGATGGTGGCGGTCTCGATGGCGCCCCAATTGGCGGGATATATGGTTTTGCGCTGTTCCGGCAGCTCGGTCTTGATCGGCGTCAACAGGCCCATGCGGGTGAGGAATTGCTTCTGCCGCACGCCGCCGGAGCGGAGCGCGATCTGAGCCGTGCCGATATTGGAGGATTGCGCCAGGATATCGCGCGCCGCCAAGGTGGCGGGCATGCGTTCGGCTTCGTGGATCGTGTATTTGCCGATTTTGTAGCCCTGGCCGATATTGAAGACCTCGTCCATATGAGTGGTGTGGTCTTCGAAGGCCAGTGCGAAAGAGAAGATCTTGAACACCGACCCCAGTTCGTAAACATCCTGGGCCATGATGTTGCGGGTCGTGTCGTCGCCGGTCAGGTCGCGCGCATTGGGATCGAAATCCGGCAGCGACGCCATCGCCAGCACTTCGCCGGTCCGCACATCCATCACCAGGCCGCCGGCGGCGCGCGGCCCGAAGGTCTGGCGCTGGGCGGCGATCTCGCTGGCGAGAATGTATTGCACCCGCATGTCGATCGAGGTGGTGACGGGTTCGCCGTCCTCGCTGGCGCGGATTCGATCCTGCAACCCCAGTTCCAGGCCCGAAACGCCGTTATTGTCGGGATCGGTGACGCCCAGAAGCTGGGCGGCGGCGCGGCCGTCGGGGTAATAGCGCTTGGCGCTGGGCTCGAACTCAAGACCGGGCAAGCCCAGATGCATGACCTTCGCTTCGGTCGCCGGGGTGATCTGGCGCGCGATCAAGACATAAGGATGTTTGGCGTTGGCGAAGCCTGAGCGCAGCCGGCCCTCGTCCGCGCCGGTGGCCTGAGACAGATCATGCGCCGCTTCGTCCTTGTCCCAGAATTCGTGGGGACGGGCATAGAGATCCTTCACAGGTAAGTCGCGCGCCAGAAGCTTGCCGTTGCGATCGACCAGATCGGCGCGGGCGATGATAGCGCGATCTTCGAAACCGGCATGACCGCCGCCGCGAAGCAGCGTCACGTCCACCAGACGGAGTCCCACCAGCGCGAAAGCGGCGACACAAAAAACCGCTCCGATGACAATGCGCCGTTGGAATACGCCGGTGACCTCCCCCATCGATGCCTAGAACCCCGTCTGATCGGAAATGGGTTGCGCGAAAAGCGTGGGCCGTACGGCCGGCGCCGCAGACGGCGCTTCCGCGCTGGCATTGCGCAGCGGCGAGTTGTTGAGCGGCGCGTCGCCGCGGCGCGGCAACAGTTCGAAGGATGACAGCTGGGCCGACACGGTATTGGTCATGCCGTGCGCCTCGGCCAATTGCTGGATGCGGGCGGGGCCGGCAACATGCGCCCATTCCGTCTCCAGCACGCCGATGGTGGCGCGGGTGTCGCGGATTTGATGGTTGACCTTGGCCAGCTGCATCTGCGTGACACGGGTGCGCTCCGACACATGATAGAGCGCCAGGATCGAAAGGCCCATCAGCGCCACAGAGAAGAAGTTGAGCACGCGGATCATGTCAGGTCTCCTTCACGCAGCCAGACGCTCGGCGATCCGCAACTTGGCGGAGCGAGCGCGGGGATTGTTTGCGATTTCTGTCTCGGACGGGGTCTGAGGGCGATTGGTGAGAAGCCGGAATTGGGCGCGCGCCTGCGACCCCGTGTCCGGCGCGTGGCGCGAGGCGCGCGGCCGCGTTTCGCTGCGGCTGCCCAGAAACTGCTTCACGATACGATCTTCAAGGCTGTGGAACGAAACCACCGCGAGGCGGCCCTCGGGCTTGAGGATTTTCAGCGCCGCCTCAAGACCGCGCTCCAACTCGCCCAGTTCGTCATTCACATGGATACGCAGGGCCTGGAAGGTGCGCGTGGCCGGATGGATGGCATGGCGCAAGGCGGCGGGGCCTTGCGCCTCGGACACGATTTTGGCCAGCGCCGCCGTGGTGGTCAGGGGCCTGGCCGCGATGATGGCGCGGGCGATGCGCCGCGCATTCTTCTCCTCGCCATAGCGCGCAATGATCTGGCTGAGGCTGCGTTCGTCCGCACTGTTCACCACATCGGCGGCGCTTTCGCCCGAAAGACTCATGCGCATGTCCAAAGGTCCGTCTTCGCGGAAGGAGAAGCCGCGCGCGGGCGTGTCGAACTGGAAAGAGGAAACCCCCAGATCGAGCACCACGCCGTCGCTGGCATCGGCGAAGGCATCCATGCGGGAGAATTCGCCTTCGACCAGGGTGAGACGGCCGGCGAATTGCTCCACCAGCTTGCGGCCCCGCGCGATGGCTTCGGGATCGCGGTCGATGCCCAGCACTTGGCAGTCGGCGGCTTCCAAGATCGCGCGGGCATAACCGCCACCGCCAAAGGTCCCGTCGACATAGCGCGCGCCGTCGCGCGGTTTCAGCGCCGCCAGAACTTCGTTCAGCATCACCGGCAGATGACCGCTCATGCGCCACCGCCTTGCGCCGCGCGCGACCGCTCCAGCCGCGCTTTCATGCGCGCCAGAGCTTCGGCCTGGATCGGCGCATAAATGTCCGCATCCCAGATCTGGAATTTCTGCGACAGGCCCACGAACGCGATGCGATCCTTCAAGCCCGCATGTTCGATCATGGGATCAGGAAGGCGCACGCGGCCCTGGTCGTCAGCCACCAGCAATTGCGTGCGCGAGATCACCGCGGTGGCTTCATCGTCGTGGCTGGGCGAGAAGAAAGGATCCTGGGTCGAAAGCCGCGCATGCAAGGTGTCGATCACACTCTGACCGAAGGCTTCGAGCGCGGCCTCGGCAAAGCTGGGGCAGATGTAAACGCCCTGGGTGTTTTGGGCAGCGAGGATGTGCCGGTAAGGCGCGGGAATGCACACCCGCCCTTTGCTATCGAGCGATCCCATGACCGTTGAAATGAACGGCTGGACCAACCCGGTCATCGCGCGCTTGCCCCCCTTTATCCAGAGCGTCCGGGCGGCCGGTCCATCGGCCGTTGTTCGGACTGGTGTCATACCCCCCTGGGATGACATGGGATAACATGGGACGAAGCGTCACGTCAAACAAAAAACCCATATTTTTGAGGGACTTGAGCTAGTCGATTCAGATCTGACTCTCACTACGGGTGGGGGTGGCGAGAACAAAGCCAAAACGTGGAAAGGTTGTGGTGAGAACCGTAAAGGATGTCTTAACCACGAACAGCGTTCGGCCGGCCAGCGAATGATTTTTTCTCACGCGGCGAAAATCGATTCGGAATCGGCCATCCTGGGCCGAGCGCGGAGAGCAGAAGGAAGAGCAGCATGAAAATCGGATTCATCGGCTTGGGTCAGATGGGCACGGCGCTGGCAGGCCATCTGCTGCGGGCCGGTCACACAGTGACTGTATGGAACAGATCGCCGCGCGCGGTCGAGACGCTGGCGGCCCAGGGCGCCACGCCTGCGAAGACGCCGGCAGAGGCGATGCAGTGCAACGTGCTCTTTTCTATGCTCGCCAGCGATCAGGCGATACGGGATGTCGGTCTCGACGCCTCCCTGCTCGACAAGGCAGGGCCAGGACTTGTTCACGTGAACATGGCGACCATTTCGCCGGGCTTCGCCGAAGCACTGGCGGCGGCACATGACAGCCGCGGGCTGGATTATGTGGCAGCGCCGGTCTTTGCGCGCCCGGACGCTGCGGCCAAGGGACAGGCGGTGATTGTCGTGGCCGGCGCCAACGACGCAGTGGCGAAAGTCGAACCGCTCTTGACGGAAATGGGCCGGCGTCTGGTCAAGGTGGGCGACAAGCCGCAAATGGCCAATCTCTTCAAGATCGCGGGCAATTTCATGATCATGAGTGCGGTCGAGACCCTGGGCGAGACCTTCGCGCTACTCAAGAAGGGCGGTGTGGACGCCACACAATTCCTAGACACCATGACCGAAGGATTGTTCGCGGCGCCGGTCTACAAGAATTACGGCAAGCAGATTTTGGCGGAGGCTTATGAACCCGCGGGTTTCTATCTGCGCTTGGGCCTGAAGGACGCTACCTTGGTCAAGGAAGCGTCAGAAAATCTCAATGTGCCCATGCCCCTGCTTGATCTGGTGCGCCGCCATTATGAGGAAGCGATGCAGAAAGGCTGGAGCGAGAAGGACTGGGCCTCGATCGGAACGCTGATTGCGCAGAAAGCTGGCGTTTGACCAGCGACCCGCTCGATCTTGAGCGCTTTATCGCACCACAAGACGCGGCGTGGCCGTGCGTGCAGGCGGAGATGGCAGCGGGCCGCAAGCAAAGCCATTGGATCTGGTTCGTGTTTCCGCAGATCGAAGGTTTGGGCACCAGCTTTCATTCGCGGCACTTCGCCATCCACTCACGCCAGGAGGCGCAAGCCTATCTCGCGCATCCGGTCCTGGGCGCACGGCTGCGCGAAGTCACGGAGTTGGCGCTAAAGATCGAAGGTTGCAGCGCTCACGATATTTTCAGCGATCCCGACGACATGAAATTCCGCTCGTCCATGACCCTGTTCGATGCCGTTTCAACCAACGACATCTTCGCGGCAGCCTTGAACAAATACTTCAACGGCGAACGCGACAGCCGGACTCTTTCCATCCTACGAGAGATCAATAAATAAAAGCGCAAAGGGCAGCGCCGCCTTAGCTGAGGCCCGCCTCCCCCATGCATGAAGCATGCTGATGGGGGAGGTGCCCGCAGCAGCGCTTATTGCGTGCCAGCGAGAGCTGGCACGCAAAAGTAAGCTGCGCAGGGCGGAGGGGGAAAGAAAATGTCAGACAGCCTGTAAGCCGGGTTCTGTACCGCTCGTCTTCTTGCGAAGAAAAGCGATGATGACCATTCCTCTGGGATGCGTGTCGCCACGCAACTCACGCGACCGACCCGGACGGCGATGCGGAAAACATCAGGTGCCGTCCCTATTTGGTCTTGCTCCCGGTGGGGCTTGCCGTGCCGCCTCTGTTGCCAGAGACGCGGTGCGCTCTTACCGCACCATTTCAACCTTGCCGGAGCTTTAGGCTCTTAGGCGGTGTCATTTCTGTGGCGCTGTCCCTGGGGTCGCCCCCGCCGGCCGTTAACCGGCACCGTCTTTCCGTGGAGCCCGGACTTTCCTCGAACAGGTCGCCCCGCCCGCGGTCACCCGGCTGTCTGACGGCGGGGTTATACGCAGGATTTCAGGCGAGCGCAAAATCCACGATGGCCGCGGCATGCAGCTGCATCGTGTCGTAGAGCGGCACGCTGGCATCCGCCTGACTCACCAGCAGCGGAATTTCCGTGCAGCCCAGAATGATCGCCTGGCAGCCCTGCGCCACGAGATCGGCCATGACGGCGCGATAACGTGTGCGGCTTTCATCCAGGATGATGCCTTTGACCAGCTCCGTCTGGATGATGCCGTCAATGGTGTCGCGGCCGGCTTTGTCCGGCACGACCACTTCGAGCCCGAATTTCTTGCGCAGGCGATCGGCAATGATGCCGGGCTCATCCATGGTGAAGCGGGTGCCGATCAGGCCCAGCTTGGTCATGCCCGCCTTCTTGGCCGCCTCGCCCAACGGATCGGCGATATGCAGCAGCTTCACGCCGGCAGCTTTCTCCACCGCGTCCGCCATCAGATGCATGGTGTTGCAGCAGATGGCAACGAAATCCGAGCCGCCTTTCGCCAAGCCGCGGCCGGCATCGGCGAGCAGCTCCGTCGCCTCGTCCCAGCGCGCGGCCTGCTGCAGGCGGGACACTTCGCCGAAATCGAAGGAATACATGAGAATCTTCGCGGAATGGACGCCACCCAACCGCTTCTGCACACCGCGATTGATCAGCTGATAATAGACCGAAGAGGATTCCCAGCTCATCCCCGCCAAAAGTCCCATCGTCTTCATGCGCGTTCCCCTTTTTGCGCAGCATAGAGTGCGATCAGCCCGGAAAGCACGCCACGGGTTTCGCTATCAGCCATGCCGTCCACGCGGGACGGACGGAAATGGCGCTGAAAAGCGGTGAGGATTTTTTCCAGCGGCGCCCCGGGGTCATAACCATAATGCGCCAGCAAACCCGCGACCGCGCTTTCGCCAGGATCGCCATCCGGCGCAGGCCAAAGACCGATGCCCTCGCCCGCCAGACGGGCCCAGGGAAACAACTCGCCGGGATCCTCCTTGCGCGCGGGCGCGACATCGCTATGGCCTAAAACGCGCCAGGCGGGAATGGCATGTCGGACAAGAATATCGCGACTGAGCGCGATCAAAGACGCGATCTGCGCATTGGGAAAGGCGCGATAGCCAAATTCATGTCCCGGATTGACCAGTTCGATTCCGATGGAACGGGCATTGATGTCGCGCGCGCCGGCCCAATAGGAAATTCCGGCATGCCAGGCCCGGCGATCTTCCGGCACCAGGGCGTACACCGCGCCGTCCTCGTCGATGGCGTAATGGGCCGAGACTCGCGCCGCAGGATCGCAAAGCCGCGCCAAAGCCTCTTCCCCACTCCGCATGCCGGTGTAATGCAGCACCAGCATGTCGACCGCCGCGCCGCCACGTTCGTCCTGGTTGGGCGATAGCCGCGCGACGGGGGTCATTTGAGGCCCCGCTCGGCCAGGATTTTCTCGTAGGCTGTGTTGATCGCCGCCAACTTGTCGGTGGCAAGCTTGATGAATTCCTCCGGCACGCCGCGGGCGATCAGACTGTCGGGATGATTTTCCCGCACCAGCCGGCGATAGGTGCGGCGGAGCTCGTCTTCGTCCGCGACATAGGACAGACCCAGGATCACATAGGGGTCGGTCAGTTCCGGCGCGAAATGCGACGCCCGGATGCGGCGAAATTCGTTGGGCGCGAAGCCGAAAATCTCCGCCACCCGCTCCAGGAAAGCGCTTTCCTCGGGATGCAGCACATCGTCGCTTTTGGCGATTTCGAACAACCCGTCGAGAATGTCTTCCAGCATGGCGGGATTGCCCATGAACAGGCGTGCAATCTGGCCGGCATAAGCCTCGTAACCGGCGATATCCTGGCGCGCCAGATCGAAGATGCGCCGGACATTATTCTCTTCCTCATGCGGCACGCCGAACACGCGGCGGAAGATGGCGAATTCCTGCTCGGTGGCGATGCCGTCCGCCTGCGCCATCTTTCCCGCCAGCGCGATGATCGCCATGGTGAAGACCACGCCGGGATCGGTTTCGCGGTCGAACAGGAAATGCCCCGCCACCGCGCCCACCACGGCGCCCACGGGGCCGCCTACCAGCAGACCCGCCGCCGCGCCGCTCATTTTTCCCCAAACGGACATCAAATACGTTTAGCCTAAACTCACCAAATAGCGCGAGAGATTTTGCGACGTTAGTCCACGGCCGCTCGCTTGCGCTCGTGGCGTTCGCCGCTTTCGCAGCTCCACCGGACCTGCTCTCTAGCTGCGGCTCACAGCACGCGCGACGAACTCAGCACGCAAAAGATCCGCGCTAGGCCGCGTTCATGGCGCGAGGATCGTAATTTAAAAGAGGCGCCAACCAGCGTTCGGCTTCCGCCACCGTCCAACCCTTGCGCTGGGCGTAATCTTCCACCTGATCGCGCTGGATCTTGCCCACACCGAAATAGCGGCTTTCGGGATGAGCATAATAGAAGCCCGAGACGGAGGAGCCAGGCCACATTGCGAAACTTTCCGTCAATGTGACGCCGATCTTTTCTTCCGCGCCCAACAGCTTGAACAGGGTCGCCTTTTCGCTGTGCTCGGGCTGGGCGGGATAGCCGGGAGCCGGGCGGATGCCACGATATTTTTCCGCGATCAGATCGTCATTGGTGAGGGCTTCGTCGGCGGCATAACCCCAATAATCCCGCCGCACTTTCTCATGCATGCGCTCGGCGAAGGCTTCCGCCAGCCGGTCCGACAAAGCGCGCAGCAGGATGGCCGAATAATCGTCCTTGGCGGCTTCAAAAGCCTTGATATGGGGCTCCTCGCCGATGCCAGCGGTGACCACAAAGCCGCCGATATAGTCCGCCGTGCCAACCGGCGCGATAAAATCCGAAAGCGCCAGATTGGGGCGTCCGGCATCGCGCGCCATCTGCTGGCGCAACGTGTGCAGGGTGGCGATGGGGAATTTCCGCGCCTTGTCGCCATAGACCAGAATGTCGTCGTCCACGGCATTGGCGGGCCAGAACCCCACCACGGCGCGGGCCGTCAGCCATTTGCCGGCCACGATTCGTTTCAGCATCGCCTGGGCATCGCGATAAAGATCACTGGCGGCGTGACCCACTTTCTCGTCGGTGAGGATTTGCGGAAACGGTCCGGCCAATTCCCAGGTCTGGAAGAAGGGCGTCCAGTCGATATAGCTGGCCAATTCGGCCAGATCGTAATTGTCGTAAACCCGCGTGCCGAAGAATTTGGGCGTTGGCGGCACATAGGTTTCGAAGTCCGGTCGCGCCCGATTGGCCCGCGCCTGCGCCAGCGACAACCGCTTGCCGCCGCTGCGCTGATTGGCATGATTGCGGGCGAGCAATTCATATTCATTGCGCACGGTCGCGGCATAATTGGCGCCGCTGTCCTTGGATAGCAGGCTGGACGCCACGCCCACGGCGCGTGATGCGTCGGTGACGTAAACGGTCTGACCTCGCCGGTAGTTGGGATCGATCTTGACCGCGGTGTGGACACGCGAGGTCGTGGCGCCCCCGATCAGCAGCGGAATGTCGAAACCTTGCCGCTCCATCTCCGATGCCACATGCATCATCTCGTCCAGCGACGGCGTGATCAAGCCCGACAGGCCGATCATGTTGGCCTTGTGCTCACGCGCCGCATCCAGAATTTTCTGCGTGGGCGTCATCACGCCCAGATCGAACACTTCATAGCCGTTGCACTGTAGGACCACGCCGACAATATTCTTGCCGATGTCATGCACGTCGCCCTTCACGGTGGCCATGACGATACGACCGGCACTTTCCTTCGCCTGGGATTTATCCTCTTCCATGAAGGGCAGCAGATAAGCCACCGCCTTTTTCATCACCCGCGCCGATTTCACCACTTGCGGCAAGAACATCTTGCCGGAGCCGAACAAGTCGCCCACCACATTCATGCCCGCCATCAGCGGACCCTCGATCACATGCAGCGGCTTGTCGGCGGCGCGGCGTGCCTGTTCCGTGTCTTCGACGATGAAAGCGTCGATGCCATGCACCATGGCGTGCGTGATCCGGTCATTGACCGGCAGCCCCCGCCAGGCGGCATCTTCCACTTCGGCCGCACCACCGTCATGCTTATATTCCTTCGCAAACTCTAGCAGCCGCTCGGTCGCGTCGGGCCGGCGGTTGAACAGCACATCCTCGATGCCTTCGCGCAAAGGCGTGGGAATATCCTGATAGACGGTCAGCTGGCCGGCATTGACGATGCCCATATCCATGCCCGCCTTGATGGCATGAAACAGAAAGACGCTGTGCATCGCTTCGCGCACTTTCTCGTTGCCCCGAAAGGAGAAGGAGAAGTTGGAGACCCCGCCGGAGATATGGGCGTACGGATTCTCGCGCCGGATGATTTCCGCAGCCTCGATAAAGGCTTTGCCATACTCATTATGCTCTTCCAGGCCTGTGGCGACCGCGAAGATGTTGGGATCGAAAATGATATCTTCGGGCGGAAAGCCCACCCTGTTGACCAGGATGTCATAGGCGCGCTTGCAGATTTCCGTCTTGCGCTCGCGGGTGTCTGCCTGGCCGACCTCGTCGAAGGCCATCACCACCATAGCGGCGCCAAAACGCAGAATCTCTCGGGCATGGGCGACGAAATTCTCCTCGCCTTCCTTCAGCGATATGGAATTGACGATCGCCTTGCCCTGGCAGCATTTCAGCCCGGCTTCGATCACGCTCCATTTGGAGCTGTCGATCATCAAGGGCACTTTGGCGATATCGGGCTCGCCTGCGATCAGATTGACAAAGCGGGTCATCGCTGCTTCGGAATCGATCAAACCTTCGTCCATGTTGATGTCGATGATCTGGGCGCCATTCTCAACCTGGCCTCGCGCGATCTCCAGCGCCGCTTCATAATCATTGGCCGCGATCAGCTTGCGGAATTTGGCCGAGCCGGTGATGTTGGTGCGCTCGCCCACATTGATGAAATTGAGATCGGGCGTCAGCGTGAAAGGTTCCAGTCCCGACAGACGCATATACCGGGGCTTCTCCGGAATCGCGCGCGGCTTGACGCCTTCGATGGCTTCACCGAAAGCCTTGATATGCTCGGGTCGCGTGCCGCAGCAGCCGCCCACGATATTGACCAGGCCGGAGCGGGCGAATTCGCCCATCATGGCCGCCATGATTTCAGGCGTTTCATCATAGCCGCCGAATTCGTTGGGAAGACCGGCGTTGGGATGGGCGCTCACCAGCGTGTCGGCCGCACCCGCCAGATCGGCGATATAGGGGCGCAGTTCCTTGGCGCCCAGGGCGCAATTGAGTCCGATGGCGAAGGGATTGGCGTGGCGCACCGAATGCCAGAAAGCTTCCGGCGTCTGGCCGGTCAAGGTGCGGCCGGAAAGATCGGTGATGGTGCCGGAGATCCAGACCGGCAGGCGCACGCCCAATTCGCCGAACACTTCCTCAATGGCGAAGATCGCGGCTTTGCAATTCAGCGTATCGAACACAGTCTCGATCATGATCACGTCGGCGCCGCCCTTGATCAGGCCGCGCGCGCCGTCGCGGTACGTCGCGCGCAAATCGTCGAAGGTGATGTTGCGGAAGGCGGGATCATTGACATCCGGCGAGATCGACGCGGTGCGGTTGGCCGGTCCCAGCACGCCGGCCACCAGACGTGGCCGATCGGAGGTACCATAATCATCGCACAAGGCGCGGGCCAGCCGCGCGCCCTCCTCGTTCAACTCGCCTACCAGATGGCCCAGGCCGTAATCCTCCTGGCTGGTGAAATTGGAGTTGAAGGTATTGGTCTCGATGAAATCCGCGCCGGCCTCCAGATATTGGCGGCCGATATCGCGGACGATCTCCGGCTTGGTGAGAGTCAGAAGATCATTGTTGCCCTTGAGTTCGGTGGGATGATTGCCGAAGCGCGACCCACGAAAATCATCTTCGCCCAGCTTGAAACCCTGGATCATCACGCCCCAGGAGCCGTCGAGCAGAAGAAGCCGCTTCTTCGCTTCCTCCTTCATCCAGGCGAGACGGGCGTTACGGTCGAAACTCATGACAAATCCCCGGACTTCAAATCGTAAGGCCGAAGGCCCAGTAGCCGGCACGCCGCATAGCTGAGATTGGCCTGATTGAGCGTATAGAAATGAAACTGGTCGAAGCCCAGGCCGCGCAATTGTTGCACCTGATCGGCCAGCACGGCGGCGGCGACGATGCGGCGGCTCTCCGCATCCTCGTCCAGCCCGTCATAGGCGCGCGTCAGCCAACCCGGAATGGTGGCGCCGATCTTGGCGGCCATGCGCTCCACGCCGCGGAACGCGGTGGTTGGCATGATGCCGGGCACGATGGGAATGTCGATCCCCGCCTTGGCAGCATCGTCACGGAAGCGCGCCGTGGCGTCATTGTCGAAGGCGAACTGGCCCAGTGCCCGTGTCGCGCCCGCATCGACTTTTGCTTTCAGCAATTCAATATCGTGGCGATGGCTAGGCGAATCCGGATGCCGCTCGGGATAAAAAGACACGCTGATCTCGAACGGAGCGATGCGGCGAATGCCTTCAATCAAGTCCGGCGTGGAACGATAGCCGTCGACATGGGGCTGATACGGCCCCGCCATGCCGGGCATGTCGCCGCGCAGCGCCACGATGTGACGAATGCCCGCGTCCCAATAGGCGCGCACGATCTCGTCAATCTCGGCCTTGGGTGAACCCACGCAGGTCAGATGCGCCGCCGGCTTCAGCGAGGTCTCTTCCACGATGCGCTTGACGGTGGCGTGGGTACGCTCGCGCGTCGAACCGCCCGCGCCATAGGTCACCGAGACGAAGGTCGGCACAAGCGGCTCCAGCCGCTTGATCGCCGCCCACAGCGAAGCCTCCGCCTCTTCCGTCTTGGGCGGGGAGAATTCGAACGACACCGACAGCGGGCGCCCGTTGGCGATCAGGTCTTTCAGACTCATGCGGCTTCTTTGATCCGGGGCGCGCTCTTGGCGGTGGCGAGCCAGAGTTTGACGGTGAGTTTTTCGCCCGAAGGCGGCGCGATGGTCTCGCTGCCATGGGCTTTGAGGCCGGCGCTGGCAAACCAGCTGTCCACCTCGCGGTCGGAAAAGCCCAGCCGGCGATGAGCATAATCGTCGCGCAGAAATTCCAGGGCATGGGGCGCGAAATCGGCGATCAGCAGCCGCCCACCCGGCGCCATCACCCGCGCCGCTTCCGCCACCGCGGCGCCCGGATCGTCGAGATAATGCAGCACCTGGTGGAACAGCACCGCATCGAACGCGTCGCGGTCGCCGGAGAAAGGAAGACGATAAGTGTCAGCCAGGCGCACTTGCGTATTCTTGATGTCCTCGCGCAACAGCCGGTCGCGCGCGATCGCCAGCATTTCGGGGCTCACATCCACGCCGACGGCGCGACGCGCGTGCGGCGCCAGCAATTCCAGCATCCGGCCTGTGCCGGTGCCGGCGTCGAGCAAATTCTGGATCGGACGCGCCGTCATCAGCTTGACGATGGCGGCCTCGACGTCTTTTTCCGGCGCATGCAGGGCGCGGATGCGCTCCCACTCCGGCGCGTTGGCCTTGAAATAGGCAGCAGCGGCCGCCGCACGGGCCTGACGCACATGCGCCAGCCGCGCCGTGTCGGCTTGACCCAAGCTGGGGTCAGCCAGACTGGCGAGTGCCGCGCCCAGTTCCGCGCCTTTGCCCCGGTCCGCGGCGCGATAGAACACCCAGCTTCCTTCCTTGAACCGCTCCAGCAGACCCGCCTCGCCCAGAAGCTTCAGATGCCGGGAAACTCGAGGCTGGCTCTGGCCCACAATTTCGATCAGCTCGCTGACCGTCAGCTCCGCCTGCCTCAGCAGCAGCAGCAGGCGCAGGCGGGTCGGATCCCCCGCCGCACGCAGCATTGCCACCAGCCTGTCCATCTTGCCTCTAAACATATAAACATATCTTTATATGCCAAGAGCGCAGCCGAAAACAAGGGCTTTTGCGGTAAAGCCGGTCTGGACAGGGACGGCAAAAAACCCGAAAACCACCCCCAATCCGGGGGGTGAGTCACTCGAAATGCGCGTTTTGCGGGCGCTGGCGATGGGATTGTGCGGGCTGGCGCTAAGCGCTTGCGCCACCACGCCGCCCACGCCGGAGATGATCACCAACAACGACCCCTACGAGCCGACCAACCGCGACACGCTCAAATTCAACGGCATGATCGACCGCTATTTCGTCATTCCCACGGTGGCGGTGTATTTCGTGCTGGTACCCGAGGGCGGGCGCCGCTCGGTGCACCACTTGCTGGAAAACCTCACCCTGCCCACCACTTTCGTCAACGACATGCTGCAGGGCGAGTTGAAGCGCGGCAGTCAGACGACCGCCCGGTTTCTGGTCAACACCACCATTGGGCTTGGCGGCTTTCTGGATCCCGCCAGCCGGATGAAGATTCCCGATCACGGAGAGGATTTCGGTCAGACCCTGGCGGTGTGGGGCATGCGCGAAGGGCCCTTCCTGATGCTGCCCTTCTTCGGACCATCCAATCCGCGAGACGCTTTCGGCATCGCCGCCGATGTCGGGCTCGATCCTACCAGCTATATCCATTTCAAGCAGCATATCTGGTGGGATGCGGGACGCGAATATTTCACCATTCTGGATTTGCGCGCGCAGACTTATCAGACTGTGCAGAGCATCCAACGCAGTTCCGTGGATTATTACGCCAGCCTGCGCAGCCTCTATCGCCAGCTGCGCGACAATGAGATCCGCAACGGACGGGCGCCGAAAACAGAGGATTTGCCGGATTTCTGACGACGAATTCGTACCAAGAAACACAAATACGGCCTTGAACTTGCCACACGGAACCGCGACCCTAGGTCTTCTCGAAAGAATGGAACCATGATGCGCCTTTCCCCGATCCCGCGCCGCGCCGTGCTGGCCATGGCTGTGACCCTCGCCGGCGGTATGGCGCTCAGCGCACCCGCGCTGGCGGCCAATCCGGCGGAGCAATTCGTCCAGGACAATATCCACACAGGCCTGGAGATCCTGAACAACAAAGGGCTGCCGGCCGATCAGCGCCGTACTCAGTTCGAAAGTTTCCTGCTCGGCCTCACAGACATGAAGCGCATCGCAGACTTTACCCTGGGGCAATATCGCCGGAGCGCCAGCCCCGCCGAGGTCGCCGCGTTCGAAGTGGCCTTCCAGAATTATGCCGTTGCGGTTTATCAATCCTATTTCGCCAAATATGCCGGCCAGACCTTGAAAGTGACCGGCAGCCAGGCCCGCACGCCGGACGATTTCATCGTCGCCACCCAGCTAATCGATCCCAACGACAATTCCGGCCAGCAGCCGCTGGAAGTCGATTTTCGGGTGCGCACCGACACCGGCAAGCCCGTGGTGGTGGATTTCTCCGTCGCGGGCATCTGGCTGGCCTTAGAAGAGCGCGATCAGTTCACCGCGTTCCTGGGCCAGAACAACGGCAATGTCCGCACGCTGATTGCTCATTTGAGCGATCTGGCCAAACAGTTCAGGACGGGCTGAAACTTCCCTCAGCGCACACAGGCTTTCTTCCCCCGCGCGGCGAAACCGCTTGTGGAGAGTTCGGTAGCGGCAGCGTACCGAACGTCTTCCGAGGGCTTGCCCCGAGGAAGACAGATGGGGGCATTAAAAATCAAGCTCTTGCGAAGCGTTTGTATTTGATCCGGTGCGGTTGATCCGCGTCGATACCCAGGCGCCCCTTCTTGTCGGCTTCGTAATCCTGGAAATTGCCTTCGAACCATTCGACGTGGCTGTCGCCTTCAAAGGCCAGCATATGCGTGGCGATGCGGTCCAGGAACCAGCGGTCGTGGCTGATGATCATGGCGCAGCCGGCGAATTCCTCCAGCGCCGATTCCAGCGCGCGCAGCGTGTCCACATCCAGATCGTTGGTGGGTTCGTCCAGCAGAAGCAGATTGGCACCCGACTTCAACATCTTGGCCAGATGCACGCGGTTGCGCTCGCCGCCAGATAGTTGGCCGACTTTCTTCTGCTGGTCGCCGCCCTTGAAGGCGAAAGCGCCGGTATAGGCTCTGGAATTGATCTTGGTCTTGCCGAACTCGATGATGTCGGTGCCGCCGGAAATTTCCTGCCATACATTCTTGTTGGGATCGAGCGCATCGCGCGACTGATCGACATAACCGATCTGCACGGTGGGGCCGATTTTCAACGTACCCCCATCGGGCTTTTCCTGGCCGGTCAGCATGCGGAACAAGGTGGTCTTGCCCGCGCCATTGGGACCGATCACGCCGACAATGCCGCCAGCCGGCAATTTGAAGTTCACGTTTTCGTAGAGCAGCCGGTCGCCATATCCTTTGGAGAGATTTTCCGCCTCGATCACCAGATCGCCCAGCCGTTCGGCGACGGGTATCATGATCTGAGCGGTGACGGTGCGCTGTTCCTGCGATTTGGCGACCAGATCTTCATAAGAGTTGATACGGGCCTTGGATTTGGCTTGGCGCGCCTTGGGCGATTGTTGAATCCATTCGCGTTCGCGCGCGATGGTCCGCTTTTGCGCCGCTTCTTCGTTCGATTCCTGCTTCAGGCGCTTTTCCTGGATCTCCAGGAAGGAAGAATAATTGCCTTCATGCGGAATGCCTTTGCCGCGATCCAGCTCCAGAATCCAGCTGGTGACATTGTCGAGGAAGTAGCGATCGTGGGTGACCAGAATAACGCAGCCCTTATAGTCGCGCAGCGTCGCTTCCAGCCATTGCACGGACTCCGCGTCCAAATGGTTGGTCGGCTCGTCCAACAGCAGGATATCGGGCGCGTCCAGAAGCAGGCGGCACAGCGCGACGCGGCGGCGCTCGCCGCCTGATAAGGTTTCAACCTTGGCGTCGGGATCGGGGCAGCGTAACGCGTCCATCGCCTGTTCCACCTGGCTGTCGAGATCCCACAAGCCTTGCGCCTCGATCTCGTCTTGCAGCTTCGCCATTTCGTCGGCGGTCTCGTCGGAATAATTGGCGGCGATTTCGTTGAAGCGGTCGACCAGCGCCTGCTTTTTGGCGACACCCTCCATCACATTGCCGCGCACATCCTTGGCGGGATCAAGTTGCGGCTCCTGACTGAGATAGCCCATGCGCACGCCATCTGCGGCCCAGGCTTCGCCGGTGAATTCCTTGTCCATTCCCGCCATGATCTTCATCAGGGTGGATTTGCCCGCGCCGTTGACGCCCACGATGCCGATTTTGGCGCCGGGGTAAAAAGAGAGCCAAATGTCCTTCAGCACCTGCTTGCCGCCGGGATAGGTCTTGGACAGACCCTTCATGACAAAAACAAACTGAGGACCGGCCATCGCGCATTCCTTCGCGGTTAAAGATTTGGCGGCTTTTACCGGACGGTATCCGGCACCGCAATTGTTGCATTCTCTCTGGTCGCACGACCGGACGGAAAACCGCTTCGCACTTTTCCTGGCCGATGCTCCGCTCGCGGCCCGGCCATGCGAATGCCCTTTGAATCTCGAGAGATGTGGCTTTTAGCGAAAAGTCCGCGGAATCAAAACTTGATTTTCGCGCGGCTAAGCACGGACAGCGAGTTCGCGCCGGTCTGGCCCTGATAATTCATCTGGTAGGCGGCATTGGCCTGAAGCGCCAGCGCGCCGTCCAGGAAACTGGTCACATAACCTAGTTGCAGGTCGGTTTCCTGGCTCTGATTGGGGAACCGGTCATTGGCGATGAAAAGCGGCGGCAGATCGCCGGAGCCCGACACGGCGCTGAAGCTGTTGTCGAGCATGCCCAGCGCCGGGCGCGTGAAGGAGAAGCCCAGCGCGTCTTCGCCGAACAAGCCATGCTTGGCGATGGCGATGGAGTAAGAGTGCGTGTCCAGCGTCGGCACGCTGCTGCGCTGGTCGAGCTGGCTGAAACCCTGGCTGTAAGAAGCAGTTGTCACCCAACCGCTGCCCAACTTGAGGCGCGCGCTCATCTCCAGCGCGTCAGTCTCCATCTTGCCGGAGGCGAGACTTGAGACGCCGAATCCTTGCTGCGCATTGTGCAACCCGTTGATGCCAAGATCGACCCAGTCATTCACATCCCAGGATACGCCCGCCATCAGCGATTGCGACGACGCCTGATCGAAAGCCAGCGGCAAGCCGGTCTCGACCGGCGCCATTGCAAAGCGATCCCGGCGATCGCTCCATTGCGAGGCGCCCAGCCGCAAATGCACGTCCGGCGCGGGCATATAAGTGACGCCGGCATAATGGCCAGGACTGGCAAGACCCAGGAAACCGGAATCACCGATCAACGGCGAGCGCAGCCCGTCATAATCGTCGAAGCGTTGCGTGAGATCGACATTGTAGCCGCTATCGACGGCGAGCTTGGCGCTCAGCGCCATGCTGGACGCAAAATCCTGCGGGGTAGCAACGCTGCCAAAGCTGGTTTTCAGGACCGTCGGCTCCGCTGCCAACACGTCCTGGCTGGTGCGCGATTGCGGGCCTGACACCAGAGAATCGGCGAAGGCGCTGGCGGAAGGAATGGCACTCTCGCCCGACGCGCCAAAGGCTGTCAGGCTAGGAGGCAGGCGCAATTCCGTGGCTCCGGCCCCGCCTGCGAAGGCAGCAAGACCGGCCACAGCAAGTGCAGCCTGGAAAAAGCGCGTCATACCCAGTCCTATACCGGTCTCCCGGTCGGAGAGCAAAATACCAGAAGAAACGTGTCAGTCTCAAGAAAAGGTCCCTGTTTTCCTGGTGTTTTTGGGCCACAGAGACGAAGTTCCGCTTGGAAAAGTGAATTGTGGAACCCGATTCTCGGTAATAAAGTTGCCAAAAATCCCTCATATTTGAATTTCTTTTCGGAATAGTACGCTTTTGGACTTCTACCGCCGTAAACATCAATATATAGTAGGTCGAAATGGACAATGCCCATAGATGCAGGGATCGCCATTTTCACGAAATCTGCTAATATTAGCTGCGCCCGTAGCTCAATGAATAGAGCAGCCTATTAGCCGTAGGGTCAGATGCAGGTTTGAATCCTGTCGGGCGTGCCGTAGGACCCAAAGCCGTAAGCCACGGGCGCAGCCGGAATTATATCGGGTCGCTGGTTAGTTAAACAATACCATTTTTCCGCCGATCCTAGCGATCCTAGAGGGCTAAAGAGCCTTGGGGGGAAGACACCCGTGACCGCAGCTTGGTGGGGGTATGGAACTCCCGCTTCCCTTCCAGAATGTCCTTAGCCGTGAGGAATTGGACCCGGTCATATTTGACCCCCTGGTAGGTATATTGTCCCGCTTTGGCCGCTGCCTCCCGCATAGCTTTGGATGGTTCCTGAAGCGAGAGGAAGCCCGCCATCTCGGTATCGGTTTCGTGGTCCATCACCCCGATCAGGTCACGGACGTCACCAGGCTTCAGATTGCCGCCCTTCACGGATAAGACCATCGCCTTCAGGCCTCTTTCCGTCTCGAAATACATGCGGCCATCAATTCCTTTGTCGCCAGTCTTTTTGGTCGGGAAGCCGCCGACGCGTTCAACAATCCAATGCTCGAACTGGAACGGATCACGCTTAAACAATTCCTGGGCCTGCTCAACGCTGACAGGAATACCGTCAACGTCAAAATGGATTCCCTCAACTAGTCTGTATTTTTCGCCCGTTAGAATTTCGCGGATCAGTTTGACGGACAGGATGGCAATATCGCAGCCAATCCATTTCCGTCCTGTCGCTTGCGCGGCGTAGATCGTTGTGCCGCATCCGCAGAATGGATCAAAAACAACGTCGCCTTCATTGGTCGAGGCCCGGATAATGCGGTCCAGAAGCGCGATAGGTTTTTGCGTTGGATAGCCAAGACGCTCATCGGCGTGTGAACCGAGGGGGCGAATATCCGAAATAATGTCTTGAACGGGATTGCCTTCCGCAACGCTCAGATACCGCTTGTACTGCGGCACCGATCCGCGCTTGGGCCAATAGATTAGGCCGGCCTTATCAAGAACGTCCAAGCGTTCTTGTACGGTCATCGACGCATAATTATCAGGATGCTTGAACCATTCTGGTAGCGCGCGATCTGGCGGCACTTCCCAATGCCGTCCCTTAAGCCCCGGATCAACACCGCGCCAAGGCGTACCGGAGCCGCCTCCGCGAATACCAGGGCCGTCAAGCGTGACTAGCCGATATTGCCCGTGCTCATCTGTGAACTTGTAAAAATTCTCGACGTAGGACTCGTCGTATTTCTCGAATACCCTGTTCCACGTGTATTTCTCAGATGCGCTGTAGAACAGAATGACGTCATGGATCGGCCCCCAGCGCTTTGCTCGACCGTGTGCGCCAGTGCGCCGCCAGATGATTTCATTTTGGAAATTTTTGTGGCCGAAAATGCCATCCATCATCACCTTGATGTAATGGCTGGCCGTGGGGTCACAATGCAAATAGATTGAGCCGGTAGGCCGAAGAAGGCTTTTCATGTGCAAGAGCCGTTGCACCATATAGATCAAATAAGCCAGCAAATGGGGCTGTGTATGGCGCAGCGCTTGAATCCATAGACGCCAAAACTCGACATAGTAATCCTCGACGCCGTATTCACGCATGAGGACGGGCATGGTCTTGGCGATTTCTTCCTTTTCGGCGTCCATCTCCCAAGTGTCGCAAAACGCTTCGGCCTGGTCCGGTACAGGCAGGCCGGTCATGTTCTTATAGATCAGATTGTAGTTTTGCTTCGAGTTAAACGGTGGATCGAGATAGATCAGGTCCACACAATGCTTCTTCATGTGCCCCATGATCGAGAGATTGTCGCCGTAGTAGAGGTGATTTGGGGGTTTGACTTTTTCTTTTTTTGTCATGCGCCGACCATTGCCGCCAGCGCGAGGCCGAAATCATCTCTTTGCTTGCGGACGTTATACTTGAAGCAAGCCTCGGCGATGTAGAGATGCATATATTTCCGACTATAGTGATGGTGCGATCCATACCACGCGCGTTTCACAAGCGCCCAAAATGACTCAATAGTATTTGTATAGATGGAGCCATCCGCGTATTGCACAGAATGATTGATAGTAGCGTGCTGATACCCCATGGACTTAAGGGGCTTGTAGCCACTGAATTCATCGGTGACGAGAAGTGACCCCTCCCTGCTAACTGTTTTCAAAATGAATTTGGTGAGGCTGGCAAATTTGAGTTTGCCACCCGGAGCAGGTTTCGCAACAACGCGACCACCGCGTTCAACTGCGCCCATCACAGCAGCCTTTGAGGTCCCCCGACCTGTCTTGGCTTTTCCATCCCAGCGCTTATTTCCCTTGCGGGGTTTGCCGCCGACATACGTTTCGTCAGCTTCCACAATTCCATGCAAAAGAGCGCTTTGGTCCGCGTCGCCAGCCATCACGAATCGAACCCGATGCATCATGCTCCAAACTGTGGGGCGGCGCATCCCAAGGTCTCGCGCGATCTGATAAGCGCTGGCCGACTTCTTGGCGTTGAGCATAAGCGCCAAGACCATGAACCAGTTTTTCAGGGGTATGTGGGTGCCATGGAAAATCGTCCCCACGGTCACCGCAAAGGCTCTGGTGCAGTCTTGACACTGCCAACGTTGTGCTGCGCGGTCGCCACTGACATGTCGGCAAATCTTGGTGCTGGCGCAATAAGGACAGACTGGAACCCCCTTCCAACGCACCTTTTCAAGGTGTTCGACAGCCTGCTCTTGCGTCTTAAATGTCTTGAAAAGCTCAAGAATATTCATGGACTTAGCCCTTCAATTGCGGCGTAAGCCTATGAGAATCCTAGGATTCTGTCAAGTCCAAAAGCGTACTATTCCGTTTCTTTTAACACGCGACGAAGGCGATTCCGCTCAGGACGCCAACAGCAAAAGCGGGTTTTCCCAGCCTTTGAGCACTTGTGCGGCGGTATTGCCAAAAAACAAGCCTTCGCCGGGCCGCGAGCTCACCCCCATGACGATCATGCCATAGCCCCGGCGCGCTTCCTTGAGGATCGCCTCGGCCGCGCCGCTGCGCTTGGAGATCTGGGTGACAAGACGCACGTCATAACGCTCCGCCAAGCCCGTCATGCTTTTGAGCACGCCTTCCTCGCGCGCACGGGTTCGCGAACGGCCATCGGTCTGCGACACGAATAGGACCGTCACGCGCGCGCCCGTGGCGCGAGCCACCACAAAAGCAATCTCCGCGCCGCGCTGCGACGGCAGCGAACCATTGACGGGCACCAGGATGCGCATGCGCGCGTTCATCCGCACGCTCCGCTCGCCGCGATAGGACAACAGCGCCAGCGGGCCTTCGAATCCCGACGCCAATTCGGCGATCTCAGGCGCGATATTGCCATCGGCATCATGGCTTTCCTCCATGCCGATGAAGAGAAGATCATAGCCCTTGCGGCCTTCGTCGCGCACCACGTCGGCCGGACGGTCCACCGGAAGCTTGGTGGTGAGATGAACTTTCTCGGGATCGGGCTCGGCTTCATCCTTTTGGACTTTCGCTGCGCTGGCCTTGGCGCCGGTCTTGACTTCCCTGGCGACGGGATCCGCGGATTGCTCTGCCCTGCTTTCATTGATGGAGCGCGCGCCGCTCAAATCTTTTTCCTGAGAATCGGCGTCGGCGCCCCGTCCTTTCTCATGTTCCGCACTATCCGGATTCTCCTTTTCGCGAGCCTTGTCCCGCTGGAGCACAACCGTGCGCAGGTCGCTGTCGAGCTTGAGAATGGTGACGGGCATGCCCTGGCCGCCCGCCACCAATCCCGCCAACCGCGCCGCCAGACGCCCGATCGGACTAGCATCGACCGCCAGCAGCAGCCGCTCCAGATTAGAAATGAAACCTCGCGCGTCCAGGCGCTCGCGCTCCACTCGCTTGCGCTCGGTCTCATCCATCGGCAAACCGGAAAGCGCGGCGCGCAGCATGGGCGGCATCGCCATGGTGGTCAGCATCGCCATGGTGACGATCATGGTGTAGAGATTTTGGGTGAGTGCGCCCATCGAAAGGCCGATGGAGGCGACGATCACTTCCGTCGAGCCCCGTGCGTTCATGGCGCAGCCGAGCGCAATGCCTTCGCGCCATTTCAAACCGCCGAGCATGCTGCCGACAAAGGCGCCGGAAAATTTTCCGATCGACGCGATTGCAACCAGACCCACGGTCAGCCCAGCCAACACCGGATCCTTGAGGATCGTGAGATTGGCCGCCAACCCCGACATACCGAAGAAGATCGGCATGAAGAAAGCCGAGATCATCCCCCGCAATTGCTGCTGAATATGGTCGGTCAAGATGGGCGACTGCCCGATCAAGACGCCCGCCATGAAGGCGCCGAGCACCGTGCGCACGCCCAGCAGATGCGTGATCAGCGCCATCGCGCCCATGATCGCCAGGATGGCGGTGACGACGGGAAAGTCGCTGCGGAAATTGTCATTCACCCAGCGGATGGCGGTGAAGACCATGAAGCGCCCCGCCGTGAAGCAGAAGACCAGGAACGCCGCCACGCCGGCGATGGTCTTGCCCAGTTCCCACGCATTCACCTGGCCCGCGCCGGCAATGCCGAACGTGATGGCGATCACCACCCAGCCGACCGTGTCCTCCATGATCGCGGTGGAGACGATGATCTGGCCCAGATTGCGCCGCATGAAATGCATTTCACGCACCACCATCGCCACGATCTTGATGGAGGAAATGGACAGGGCCGTGCCCAGGAACAGTGCCGGCACCAGCCGTCCGCCCGTCATATGGGGCAAAAGCGAATCCGGCAGGAATTCTCCCAGCGCGAAGCCGCACGCAAATGGCAGCGCGATGCCGCACAGCGAAACCGCAAGCGCCGCGCCTTTCATCTTACTCACCAGCTTGACATCCGTCTCCATGCCGGTGAGCAGCAGCAGCATCAGGATGCCGATCTGGGAGAGGCCGTCGATCATCGCTTTCTGCGCCGGATCGGACGGGAAGATGAAGGTCTGCGCCTCAGGCCACAGCCACCCGAACAGCGATGGGCCTAGCACCAGCCCGGCCAGAAGATTTCCCATCAGCGCCGGTTGCCCCAAACGCTGCATGCCCTCGCCCAGGACACGCCCCACCACCAGCAGCAGCAGCACTTCCGCCACCAGCAGCGCTTCGGTCTTGCCGGTGCTGGAGGCGCCGTTGCCGGCGGCTGCATCCTTCGCGGAGTTGCCTTCGTGGCTAACGGAAGCCGTCTGGCCGGCATGAGCCTGGGATGCCGCAGATGCCGCCGGGAAAGCCTGTCCGGCAAAAACCGCCAGGCAGATGAGAAGCAGCAACAGGCCGCCAAAATGCGCAGGACGGGACAGCAAATATCGCAACATCAAATGACTGCCAAAAATCAACGGGAATCCCGCTATCCGGTAACGCCGCAAGGACTGCCGCGGTTGCCAACCTCCGTTTGCATCAAGCCCAGCCGCGTGACATTTTCTGGTGCGGAAGCGGACCATGACACTGATGCGAATAAACTGGACGCTGTTGGCGCTCGTCCTGTCGGCGGCGGTAGCTGGCGGAGCTGAAAAAGCCGCACCGTCTGACATCAACCAGAGCGTCTCTTTTCCCGGCGGCGTCGCGGTTCAGCGCGACCTTGTCTATGCCACCATTGAGGGCTTCCGGCCGCTGACCTTGGACCTCTATCAACCCGCGTCCAAAGCCAAGGAGCCGACCCGGCCGGCGATACTCTATATACATGGCGGCGGATGGATGGCGGGCGACGCGCGCCACTTGAAAGGCTTTGACGATTTCCCTTCCACCCTCGCGGGCCTGGCGGCGAAAGGCATGGTCGTGGCGGCGGTGAATTATCGCCTGGCGGGAGAGGCGCATTTTCCCGCCGCGGTCCAGGACGTGAAATCGGCGCTGCGCTGGCTGCGCGGACACGCCACCGACTACAATATCGACACCACCCGCGTGATGATCTGGGGCGTGGAAGCGGGCGGTCAGATCGCATCCCTGGCCGGCACCAGCTGCGGCGTCGCTACGCTGGAGCCGGCTGCGGACGCGGGTTCGAAAGCGCCGCTGGCCTCGGATTGCGTACAGGGCGTGATCGACTGGGCGGGGCCTACGGACTTCGCCAGCTGGGATGCCGACGCCGGCCGCAACACCGAAGCCGCGGCAGCGACCCATCTAGGCACCTATCTGGGCTGCGAACCCGCCGATTGCGCGCCGGGCATCGTGCGCAGTGCAAGCCCGCTCACTTATGTCGGTGCGCAATCCCCGCCCTTCTTCATCCAGCAAGGCGCCGAAGACAAATTCGCGGCGCCGGCGCAGTCCCACAAATTATATGACGCGCTGAGGGCCCAGCGTGTACCCGCCGACATCCGCATCTATGCCGGCGCCGGACAGGACTTCGCCAAGGACGGCACACCCGATCGGGCGACCGGTGCCCAGGCGCTCGCCGACATGGAGGACTTCATCGCGAAGACCTTTCCGCCGCCGCCGGAGCCGGAAGCGTCAGCAAACCCGACGAAGAAATCCGTCAAGCCCGCCAAAGCCAAAACCACGAAGGCCCACAAATGAGCGAATTGGACAAGACCGCGTTCGATTGGGCGGACCCCTTTCTGCTGGAGAGCCAGCTTTCCGGCGAGGAGCGCATGGTCGCCCAATCGGCGCGCGATTTCGCCGAAGACAAGCTTGCGCCTCGGGCGCAGCTGGCCTTCCGCGACGAGAATTTCGATCCCGCCATCATGCGGGAAATGGGTGAGATGGGTTTCCTGGGTATGACGTTGCCGGAAGAATATGGCGGCGCGGGTCTCGGCTATAGTTGCTACGGTCTTGCGGCGCGCGAAATCGAACGCGTGGATTCCGGCTATCGCTCCGCCATGAGCGTGCAGAATTCGCTGGTCATGCATCCCATCTTCGCCTTCGGCAGCGAGACGCAGAAGAAGAAATATCTACCGCCGTTGGCGAGCGGCGAACTGATCGGCTGTTTCGGTCTCACCGAACCCGATCACGGTTCCGATCCCGGCTCGATGGTGACGCGCGCCGTCAAGGATGGCGCGGGCTATCGCCTCAACGGCGCGAAAATGTGGATCACCAATTCACCCGTTGCGCATTTGGCTGTGGTCTGGGCCAAGCTGGATGGCAAGATCAGGGGTTTTCTGGTCGAGCACGGCGCGAAAGGATTCTCCACCCCGCGCATTGAAGGCAAATTCTCGCTGCGTGCCAGCGTCACCGGCGAGATCGTGCTCGAAGATGTGCAAGTCGGCGAAGACGCGCTGCTGCCTAAGGCGGAGGGCCTGGGCGGGCCTTTCTCCTGCCTCAATCGCGCCCGCTTTGGCATTTGCTGGGGCGCAATGGGCGCGGCGGAAAGCTGCTGGCATGCGGCGCGGCAGTATGTGCTGGACCGCAAGCAGTTCGGCCGTCCGCTGGCCGCCAACCAGATCGTGCAGAAGAAACTGGCGGACATGCAGACCGAAATTGCGCTGGGTTTGAACGGCGCCTTGAGGCTGGCGCGAATGATGGACGATGGCACGGCCTCGCCGCCCCTGATCTCGCTGATGAAGCGCAACAATTGCGGCAAGGCGCTGGCTATCGCGCGTGAGGCGCGCGACATGCTGGGCGGCAATGGCGTGTCGGATGCCTATCCCGTGATCCGCCACATGCTCAATCTGGAAGCGGTCAATACTTATGAAGGCACCCATGACGTGCATGCCCTGATCCTGGGCCGGGCGCAGACGGGATTGCAGGCCTTTCAACAGGAGAAGGCATGAGCGCGATCAATCCGGTCACCGATTATGCTCGTGACGGCGAGATCGCCGTCATCACCTTGAACTCGCCGCCGGTCAATGCGTTGTCCCAGACCATGCGCGAAGGCTTGATCGCGGCGCTGCGCGAAGCGGAAACCGACAATGCGGTGAAGGCGACGCTTCTGATTTGCGCTGGACGCACCTTCATCGCCGGCGCCGATATATCGGAATTCGACAAGGTGCAGACCGGTGCATCGCTGCGCGATGTGCAGGACGTGATGGATGCGGCGAAGAAACCCATCCTAGTCGCCATCCATGGCACGGCGCTGGGCGGTGGCCTGGAAACCGCCATGTGCGGCCATTACCGCGTGGCGGTGCCATCGGCAAAGCTGGGCCAGCCGGAAGTGGCATTGGGTCTTGTGCCGGGTGCGGGGGGCACGCAGCGCTTGCCGCGCTTGATCGGTGTCGAAAAGGCGCTGGTCATGGTCACAGATGGCAAGCCAATCTCCGCCAAGGATGGGCTGGCATTGGGTCTGCTGGATGCGTTGATGCCGGAAAAGGAATTGAAAGAAGGCGCGCTCGCCTTCGCCCGCCAGATCGTGGCGGACGGCAAAGGCATCTGCCGCACTCGCGACCGGAATGAAAAGGTCAGCGGCATCTCGGCGGATATTTTCAAACAGTTCCGCACCACCCATGATTTCAAGGGGTTCGAAGCGCCCGGCCAGGCGATCCTTTGCGTCGAAGCCGCCACCACCATGCCATTCGAACAAGGCCTGGATTTCGAAGGGCGCATTTTTCTCGAGCGCAAGGAGTCCTTGCAGAGCAAAGCGCAGCGCTATGCTTTCTTTGCCGAACGCAAGGCCGCGAAAATCCCCGGCTTGGCGGACGACACGCCGATCCTGCCTGTCAGCAAAGTTGGCGTGGTGGGCGCCGGCCTGATGGGTGGCGGCATCGCTACCGTCTTTGCCAATGCCGGATTGCCTGTCACCGTCGTGGAAGCCAATGAGGCGGCGCTCGCCCGCGGCCTGGACGCGGTGAAAGCGCAATATGAATCCGGCGTCAAACGGGGACGCCTGACGGAAGACGAAGCCCGCGCCCGCTTCGGCCGCATCACCGGTAGCCTAAAGCTGGAAGACCTCGCCGACCGCGACCTGATCGTGGAAGCAGTGTTCGAAAATTTGGACGTGAAGAAGGATATTTTCACGCGTCTGGATAAGATCGCAAAGCCCGACGCCATCATTGCCAGCAACACCTCGTATCTGGATATCGACGAGCTGGCCAAGGTCACATCGCGGCCGGAACATGTGATGGGCCTGCATTTCTTCTCGCCGGCGCCGGTAATGAAATTGCTGGAGGTCGTGCGCGGCACGAAGACCTCCGGCGCTCTTATCGCCACCGCCATGAAGCTTGCCAAAGCCGCTGGCAAGGTCGGCGTGCTGGCCGGCAATGGCCCCGGCTTCATCGGCAATCGCATTCTGAGAAAGCGCCAGGACGCCGCCAACCAATTGGTGCTCGAAGGCGCCTCGCCTTACGCGGTCGATAGAGTGCTGACCGATTTCGGCCTGCCCATGGGGCCTTTCGCCATGCACGATCTTGCGGGACTGGATCTTGGCTGGGACGCCGCCAAGTCGCATGGCGAGACGCTGCGCGATCTTCTCTGCGAAGCCGGACGCAAAGGCCAGAAGACCAAGGCGGGCTGGTATGATTACGACGCCAATCGCAAGGCCTCGCCTTCACCCGCCACGGAAAAGATCGTTGCAGACTTTCGCGCCAAGAATGGCGTCACGCCTCGCGAGATCGGTACGGATGAAATCCGCGAACGCTGTCTTTTGCCCATGATCAATGAAGGCGCGACGATTCTGGCGGAAGACAAAGCCAGCCGTGCCTCCGACATCGATATCGTGTGGCTCTATGGCTATGGCTGGCCGGCCTATCGCGGCGGACCCATGTTCTATGCCGACACGCTGGGGCTCGGCGCGGTGATCTCGGGCCTGAAGAAATACGGTCTCGAACCGGCACCGCTGCTGGAGAAGCTGGCGTCTGAAAACAAGCGGCTCTCGGACTTCAGCAACTAGCCGCGCGCCGCCACCGCTTCGATCTCGAGCAGAAAGTCAGGCCGGGGCAAGGCCGCGACCACCATCATCATGGACGCGGGTCTTGCTTCGCCCAGCACACGGGCGCGCACCTTGGCGTAAGCCGGAATATCCTCGGCTTTCACCAGATATTGGGTGATCTTGACCAGGTCGTGCACCGACATGCCGGCCTTTTCCAGCATTTTGAGAATATGGCTCCATGCCAGTTCCGCCTGCGCGGTGATGTCGGGCGGAAGCCGGCCTGCTTCATCCATGCCCGGCGTTCCCGCGGTGAACAGCCAGCGTTGATTCGGCGCGATTTCCACGCCGTCACTGTAAGGACCGATCCGCGCCGCCACGCCGATGTCATGAATCTGATGCGCCATAGGCGTTTCTCCATGGGGAAGCACCAATCAAGAACGTCTATGAAGTCCTGACAAGGCGAGGAAACTGCCGATTTACACGTTCAACCTTGGCATCAAGTCTTTGCGCGGGCAGCCGAAATGGCCTAGAATCTCACGCGGGAGAAGGCGTTATAACCCAAGATATATCACGCCCCCGGCCCCGGACAATTTAGCGGAGTGAAAGCGATGGTCACGCTTCAGATCAACGGTCAGTCTCACACGATCGACGCGCCGGACGACATGCCGTTGCTCTGGGCGCTACGCGACATCGTGGGCTTGACCGGCACCAAATTCGGTTGCGGCATCGCCCAATGCGGCGCCTGCACCGTGCATCTGGACGGCAAGGCGGTGCGCTCTTGCCTGCTTCCCGTCGGTTCCATCGGCAACCGCGCCATCACCACCATCGAAGCGGTCGGCGATACGCCGAATGGCGCCAAGATTCAGAAGGCTTGGCTCGACATCGAAGTGGTGCAGTGCGGCTATTGTCAGTCCGGCCAGATCATGTCCGCCACGGCGCTGCTGAACCGCACGCCCAATCCGGACGATTCCGATATCGACGCCGCCATGGCGGGCAATATCTGCCGCTGCGGCACCTATGTCCGCATCCGCCAGGCGATCAAGAACGCCGCGAAGTCCGTCTAACCGGGGGCCTAATGTCCAGCACTGCCAACTCCGCCACCCGCGCGGACCTGTCGCGACGCAACTTCCTCAAAGTCGGCAGCGCAGCTGGCGGCGGGCTGATGCTGGGTTTCCATGTCGGCGGCGCCACCGCACAGGAGAAGAAAGCCGCCGAAGCGGCCGCGCCGGCGCCCATCAAATATGTGCTCAACCCCAACGCCTTCATCGCCATCGCCAAGGACGGCAAGGTCACCTTCCAGATTCCGCAGGAGGAAATGGGCCAAGGCGTCTACACTTCTCTGTCGCAGCTGTTGGCCGACGAGCTGGATGTGGATTTCGCGCAGGTGACGCCGCTGCCTGCCGCCGCCAACGACATGATCTATGGCAGCCCGCGCTCGCATCGCCAATCGACCGGCGGTTCGACCTCCATCCGCGGCTTCTATATGGCGCTGCGCCAAGTCGGCGCCTCGGGCCGCGCCATGCTGGTGCAAGCGGCAGCCCATCAATGGAATGTCGATCCCGCCAGCCTTCGCACCGAAAGCGGCTTTGTGATCGACGATGCTCATGGCGGCAGAAAACTCGCCTATGGTGCGCTCGCGCCGGCCGCCGCCAAATTGACCGCGCCGCAGGACGTCAAGCTCAAGGACGACAAGGACCTCAAGCTGATCGGCAAGTCCGTGAAGCGCCTCGACACGCCGGATAAGGTCAACGGCAAGGCGCAATATGGCATCGACGTCCGCATGGACGGCTTGAAAATCGCCACCCTGGCGGCGTCCCCGATCGTCGGCGGCAAGGTCGCCTATGTCGACGACAGCAAGCTCAAAGCCATACCCAACGTGCAGCTGGTGGTGCTGGACGATATCGTGGCGGTGGTTGGCCCGCATTTCTGGGCGGCCAAGAAGGGGCTCGATTCGCTTACCATCACCTGGGACGGCGGCGAGAACGCCAAGACGGACTCCGCCAAGATGTGGGCGGAGCTGCGCGACACCTCGACGAAGACCGGCGTGGTCGCCAAGGAAGATGGCGACGCTCCCAAGACGCTCTCCGCCGACAAGGACGGGCGGCTCGACATCAATTATGAACTGCCGTTCCTGTCCCATTCCCCGATGGAGCCGCAGAATTTCACCGTGCATGTGAAGGATGGCGGCTGCGAGATGTGGGGCGGAAGCCAGGTGCAGACCGCCGCGGTGGCGGCGGCGGCCAAGACGTTGAACACCACGCCCGACAAGATCAACTTCCACAATTTCATGCTAGGCGGCGGCTTCGGCCGCAGGCTGGACACCGATATGGTGGTGAAGTCGGTGCGCATCGCCGAAAAGATCGACGGTCCGGTCAAAGTGATCTGGACCCGTGAAGAAGATATGCAGCAGGACATGTATCGTCCCGCCTACCGCAATGTGATGTCGGCCAGCCTGGACAAGAACGGCAAGATCGCCGCCTGGACGCACCGCATCGCTGGCGGCGCAGTGTCGGTGCGCATGTCGGGCAAGCCGCTCAAGGGTGGGCTGGATCGCGGCTCTCTGGAAGGCGCGATCGAGAACAATTACGGCGTGCCCAATTTCAAGGTCGAGTATATCGAGGCGCCGCCGAAAGCCGTCAATATCGGCTATTGGCGCGGCGTCGCTCCCAACAACAATGTCTTCGCCACCGAAAGCCTGATGGACGAATTGGCGCTGAAGGCGGGCAAGGACCCCATCGCATTCCGGCTGGCCCATCTCGACGCTACGCCCAGGCTGAAAGCCATCGTGCAAACCGTGGCGCAACGCTCAAACTGGGGCAGCAAATTGCCCAATCGCGTGGGCCGCGGCATCTGCGCGCAATTCGCCTTCGGCACCTATATCGCCACCGTGTGCGAGGCCGAGGTGGATGAAACCGGTCATGTCCACATCCGCCAGGTTCATTCGGTGATCGACGCGGGCCGCGTGGTCAATCCCGACACCTTGATGGCGCAGGTCCAGGGCGGCCTGATGTTCGGCTTCACCGCCGCGCTTTACGGCGACATCACGGTCAAGGGTGGCCGGGTGCAGCAAAAGAACTTCAACGATTATCGCATCATGCGGATCAACGAAGCGCCGCCCATCGACGTCCATATCGCGCAAAGCCATGAGATGCCGGGCGGCATCGGCGAGCCAGGCTGTACGGCAGGGCCGCCGTCGCTGGTCAACGCCGTGGCCGCAGCC
Source organism: Rhizomicrobium sp. (assembly GCA_035605955.1). Taxonomy (GTDB): domain Bacteria; phylum Pseudomonadota; class Alphaproteobacteria; order Micropepsales; family Micropepsaceae; genus Rhizomicrobium. The sequence goes on from DATNGI010000047.1 coordinate 42,143, forward strand.
ACCGGTATCCGTTTGCGCAAGCTTCCAATTGATCGCGATCTTCTGGCGGGGAGAAAAGTCGCATGAGAACGCTCGGTATCGTCGTTGCCGTCATTGTCGTCATCGGGCTGGGCTTTGCGGCCTGGCTGGTCCTGATCCCGGGACCAACCGGCTTCGCCAGCGGTTCGACCGTGGCGCTGGCCGATTACAAGGACGCCGATCCCACCGGCGTGCCGAAAGAAATGGCAAGCACCGATCTGATCAAGCGGGGCGAATATCTCACCCACGCGGCGGACTGCGTCGCCTGCCACACCGCGCGCGGCGGTCAGCCTTTCGCGGGCGGCTTCGCCTTCAACCTGCCCGGCATCGGCACCATCTATTCCACCAACATCACGCCGGACAAGGAAACCGGCATCGGCAATTACACCGACGCGCAATTCCTCAACGCCGTGCACAAGGGCGTTCGCGCCGACGGCCAGAATCTTTATCCGGCCATGTCCTATACCTCCTACACCTACATGACCGACGCCGATGCGCTGGCGATCAAGGCCTATCTCTTCACGCTTCCGGCGGTGCATGCGCCGGCGCGCGAGAACAAGCTTTCCTGGCCGTTCAACAATCGCTCGCTGATGGGCGTGTGGAATGCTTTCTACAATGGCAATGAACGCTTCCGGCCCAATCCGACCCAGACCGCGGAATGGAATCGCGGCGCCTATCTGGCGGAAGCGATGGGCCATTGCGGCGAATGCCACACGCCGCGCAACATCGCCCAGGCGTTGAACAACCGGAAGAAATTCGCCGGAGCGCTGACTGCGGGCTGGCGCGCTTATAACATCAGTGCGGACAAAGAATCCGGCCTGGGCGATTGGAGCGACAATGACATCGCCACCTATCTCTCCACCGGCCAAGC
>DATNGI010000048.1:0-15635 GCA_035605955.1 Rhizomicrobium sp.
GCGACCGCGACGGATTTCAAGCTTGTGAGATCGGACAGAGAAAGGGAAACCTCGCGCTCCACCGCGCCATGCAGTTTCAGGCGATAAGACGCAGGGTCGATCTGGGTCGGAATGACCGACCAATGCCAGCGCACAAAGAATTTGTCGTTGGGCGTAAAGACTTGATTGTCGAAATCCGTAAACGCCGTTTCCAGCAGCGGCGGCCGGCTCCGCTGCAGCACCATGGTCCCTTTCTGAGGGAAATCCTTGGTCAGCGGGCGGGCGCCATTACCGCCAGGAAAGGGAAAATCGGGCGCCGCCGGCGGACCGGCAAAGGCGGAGCCCGCCGTCAAAGCGAGCATGGCGCTGCCTTGCGCAAGGACCGTACGGCGGCTGGGCCCGGACATGACGACTCTCCCGCTTGGTGATCGTTTCACGCTACCACGCGCCAAAGTCAAAGCCGTTATGCATCGACATATATCACGTTTGGGAGAGTTTCCCTTGATCTTATTGGCAAAAAATTTTCGTTGGACTCTGTAACCGCAGCGCCGCTTGCAAAGGCAGAATCACGCCATCAAAGTCGCGCGCATGACAAAGAAATCCGCTCCCTCCCGCCGCAAATTCCTCAAAACCGCGCTCGCTGGCGCCGGCGCCGCAGCCGCCGTGCCTCTGTCAGTCAAGGCCGACGATTATATCGAGCCGTCGATGACCAAGCCGGGCAAGGGGTTCACGCCTTACGGCATGCCGTCCGGCCATGAGGATGTGAAACGCCTGCTGCGTCCGCCGGGAAATTTTCCCGGTACCGGTGGTTCGCTGTCGCCGCTGGAAAGCCTGGAGGGCATCATCACGCCGTCTGGCCTGCATTATGAGCGCCATCATAATGGCATTCCGGACATCGATCCCAAGACCCACAGATTCATGATCCACGGCCTGGTGAAAACGCCGCTGGAATTCTCGATGGACGACCTCATGCGCTATCCGCGCATCAGCCGCATCCATTTTGTGGAATGCGGCGGCAATAGCGGCGCTAATGCCGGACCCCAGCCGCCGCAACTGTCGGCCGGCGGCATTCACGGCTTGGTATCGTGCAGCGAATGGACGGGCGTCGAGCTTGGCATGCTGCTGGACGAAGCGGGCGTGCAGCCGGAAGGCAATTGGATCCTGGCGGAAAGCGCCGATGCCGCTAGCCTGTCGCGCTCCGTTCCCCTCAAGGAAGCCCGCGAGCAGGGTATTCTCGCGCTCTATCAAAATGGCGAGCGGCTTCGCCCCGAACAGGGCTATCCGATGCGCCTGTTGATGCCGGGCTGGGAAGGCAATCTTCAGGTCAAGTGGTTGCACCGGATCAAGGTGACCGACGGCCCGACCATGGCCAAGGACGAAACCTCGAAATATTCCCAGTCCCTGAAGGATGGCAAAGCGAACCAGTTCAATTTCATCCAGCCGGTGAAGTCCGTGATCACGCGCCCGTCCGGCACCATGACCATGAACGGTCCGGGCTATTACGAGATTTCCGGTCTCGCCTGGTCCGGCCATGGCAAGATCACGCGCGTGGAAGTCTCACTCGACGGCGGGGCGACCTGGACGGATGCGGAAATGCCGGGCCCGGTGCTGTCCAAAGCGCTCACGCGTTTCCGCCTGCCCTGGCAATGGGATGGCAAGCCGGTCGTGCTGCAAAGCCGCTCCACCGACGAAGCGGGACATGTCCAGCCCACCCGCGCCAAGTGGAAAGAGCCTTATTCCAACGCGCAATTCTATCAGTACAACGGCATTCAAAGCTGGCAGATCGGCGCCGACAACACGGTGAAGAATATCTATGCTTAAACCCCTGCTGTTCGTTCTGGCCGCCGCCGCGCCGCATTTTGGTCACCCCGCCGATCCCGCCACCGTCAAAGCGTGGGACATGTCGATCGCACCCGATGGCAAAACCCTGCCGCCGGGCAAAGGCTCGGTGTCGGAAGGCCTGGCGATCTACACCGAGAAATGCGTGATGTGTCATGGCGTCAACGGCGCCGGCAAACCCGCCGATCAATTGACTGGCGGCATCGGCACGCTGGCTTCACCTCAGCCAGTCAAAACCGTGTCGAGCTATTGGCCCTATGCCACAACCTTGTTCGACTATATCCGCCGCGCCATGCCGCTGACCACGCCGCGTACCTTGTCGGATCACGAAATCTATGCGCTGGTGGCCTATATCCTCTCCATCGACGGGATCGTGAAGAAGGACGCCGTGATGGACGCCAAAAGCCTGCCAAAGGTGAAGATGCCCAACCGTGACGGCTTCATCGACGCCTATGGCGCCACGAAACGCTAACGCGACCAGGCCACCAGTCGGCTATTCTGCTCGCCCAAGCCTTCGATGCCCAGGCGCAGCGTGTCGCCAGGTTTGAGATATTGCGGCGGTTTCATGCCAAGGCCCACGCCCGGCGGCGTGCCGGTGGCAATGATGTCGCCCGGCATCAACGTCATGAAATGGCTGATATAGCTGACGAGCGTCTTTACGCCGAAGATCATGGTCTTGGTTGATCCATTCTGCCGGCGCACGCCGCTCACATCGGTCCACATTTTGAGGTTTTGCGGATCGGCGACCTCGTCCCTGGTCACCAGCCACGGACCAATGGGAGCAAAAGTGTCGCAACCCTTGCCCTTGTCCCATTGTCCGCCTCGCTCGATCTGATATTCGCGTTCGGACATGTCGTTGACCACGCAATAGCCGGCGACATGCGCCATCGCCTCCTGCTCATTGACATAAGAGGCGCGTGTGCCGATCACCACACCCAACTCCACTTCCCAATCCGTCTTCACCGATCCACGCGGGATGATGATGTCGTCATCGGGACCCGAGAGCGAGCTCACGGCTTTCAGGAACAGGATCGGTTCCTTGGGAATCTCCGCCCCCGTCTCCGCCGCATGGTCGGAATAATTGAGCCCCACGCAGATGATCTTGGAGATGCCGGTCAGGGGCACGCCCATGCGCGCCTCTTGCGGGACGGCGGGCAGGCTCGCCGCATCGATCCCGGCCAAGCGGCCCAGACCGTCCGGCGACAGAAGATCGAGCGTGATATCGCCGATCTTGCCTGACAGGTCGCGCGCAACGCCTGAACTGTCGATCAGTCCCGGCTTTTCCGCACCATTCGCGCCCCAACGCATCAGCTTCATGTCACCCTCATTGCGAAATCTCTTCCAGTCGCCGGTTCAAGGTCTTCGGCCCCCAAAGCCCGATCACCAGCACCATAATGACCATCGCGGCGCCGATGAACAGGGCGACGGCCATCGTGCCCCCTTCATGCAGAAAAAACCCGATCAAAAGCCCCGCCAGCGCCGCCGATACCCGACTCCAGGAATAGACGAAGCCCACGGCGCGGGCCCGCACCCGGGTGGGAAACAGCTCTGCCTGATAGCCGTGAAAAGTGAAGGAGAGCCAATTGTTGGCCAAGGTTACGAGCGCCCCGAACATAATCACCAGCGCTTCATTCTCCTGGCGCGCGAACAACAAGATGCCGATACCGGTGGTGATACCCGCCGCCACGATTTGCCATTTGCGCTCGATCCGGTCGGTGATGGCGAAGGCCAGCAGCGGTCCCACGGGATTGGCCAGCGCGATGATAAATGCATATTTCAGGCCCGTCGTGACGGCGATGCCCTTGGCGATCAGAAGGCTCGGCACCCAGGACCCGAAACCGTAAAAAGCGATGGTCTGCATGGCGTTGAACACCGACATGACCAGGGTGCGGCTGAGATAGGGCGGCCGGAAAAGTTCGCTGAAACGACCCGTATCGCCGGGCATTTCCGCGGCCATCCCAGGCGGCGGCAAGCCGTGACCAAGATCCCCTTCGGCACGCGCTTCCAACCGCTGTAAAATCTTCTCCGCCTCTTGCAGGCGCCCATGCAAGGCAAGCCAGCGGGGGCTTTCCGGCACCGCGAGACGGAACCACCAGGCCACCAGCGCGCCGGACGCGCCGATCAGCGCCACCCAACGCCAACCTTCAAACCCATAAGGATGAAGCGGCAGCAGCAGCCAGCCCAATAGCGCCACCAGCGGCACGGCCGCGAACTCGATGCCCTGGTTGACGGCAAAGGCGCGCCCGCGCCTGGGCGGCGGCACCAGTTCCGGCAACAGCGTATCGATGGTGACTTGCTCCAGGCCCACGCCGATCGCGGCGATGAAACGCCAAAGATCGATGCCCGCCGCACTGTGCTGGAAGGCCATCGCCGCCGTCGCCAGCGAGTACCAGACCAGCGACAGGGTGAAGATGGCGCGCCGACCCAGGCGATCGGCGACAAAGCCGAAGCCCACACTGCCCAGCCACATGCCGACAAAGGTGGTGGAAACAAAAAAACCGATGCCGTCCGGCGCGAAGAAGGCCGCGGGACGGGCGGTGAAGAGCCCGCTCGCGATCAAACCCGGCGCGACATAGGCCGTCATCAGAAGGTCGTAGAACTCGAACGCGCCACCCAGCGAAATGAGGATTACCAGGCGCCACAGGCTGGACGTCATGGGCAGACGGTCCAGCCTTGCCGCCACGTCACCCGCAAATCGGCTCGTCATTTCGCCCCAATGTTCGGCTGATAGCAGTCTGCGCCCACGATAAAAGCAGAGGGGCGAAGCGGATGCTTCGCCCCTCGGACCAGTTTCTAACAGGAAATCTGGCGCGCCGCCTTAACTGGCGACGACAGTGGGCTTTTTAACCTCGGCCGGTTTGCTGTCGAGTTTGTTGGTGCCGGGCCGGCAATGGCCGTCGATATAGGCACCAGACTCGATCTTGATATCCTGATGAATGACGTCGCCCGCCATATGCGCCGTGCTGGTGAGCACCACCTTCTTGGCTTCGATCTTGCCTTCGATGGTGCCGGCCAATTCGACCGTCTGGCCATAGACAGAGCCCTTCACCTTGGCGCCCGGGCCTACCGTCACGGAAACGCCGTGAATATCGCCGTCCACTTCGCCGTCGATGCGGATATCTTCCGTGCTCTCCAGCTGACCCGTGATGCGCAGCGCCTTGCTGATCACCGACACGCCGATGGACTTCGCGGGCTCCGCCGCGCCGATCGGCTGAACGCTGGCCTGGGCCGGTTTGGCCGGCGCCGCCGTCACGGGCGCGGCATCGCGCGGTTTGTCGCCACCGGCCATGTTGTTACCGGCATCTTTTTCATTGCGATTGAATACGCTCATGCTCTCGCCTCCGGGAGTTGCTCTAGGGTTTCAAAGTAACTGGGTGGCCGCCAGGGCATGCGGGCGTCGATCCGCGCGCCTTTTGCGACCGTGATGGTATTGTGAAAGATGCGGCCACTGACTTCGGCGGCGGCATCCAGCGTGACATTGAGGGCGAAGATGCGGCCGCTGAGACGACCTTCGATCCGCACGTCACGGGCGATAATATCACCTTCCAGACAGCCACCGACGCTCACCACCAGACGATCCGCCGTGACCTGCCCGCTGACATAGCCGTGAATCACAACCTCGCCATCGGATTCGAGATCGCCTTTTATGGTCATGGCCTTGGACAGATGCGAGGGTGCTGTGCCCGTCAGCCCCTCAGGGCGGGGAGGTTTAAGAAGCGGCCGGGCCGGCGCAGCGGACATCGCGATACCTGTTCGGTTCCGTCATTGAGCCCCCGCCCGTCGGCGGCGATATTGGCGGCATCCGCCAGCTCCCGCAAGCCTGACCAGCCGAGAGACCCATCTCCGGCGTACAATAAGTGACTGAAAATCATTTGGAAACCCAAAATACAGGCAGGCCGCGGCATAACCCAGCTGGACCTGAATCCGTTTTGTCATAAGCCGCCGCTATAGCGCAGCGATGTGCGCGAAAGCGCCGGGGCGGGTTCATGACATCGCAAAGCTTCGACCTTGCCATTGTCGGCGGCGGCATCATCGGCCTGGCGCATGCCTGGGCAGCTGCCAGATCCGGCAAACGTGTGGTCGTGATCGAGCGCGATATCCGCGCCAATGGCGCTTCAATCCACAATTTCGGTTTCATCACCGTCACCGGTCAGGAGCGCGGCGACAGTTGGCGATTGGCGCGGCGCACGCGCGATGTGTGGGCGAAGCTGGCGCCCAAAGCCGGCATCGGCATCGAACATCATGGCCTCTATCTCACCGCGCGTTCCGACGCGGCGATGGCGGTGATCGAGGCCTTCCTCAAGACCGAGATGGGCGACGGCTGCCGCCTTGTCGCACCGAAAGAATTCCGCGACGCCATGAACGGGTTGGGCAGCGGCGAGCTGAAAGGCGCGCTCTACAGTCCCCATGAGGTGCGCGTGGAATCCCGCAATGCCATTCCCGCTTTGACGGCGTGGCTGAAAGAAACGCAGAACGTCGTCTTCTTCAACGAAACCGCGGTGTTCGAAATCGCGCCGCCACGGCTGCGCACCTCGCGCGGAATTGTCGAAGCCGGAGCCGTCATCGTGTGCCCCGGCCACGATTTCGTCACGCTCTATCCGGAGCGCATCGCGGCCTATGGCTTGCGCAAATGCCGCCTTTCCATGTTGAAGACCACCGACCCCGGTTTCCGCGTTCCGGCTGCGCTGATGTCGGATCTCAGCCTGACGCGCTATCGCGGCTATGCCGCGCTGCCGGAGGCGCGCGCGCTGGAAGCGAAGCTCCGCGCCGAACAGCCGCGTCACTACGACAATGGCGTGCATCTGATCGTAGCGCAGGGCGCCGATGGCGGTCTGATCGTGGGCGACAGCCATCATTATGATCCCCTCCCCGGCCCTTTCGCGCCCGCCAGCGCCGAAGAAGACATTCTTGACGAGTATGCCCGCGCCACCGGACGCCAAGCGCCGCCCGTGCTGGAACGCTGGACCGGCATCTATGCGGTCGCGGACGACCGCACCTATCTGATCGACACGCCGGCGTCACGCGTGCGGCTGGTAATCGTCACCAGCGGCACCGGCGCGTCCACCGGCTTTGGCATCGCCGAACGCGTCATCGGCGATCTTTTGGAGGAAATATGAGCTTTCCGGTCAAAGCAGTGGTGCTGGATTGGGCCGGCACCATGATCGATTTCGGCTGCATGGCGCCGGTCGATGCGCTGCTTCAGGTCTTCGCCGAAGACGGCATGACGCTGTCGGTGGCCGAAGCCCGGCGCGACATGGGCAAGGCCAAGATCGATCATCTGAAAGCCATCCTGGCTGACGCTGACATATCCACGCGATGGCGGGCCTTGAAAGGCGGCGCACCGGGTGAGGCCGATGTCGCGCGGCTTTATCAACAGCTTGTTCCCGCCATGACCGCGGCCGCGACGCGGGCTTCGACGCTTATTCCGGGCGCGGCCGACACCGCCAAAGCCTTGCGCGCGCTGGGCATCCGCATCGGGTCCGGCACCGGCTACACGCGTGAAATGATGGCCGACATCCTGCCGCGGGCAGCGGCGCAGGGCTATGAGCCGGAGATCGTCGTTTGCGCGGGCGAGACGCCCAGTGGCCGGCCCGCGCCCCTGATGACTTGGAAAGCCCTGATCGCGCTTGATGCGTGGCCGGCGAGCGCCTGCATCAAAGTGGATGACGCACCGGTCGGCATTGAGGAAGGCCGCCTCGCCGGTTGCTGGACAGTGGGGCTATCGGCTTCGGGCAATGAAGTGGGGCTGGATCGCGAAAGCCTTGCGGCTCTTTCACCGGAAGAGCGGCAAGCGAAGATTGCTTTCGCGGAAGGTGAACTCAAGGCAGCCGGGGCCGACTTCGTCATTGAAGACATTTCCCATCTCCTACCCGTCGTGCACGAGATCGCGCGCCGGAACGGTCAGCCATGACCTTCATATCCATTACCGGCGCACCGACGCTGGCCGATCGCTTCCGCGCCTGGCTGGCGCGCGCGCCGGCGCCCGTCTTCGCGCTTTACGGCGGTGCTATGGCGTTCGGCGCCTATTTCGCCATGTATGCCTTTCGCAAGCCCTTCACCGTCGCAAGCTTTTCCGACGCCACTCCGGTTCTGGTGGAATACAAGATCGCATTGGTGATCGCGCAAGTCTTCAGTTACGCGCTTTCCAAGGTTGCGGGCGTCAAATTCATCTCCGAGACGCCGCCGTCGCGCCGTGCCGCAGCGATCCTGGCATTGATCGGCGCCGCCGAAATCTGCTTGATCCTGTTCGCGCTGATCCCCGCGCCTTTCAACATTCTCTGCCTGTTCGCCGATGGCCTGGCACTGGGCATGATTTGGGGGCTGGTGTTCGGCTTTCTGGAAGGCCGCCGTCTGTCGGAACTTCTGGGCTCCATGCTTTGCGCCAGCTTCATTGTCTCCTCAGGCGTGGTCAAATCGGTGGGAGAAAGCGTGATGCTCAAAGGCTGGGCCAATGAATATTGGATGCCGGCGGAGACCGGCCTTCTGTTCACGCCGCTGCTGCTGGTCTGTGTGGCGGGGCTTGCCCTGATGCCGCCGCCCAGCGCGGAGGACGAGCGGTTGCGCGTGGCGCGCGCACCGATGGATGCGGCCGCCCGGCGCAAGATGTTCGCTGCTTACGCGCCGGGATTGATCGCTCTTATCATCATCTATGTCGGCCTGACCGCGCTTCGGGATTTCCGCGACAATTTCGCGGTCGAAATCTGGAATGGGCTGGGCTTCAAGAATAATGCGGAGATTTTCACTCTGTCCGAACTGCCTGTCGCCGCCATCGTGCTGGTGACCCTGGCGCTGGTGATGTTCGTCCGCGACAACAGGCGCGCCTTCATGGCCAATCTGATTCTGGTGGCGGCGGGGCTGGGACTGGCCGGCCTCTCTTCCCTGGCGTTCGAGGCCCATATGATCGGCCCCATCGCCTGGATGATCGCGCTGGGCGCCGGGCTATACCTCGGCTACACGCCCTTCAACGCGCTTCTGTTCGACCGCTTCATCGCCGCCAGCGGCCGGACCGGCACGGCGGGATTTCTGATCTATGTCGCCGACGCTGCCGGTTACATGAGTTCGGTCTTGCTTCTCATTTTCTACAATTTCGCGGGCATGCATATTTCCTGGGTCAATTTTCTGGTTGCGATCTCCTACGCCGCGGCGCTGGCCGGCTTGGGGCTATTTGCCGCCGCGGGCTTCTACTTCCATCGCCGGCTCAAACGAGGCATTTCCGATGCACAGCCTGTCGAGATTTGAGGAGGTGGAAAATCTTTATGCTGCCAAGGGCGAGCTCACCTATGGCGAAGGCGTCACCCAGCTCGAGCATGCCGTGCAGTGCGCCAGTCTGGCGGAGGCGGAAGGCCATCCGCCGAGCCTGATCGTGGCGGCGCTGCTGCATGACATCGGCCATCTGTTCGTAGATGAAAAAGATGTAACCAATGCGCACAGTGACCTTCGCCATGAGATGACGGGCGCACGCGCCCTGAGCACACTCTTCGACGAAGATGTGTGCCTGCCGATCGCCCGCCACGTCGCCGCCAAACGCTATCTTTGCTTTGCGGACAAACAATATTTTCAAGCATTGAGCACAGCCTCTCGCACGTCCTTGGCGTTGCAGGGCGGCGCCTTCAATATTCAACAAGCGGTTGCTTTCGAACGGCTTTCCCACTGGCGCGAGGCCGTCACACTCAGGCGGTTTGACGATATGGGCAAGCGGGACGATCTTTGCGGACGCCGCTTCGCCGATTTCCGCGGCTTGCTGAAGCAAGCAGCAAAGGCCTGAGCCCGCAGCCTTGTGGCGTTTTTGCACCTACGCTGTCCGCGAAGCCCCGCGTCACATCTCCATGCGGAACTATTCAACAGTCTGAGATTTTTGCGTCACCGAAGCGTCACGCGGCTCTCCCATAGAAAGCGCGCCGTCGCGAATTCCTGACGGCCTTCAACTCGGTTCGACCTACCCCAGCATGCGCGGGACTTTTCCCGGAGAGCGCGTCTGGCGGTTCTTTTGACGTCTTTTTGGGGGACAAATCATGCGATCGAAATATATGCTTTCTTGCGCCGTGGCCGCTATCATGACCGGCAGTGCCACCGCCGCCATCGCCGCCGACGCGGCGCCCAGCAGCACCGGCGTCGAAGAGGTCATCGTCTCCGCCGAGCGCCGCGATCAGACGATCCAGACTGTCCCCAGCACGGTGCAGGCTTTCACGGGACAGGCTTTGGCCGACTTGAATCTCACAACCTTCGATAGCCTGTTGAAATACACGCCCAACGTCACATACGGCAACAATGGTCCCGGCCAGGGCGAGATCATTATGCGCGGCCTGTCCAACGGATTTCGCGGCAACCAGTCCAGCGGAACGATCGGCAACTTTCCCAATGTTGCAATCTATCTCGACGATCAGTCCATGCAGTTCCCCGCCCGCAACGTCGACATCTATTTGGTCGACATGAACCGCGTGGAAGTGCTGGAAGGCCCGCAAGGCACGTTGTTCGGCGGCGGCGCCGAAGCCGGCGCGGTGCGCTACATCACCAACAAGCCCAATCTCGACGATTTCCAGGCAAAAGCCGAGGCCAGCTATGGCTTCACCTCCGGCGGCGGCGATAATGACAGCGCCAATCTCATGCTCAATATACCGATCCTGCCCGGCAAGCTGGCGGTTCGCGGCGTGATCTACAATGACCGGCAGGGCGGCTATATCGACAATGTGCCCTCGACCTTTACCCGCTCCAATCAAGATTTGGGCAATTTCTACTTTAATATCCGCCCCAATGCCGGCGGCGTTTGCCCCAATGGCTTGCCCGCGGGCTCTAATACCGGGCTTTGCACCCTGCCGCTGGCGAGTGCGCCTCAGGCCAACAATTTCTCGGTGGCAAAGAAAGATTTCAATCCCACGAGCTATACCGGCGGCCGCTTCTCCGCGCTCTATGACATCGACGAAAATTGGAATGTGCTGATCTCGGAAAGCCTGGAGAATCTCGAGGCGGACGGTTTGTCGGTGGAATATCCGACGGGCTCGGATTTTCAGCCCCTGAAGCCACTTCAAGTCACGTCCTTCACGCCGTCCTATGTCAAGGACCGCTATTCGAACACGGCCTGGACCGTCAACGGCAAGGTCGCGGACCTCAGCCTGGTCTATACCGGCGGCTATACCGACCGGGACATCCATCAACAGATGGATTATGTGAACTATTCGCGCTCTGCAGGCGGCATGTATTACCAGTGCGTGGGCGGCTCGACCGGCTGGGGCGCCGGCCCGGCGCAATGCTATTCGCCGCTGGGCTATTGGCAGGACACCATCCACAGCACCCATATCAGCAACGAATTCCGCGTCAGCACACCCGCCGACTGGCCGATCCGCGCGATCGCGGGCGCCTATTGGGAAGAATTCCGCATCTATGACGACATGAATTTCAACTATAAGACCATCCCCGCTTGCAATCCCGCCCAGCTATCCGCCGCTTTGGCGGGCGGGCCGGTCTGTGTCGCCGATGTGCGGACCGCGCCCGGCTCGACCGCCAACGACCCCGGCATTCGCAGCGACGCGACCGCCTTTGGCGAGGACACCCAGCGCGGCTATGACCAGACCGCCTTCTTCGCCTCCGTCGATTACGACATCATTCCCGATACGCTCACGGTGACAGGTGGCACACGCTGGTATCAATATCGCGAATTCGAAGTGGGCTCGCAGTATGGCACCACCACGAGTTGCTTAAACGTGCCGAACGGCGCCTGCACCGGCGGCGTGATCAACATCGACGCCGCCCATGACCGCAAGACTTATGCCGGCTTCAAGAGCCGCGGCAATGTGACCTGGCACATCACGCCAGACATCATGGCCTATTACACCTTCTCGCAAGGTTTCCGACCCGGCGCCTTCAATCGGTCAAGCGGCGCGGTGGCGCCAGGCGCCGGTGGGGTTGCCCAGTTCAACAAGCCCAATGGCTATGGCCCCGACTCGCTCGACAACCAGGAAATCGGCGCCAAGGGCACCTTCTTCGACAAGCGGCTGCAGGTGAATCTATCCGCCTATCTCATGCAGTGGAACCATGTGCAGTTCCTGTTCTTCAACCCGCCCTATCTCGGCAACACCACCTTCGGCATCAACGGCCCCAACTATCATGTGAAAGGTCTGGAAGCCCAATTCCAAGCCGTCCCGATGGACGGGCTGACCGTATCGGGAGCAGGCTCGCTGAACGACGACCAACAGGCGGGCTCGCCTTGCCTGGTGAGCAACATCCCAAGCTCGCCCACCTTCGGAAGCTGCATCACCCAGATCATTCCCAAGGGCTCGACCACCTTGCAGCCCTTCGTCAATCCCTTCGGAGCGCCTGGCACCACGCCGGCCTTCTCGCCCAAATTCCAGGGTAATATGCATGCGCGGTATGACTGGGCGATCGACAGTTACAATCCTTATGTCATGGTCGGCGTCAGCTACACCGGCAAGATGTTCAACCAGCCCGCGACTTACACGTCCGGCGAAGGCATCGTCGTGCCCAACACGACTTTCCTGCGCTACGTCCAGCCGGCCTTCACCACCTTCGATGCGTCCATCGGCGTGAATTTCGACAAATATTCCGTGGAGCTGTTCGGCCAGAATCTGGGCAACAGCCATGCCAGCACCTTTACCTCCTCGGCTCAGTTCATCAAATCGGAAGTCCCGCTGCGCCCGCGGGTGATCGGCCTGAAGGTCGGGGCGGCGTTCTGAAACGTTATTCGTTAGATTGCGATTAGGCGGACAGGCCCTGTCCGCCTATTTTGCTTTAAGGTTCCATGAGCGCGACCGACACAAGCCCGCGATTGCCGATAGAGGAAGATCTGTGCCGGCTGCGGGACTGTCAAAAGGCCGGCCGGCATGAAGACGCTCTCCATTCCGCCCAAGCGTTGCTCAGAACCCTGCCGGAGAATCGCGACCTTCTCCTGATCGCGGCCACGAGCCTTCGTCATCTCAATCGCATTCAAGACGCCCTGGTAGTTCTCGATCGGCTGGAAATATTGCAGCCGCGCTTCAGTCAGATGCATCAAGAGCGCGGTCTTTGCCATGTCGCGCGCAAGGACGCGCCGCGGGCCATCGACGCGCTGCTCTGTGCCGTCAACATCAATCCCGCCTTGCCCATGAGCTGGCGCATGCTGGAAGGCGTCTATCGCCTCAGCGGCGACACCGGCAACACCGCCATCGCCGCCAAGCATGTCGCCACGTTGAAGAATCTGCCATCTGAAGTCGTGTCTGCGACATCGCTCTTCTCAGATGGCGAGTTGGCGCCCGCCGAAGGGATCATACGCGCCTATCTTCTGAAAAATGGCAACCATCCCGAAGCGATGCGGCTTCTGGCCAAGATCGCCATGGCGCATGATGCGCTGGACGATGCGGAGCTGCTTTTGGACGCGGTCCTGACCCTGGCGCCTGATCACCGTGCGGCGCGCCACGATTATGCTCAGACCCTGGCGCAGCGGCACAAATATCAAAAGGCCAAAAGCGAGATCGAAAAACTTTTGGCGCTCGATCCCAAAAACCCCGATTACCGCTCGCTCGCCGCCACCATCGCCGTCGGCCTGGGCGAGCATGACCGCGCCATCCTGCTTTATCGGGAGATGCTGAGCGACCTGCCAGGATCGGCGGACGTGAATCTCTGGCTGGGTCATGCCTTGAAGACAGTGGGAAAATTGCCGGAAGCGATCGACGCCTATCACGCGGCGGCGCGAGCGCGGCCGGATTTTGGCGACGCCTATTGGAGCCTCGCCAATCTCAAAACCTATCGCTTTGGCGACGATCTGGTGGCGCGGATGCGCAGCGAAGAAGCCGCGCCAGGCACGACTGGCGAGGATCGCCTGCATCTTTGCTTCGCGCTGGGCAAGGCGCTGGAAGATCGGGGCGAAATCGCGGAATCCTGGACCTTTTATGCGCGTGGCAACGCCTTGAAACGCGGTCAAAGCCGGTACCGGCCGGAAATCCTGGAAACCAATACCAGCAGACAGATCGAGATTTGCACGCGCGAATTCTTCCAGGCGCGCAAGGGTTGGGGCGACCCGCGCCACGATCCCATCTTTATCCTGGGCCTGCCGCGTTCGGGCTCGACCTTGATCGAACAAATTCTCGCCTGTCACAGCCAGGTAGAAGGCACGCAGGAACTGGCCGACATCCAACGCGTCGTGCTGAACTTGCAAGGCCGCGATCCCGACCTCGACAATCCGCGCTATCCCGGGGTGCTCACAGGCATGACGCGCGAGGATTTCACCAAACTCGGGGCGACCTATCTAAGCGACACCAAGGCCTATCGCACCAATAAATCCTTCTTCATCGACAAGATGCCGAACAATTTCCGGCATATCGGCCTCATCCATCTGATGCTGCCCAATGCGAAGATTATCGATGCCAGGCGCGAACCCATGTCCTGCTGCTTCAGCAATCTGAAACAGCTCTTCGCCCATGGTCAGGAATTCTCGTATAGCGCGGAAGATATTGCGCGTTACTACCGGACCTATCTCGGCCTGATGTGCCATTGGGACGACGTCTTGCCCGGGCGCGTCCTACGGGTTCAGCACGAAGATCTGGTCGAGAATCTGGAAGGCCAGGTGCGGTGGATCCTGGATCATTGCGACCTCGACTTTGAACCCGCCTGCATGAGCTTCCATGAAAACAAGCGCAGCGTACGCACACCCAGCTCGGAACAGGTGCGCCAGCCCATCTTCCGGGACGGGCTGGATCAATGGCGGAAATTCGAACCTTGGCTCGGCCCGCTGAAAGACGCCTTGGGCGACGCCCTCACCCGCTATCGCGACTGAGCGGCGAATGCCCCAAAACAAAAGACCGCCTTTCGGCGGCCCGATGGGCGAGCGGGCCGAGTTTCCATTGATTGGAAAGAATTCAGCCGGAAGGAAAAGCCAGAAATCTGCCTGATCTGGCGGGAACAAAACGGACCGCCAGTGCAACCGCCGACCCGAAAGGGCTTCGGATCGACATTGATCGAGCGTGCTTTGAGCGGAACTCAAGGAAGGGTCGTGTTGCAATCCGGAAGGATTGATCTGCATGGTCGATGTTATGGTGTGGCCGAGCTCTCCTGCTTGGCTCGCCAGAACAACAACTTTATGCCCTGCGCTTCAAAGCGTGCGCGGCCTGCATTTGGCCTCCATCAATTCCCTGACGCAGCCTTCAATGTCGGTTCGCTCTGCAGCTCAGTTCGACGATTGAACGAGAGCGGCAGCACAACCGTAACGACTGTTCCATAGCCCTTCCTGCTCTCGAGTGTCATTTGTCCGCCATGTAGCTTCACCAAGTGATGCGCAATCGGCAAACCTAGCCCCGCCCCATCATGATTACGCGAAAAAGCGCTTTCGACCTGTCCAAAGGGTTGGAGCGCAATTTCAAGTTCGGCCGGCGTCATTCCAACGCCCGTATCCGAAACTGTGAGAACGCAACCATCTGCCGCATGACAACGTGCCGACAGCGTAACCGACCCTTCGGCCGTAAACTTAACGGCATTCGAAAGCAGATTCAGAATAACCTGTTTAAGACGTAGCGGATCGATCTCGATCGTCGGCAGCACCGGCGGGATATCCGCGGCCAGGTTCAACCCTTTTGCAGACGCCCGCTCCCTTAACATCAACAGGCATACATCGATGAGAGAGCGTAGGTTGGTTTCTTCTTTATGAAGTATGAACTGCCCGGCTTCGATTTTTGACAGATCCAGTATGTCGGAAATTATATTCAGAAGATGCGCACCGCTTTGATGAATATATTCAAGATACTCAGTTTGTTTTTTGGTAAGCGCGCCCCCTATCCCGTGCATCATGAGTTCGGAATAACCCAGGACAGCGTTGAGCGGCGTGCGAAGTTCGT